>NZ_JAHCAS010000001.1:626023-939034 GCF_019634775.1 Dokdonella sp.
GCGCGGCGGCAGCAAGCTGCCGCTCGATCGCGAAGCCGAGTCGATTCCGGCCGAAACCATCGCCGGCGAGATGCTCGCACTCGATGCCGCCTTGAGCCAGCTCGCCGAAGTCGATGCGCGCCTCGTGCGCGTGGTCGAGCTGCGCTTCTTCGCCGGCCTGTCGGTCGAGGAGACCGGCGCCGTGCTCGGCATCACCGCGCGCAGCGTGGTGCGCGACTGGCAGAAGGCGCGCCTGTTCCTGCACACGGCGATCGAGACGGCAGCATGAATCCCGCGGCGGCGCGCTGGGCGGAACTGGCCCCGCTGCTCGACCGCGTGCTCGACGCCGGGCCGGATGAACGCGAGGCCGTCATCGCCACGCTCGCCATCGACGACGAACTGCGCACGGCCCTGCTCGACCTGCTCGCGCACGAATCCGCGGCCGGCATCCTCGACGATGAAGACGGCCGCGTCACCCGCGCCCTGCTCGAGGACGCGCCGCCGGTGGCGTGGCCACAGATCGTCGGCCCTTATCGCATCGTGCGCCTGCTCGGCGAGGGTGGCAGCGGCAGCGTGTTCCTTGCAGAGCGCGAGGTCGATGGCTACGTGCAGCGCGTCGCCCTCAAGCTGCTGCGCAGCGGCGTGCGCGATCCGGCCGAGCGGGAACGCTTCCGCCGCGAGCGGCGCATCCTCGCGCGCCTAGAACACGCGCACATCGCGCGCCTGATCGACGGCGGTTTCGATGACGACGGCGTGCCGTGGTTCGCCCTCGAGTACGTCGACGGGGAACCGTTGACGGCGTGGTGCGACGCGCGCCGGCTCGACGTCGACGCGCGCCTCGCCCTGTTCGACGACATCTGCGCGGCGGTCGCGCATGCGCATCGCGCCCTGGTCGTGCACCGCGACCTCAAGCCGGCCAACATCCTGGTCGATGACGGCGGCCGCGTACGCCTGCTCGATTTCGGCATCGCCCACCTGCTCGACCCGAGCACGCGCACGGAGGCGACACGCACCGGCCTGCGCCGGCTGACGCCGGCCTATGCGGCGCCCGAACAGTTCGACGGCGGCGCGATCACCACGGCGACCGACGTCTACGCGCTCGGCGTGCTGCTGCACGAGCTGCTGACCGGCCTGCGTCCGCAGCGCTACGGCGATGGCGACATCCGCCTGCCGTCGGCGCTGTTCGCCGCCGATACGCATGCGCAGGCTTTCGCCACCGCGCGCTCGTCGAACGCACGCGCGCTTGTGCGACGCCTGCGTGGCGATCTCGACACCGTGCTTGCGGTCGCGCTCGCACGCGACCCGTCAAGACGCTACGCCGGCGTCGAGGCCTTCGCGGAGGATCTTCGCCGACACCGCACGCAACGTCCCGTGCTCGCGCGGCGACCATCGCCGGGCTATCGCTTCGCGCGTTTCCTGCGCCGACATCGTGCCGCAAGCGCGCTCGCCGTGCTGCTGGTGCTGAGCCTCGCCGCCGGCATCGTCGCCACCGTCAATGAATCACGCAACGCGCGCGAAGCCGCCACGCAGGCGCTACGTGAAGCCGCGCGCGCCGATGCGGCAAAGCATTTCGTGCTGGCCCTGTTCTCCGGCGTCACGCCCGACGAAAGCCGCGGCCGCGAGGTCGGTGCGCGCGAACTGCTCGAACGCGGCGAGGCACGCCTGGCCGAAACGCTCGCGCAGCAGCCGCAACTGGAAGCCGAGTTGAGCACGGTGCTGGCCGGTGCCTGGCGCCAGCTCGGTGCGCTCGATCGCGCCGCCGCGCTGGCCACGCGCGCGCACGCCGTTGCCAGCGATCCGGCCGCGCGCCATGCGGCGGCGTTCGAGCAGGCCAACGTGCTCGCCGCGCAAGGCCATTTCGACGAAGCCGAAAGTGCGCTGCGTTCGGCCCTGGCCGAAGCGCCGGACGCGCGCGCGAAGGCCGGCGCACGCGTGCGTCTTGCCGAACTGCTGGCCGAGCGCGGCCATCCCGACGCTGCGCTGGCCCTGCTCGCCGAGGCCCTGGCCGCCGACCGCGACGATGCCGACCTGCTGCTGCGCGACACCGCCGCGCTCGGCCGCGTGCGTTTCCGTGCCGGCGATCTCGATCGCGCCGAGGAGGCCCTGCGCGATGCGCTCGTACGGGCGCGCGACGTGCATGGTGATGTGCATACGCTGACCGCCGGCCTCGAACACGATCTCGCGGTCGTCCTGATCCAGCGCGGCAATGCGAAGGAAGCCGCCGACTTGCTCGACGGGGCGCTGCGCACGCGCACGCTCCTGCTCGGCGCACGCCATCCCGATGTCGCGCAAAGCCGCTTCGACCTCGCCGTGGCAAGGCAACGCCTCGGCGACACCGCCTCCGCGCGCACGCTCTACGAGGAAGCGCTCGTCACCCAACGCGCCGCACTCGGCGAACACCATCCCGATGTCGCCAGCAGCCTCAACTCGCTGGCCATGCTCGACTACGCGCAGGGCCGCCACGATGCCGCCATCACGCGCCTGGGCGAGGCGCTCGCGGTCGCACGCACGGCTTGGGGCGAGGCGCATCCGACGGTTGCGACGATGCTCGGCAACCTCGCCGGCATCGAGCGCAGCATCGGCCGCATCGACGAGGCCGCACGCGACCAGCAGGCCGCACTCGCCGCCGCCGAAGCCGCGCTCGGTGCGGACCACTACCTCGCCGGTGTCGCCCGTTTCGGCCTGGCCGGCGTGCTCGTCGAACAGCGCCGCGATGCCGATGCGCTGCTCGAACAACGCCGCGCGAAGGATGTGCTCGAGGCCGCGTTCGGACCCGAACATGCCGATGCACGCCTCGCGCGTGCCGCGCTGGCCGAGCACCTGCTGCGCGCCGGCAAGCCCGGCGAAGCGCGCGGCACGCTCGGCGAAGTCGTCTTTCCTGAAGATCCGGCCACGCTCGACCCGCGCACCGCGCGCGTGCACCTCGTCGCGCAACGCATCGCCGCCGCCGACGGCGACTGCCTCCGAGTTGTCGAACACCTGCCCGTCGTGATCGCCGCCCTCGCCCGCGGCGGCAGCGCGCTGCGCCCCGAGCAGGCCAGCGCCGAACTACTGCTCGCGAGCTGCCTGCATGCGGGCAGCCAACCGTCGGGGGACGCCATCGCCCGTGCCGATGCACTGATCGCCACATTGCCGTATGTGCCGCGCAGGTTGCGCGAGGACCGCGCAGCGATGGACAGTGATCGCGACTGAAACCGCTCCCACGAGGCGATCAACCGTGGCGTCGTTTCACCTCGGCCACGGAATCCTCGACGAGTTCGCGCAGCACCTTCACATCGACATCGGCGAGGCTGCGCAGGTAGAGGCAGGACTTGCCGATCCTGTAGCGGCCGAGCTTGGCCAGCAGGGATTCCTGTTTCGGCCCCGCAGCGACCAGGTACACGCTGATGTCGCCCTTGCGTGAGTAAAAGCCGGTCACGCACCAGTCGCCTTCGCGACCGCTGTCGTAGCGGTAGTGGTAACTGTCGAAGCCGACGATGCTGCTGCCCCACATCACCGGCGGCTTCTTCGTCACCGCGCGCATGAGCTTGACGATGGCATCGCAGTCGGCGCGGCGCTTGGGGTCTTCAATCGCAGCGAGATAGGCCTCGACGCCGGCATCGGTGGCGACGATCGTGTTGGCAATCATGGATTCCCTCGCGCAGGCTGGCACACGGCCGCGACGCTATGCCGACACGTCCGGCCCGGCGGGCTTCCAGGCCGAGCGCGCACGGCTGGCCTTGTCGAACAGGGCCTCAAGTGCCTCGCCATCGCTGCCGGCGATCGAAGCGCGCAGGCCCGCCACCAGCGCGATGTAGTCATCGAGTTCGGCCAACAGGGCCTCTCGATTGGCCAGGGCGACGTCACGCCACATCTCCGGGCTGCTTGCCGCAATCCGTGTGAAATCGCGGAAGCCGGCACCGGCCAGGCCAAGTTTGAGTGCAGCATCCGCACTGTCGACAATCTGTGCGACCAGCGCATACGAGAGCATGTGCGGCAGATGACTGACCGCAGCCAGTACACGATCATGCTGCGCAACCGGCATCGTCGTCACGCGCGCTCCGCAGTCCGCCCACAGCGCCTGCACGCGCGCGATTGCCTGTGGTGCGTTCTCGGCCAGCGGCGTCAGAATCACGGCGCGCCCGTCGTAGAGCGTCGCCAGTGCCGCATCGGGTCCATGCACCTCGCGCCCCGCGATCGGGTGCCCCGGCACGAACCGCTCGATGCGCGGTCCGAGCTTGGCGCGCGCCGCAGCAACGACATCGCCCTTGGTACTGCCGGCATCGGTGATCAGCGCATCGTCGCGCAAGCCATCGACGATCCCCCCCAGCAAGCTCGGGACCTGCGCGACCGGCACGGCCAGGAACACGAGATCGGCATCGCGCACCGCTTCGGCCGCATCGGCAGCAATCGTGTCGATGACGCCAAGCTCGAGCGCGCGGCGCGCGGCATCGAGATCGCGATCGAAACCGACCATCCGCGTCGCCGGATGCCGACGCCGCAGCGCCAGCGCGAACGAACCACCGATCAGGCCGGTGCCGAAAAGGGCGATGGTGTGGAACATGCGATTGTCGTGTGTCGTGGTCGTTCGGGTTTCGGACCGGGAAGGTCGACAAGCTCACCGTGTTCGGCGCTCTGGATGGCGTGCTGAAACAACCGGTGACGATGAAGTGAGGGGCCGGCGCGACGGAGGGAACCGTCGTGCCGGCCATGCGTCGGAACGAAACTTCGCCGCGCGTACCGTGGACAAGGGTCGCCGCTGGGTCGAGTATCTCGAGTCAGGGTAACGCACGCAGATTCAGCCCTGCATCACCCCGCTCGATCTCCTCCGACCCGGAGGCCGACTGGCATACCATGCACCTCAATCCTGCGGCACAACCCCGAGATATCCCGCCGCCGCCGCAAGCGTTGCCCAGATCGATTCCCCACGGGAGAACGACTGCGCGAACAGCGCCTCGGCACGAGCACGGTCGCCGGCCAGCATCATGTAGGCGCCGATCTCGGCGATGTCGTTCTGGTCTTTCGGGTTCTCGGCAGCAAATCGATCGAACAGCGGCTTGGCGCTCTGCCAGTCTCCGGCCTCGCGGTATGCGCGTGCAATGCGCAGGATGTCGCTGGCGTCGGGTTTGACGAGCACGGCGTCGAAGATCGCCTTCGCCTCCTCCTTCATTCCGGCGAGCAGGTACACGCGCCCGACGCCGATGCGTTCCCAACTGCCCTTGCCGGCCTGCGCGAGCGCTTCGGTCAGCAGGGCCTTGCCGGCCGCCGTCTTCTCCATGCCGGTGTACGTGTTCGCATCGAGCGTCTTCTTCGCGGCCATGCCGGTACCGACACCAAACACGAATACGAGGACACCGGTTGCAACGAGCCAGGACTTCTTCATGCAATCCTCCTTTGAGGCAGTTCTTGTTGGTAGCTATCGAGTTCTTTCAGAACGTACTTGCGGCATCAGCTTCCTGCCCCTGCGAAGCGGGGAACCGAAAGCCTTCTCTGTTCCATTCCGCATGCAACCTTTCAGGCGAGATCCTTGATGAGCACGCGCGCGGCATTATGCCCCGGCGCGCCGGTGACGCCGCCACCGGGATGCGTGCCTGCACCGCAGAGGTAGAGGCCCGGCAACGCACCGCGATAGCCGGCCTGGCCGAGCATCGGGCGGGCACTGAACAACTGGTTGAGGCTGAGCGCGCCATGGAAGATGTCGCCGCCGATCAGGCCGAAGTCGCGCTCGAGGTCGAGCGGACTCTTGATCTGGCGACCAACGACGCTGGCGGCAAAGCCCGGTGCGTAGCGGTCGACCGTGGCGATCATCAGGTCGGCGACTTCCTCGCGATGCTCATCCCATGAACGCCCGCCCGACAGCACCGGCGCGACGTGCTGGCAGAACAGGCTGGCGACATGTTTTCCGGGTGGCGCGAGCGAATCGTCGAGCGTGGACGGGATCAGCATTTCGACGATCGGCTCACGTGACCAACCGCTTGCGACAGCGTCACGCCAGGCCCTGTCCATGTAGTCGAGGCTCGGCGCGAGAATGATGCCGGCGGTCAGGTGGTCACCCTCGCCCGGCAATGCGGTGAAGTCCGGCAGGCGATCCAGTGCGACGTTCATGCGGAACGTGCCGGAGCCGCAGCGCCAGTTCGCCATGCGCTCGCGCGTCGGCGCCGGCACGACATCGCATGCGAGCAGGCGTTCGTAGAGCAGCTTCGGATTGACGTTGGCTACGACCGCGCGCGCGCGCAGCACGTCGCTCTGCGTGGTGACGACACCGACCGCGCGACCGCCCTCGACGACTACTTCGCGCACACCGCAATCGGTGCGTATTTCCGCGCCGGCCGCAAGCGCGGCCCTGGCCATCGCCTGCGTGATCGCGCCCATGCCGCCGATCGCATGGCCCCAGGCGCCCTTGATGCCATTGACCTCGCCGAACACGTGATGCAGCAACACGTAGGCGCTGCCCGGCGTGTACGGGCTGGCGAAATTGCCGACCACGCCGTCGAAGCCAAGCACGGCGCGGATCGGTTCGCTCTCGAACCAGCGGTCGAGGTATTCCGCCGCCGAGATGGTGAACAGGTCCAGCAGTTCCTGGCGTAGCGAGGCATCGAGCCCATGCAGGCGCTTGCCCAGTTTGCCGGCGCGCACGAGCTCGGGCAACGCCTTCCACCATCCGCCATCGGTGACGTTCGGCGGCGGCTCGAGCGCAAGCGCGCGCAATACATCGGCAATCGCATCGAGGCGCCGTTCGTACTCCGGCAGGCGCTCGGCATCGCGCCGGGAGAACTTCGCCACTTCGTCCCGGGTCTGCCCGCCACCAGTCAGCAGATACGACCCATCCGGTCGCGGCAGGAAGTTGTTGCGCCGACGCTCGACGATGCGCAGGCCATGCGCGTGCAGGTCGAGGTCACGGATCACCTTCGGCTGCAGCAGCGACACCGTGTACGCCGCAACCGAATTGCGGAACCCCGGATGGAACTCCTCGGTCACCGCCGCCCCGCCGACCACACCGCGGCGTTCGAGCACGCAGACCCTCAACCCCGCCTTGGCGAGATACGCCGCACAGACGAGGCCGTTGTGGCCGGCGCCGATGATGAGGGCGTCGAAGGACCTGGTGTCGTGGGTCATCGACGGATTATCCGCGCGATGGGCGACGTACGCCAAACCATGTCCCGATCACCCCCGCCACGCACGCCAGCACCACGTAGTACACCGCCGCATTCGGCTCATGCCGGATCCAGGTGGCGACGGCGAGTGGGGTAAGGCCGCCGGAGATCGCGTAGGCGATGTTGTAGGCGAATGAGATGCCGGAGAAGCGGATCGGTGGTGGGAAAGCATGGATCATGGCGGTCGGGACGACGCCGACCACGCCGACAGCGAAGCCGGCGATTGCATAGAACGTGGCGAAGCGTTCCGGCGCGGCGCGCGTGCCCATGTACAGCAGAGCCGTGGTCGCGGCGACTGCGAAGGCGCCGATGAGCAGCATGCGGCGATAGCCCCAGCGGTCGGCGCCGAGGCCGTAGGCAATGCAGCCGATGACCAACATGAAGGTCGCCAGGCTGTTCGCGCGCGCGGCATCGACCGGGACGATGGCAAAGAGGTTCTGCACCAAGGTCGGGGTCATCAGGATCACCACGACGATGCCGGCGGTGAGCATCCAGGTCAGCAGCATCGAGGTGGCGACTTCGCGCCCCGAGCCAGCCAGCACGCGACGCAACGGAAGACCTTCGACCAGCGCACGGCGCCGGCGCATTTCCTCGAACACCGGCGTCTCGGCGAGATAGCGGCGCAGCCATACGGCGAGCAGGCCCGACACGCCGCCAAGCACGAACGGGATGCGCCAGGCCCAGGCCAGCACCTCATCCTTCGTCCACGTCGCGTTGACGCCGCTGGCGACGAGCGAGCCGAGCAGGATGCCGAAGGTGAGACCCGCGGTCAGGGTGCCGCAGGCGAAACCGACGCGCGACGGCGGCACGTGTTCGGACACGAACACCCATGCTCCCGGCACCTCGCCGCCGACTGCCGCGCCTTGCAACATGCGCAGCCCGAGCAGCAACAACGGTGCGGCAAGACCGATGTCGGCATAGGTCGGCAGGAGGCCCATGAGCAAGGTCGGCACGGCCATCAGCAGCACGCTCAGCATGAACATGCGCTTGCGCCCGCCGCGGTCGCCGAAGTGGGCCATGATGATGCCGCCAAGCGGACGCGCGAGATATCCGGCGGCGAAGATGCCGAACGCCTGCAGCTGACGCAGCCATTCGGGCAGGTCGGGCGGAAAGAATACCTGAGCGATCACCGCCGCGAAGAACACGAAGATAATGAAGTCGTAGAACTCGAGCGCGCCGCCGAGTGCGGCGAGCACGAGGGTACGCACGTCGCCGCGGCGAAGGGCGTGGTCGGCGGGCGGCGTCATCGGTCATTCTCGGCGGGAAGGGCCGGCGCTGTATAGCATTGGTGCAGGGTGTGCGCACGGGGTTGTGCATCGGGTGAGTGGAGCCTGGCCTTGTGGGAAACGCCTTCAGGGGTGATGCTTTCGCTTTTGCGGGGTGTGGGAAGGGAGCCTCGCGGCTGTAGCTATTTCCTGCAGCCGTTGCCTGCGGCCGTTTCCCGTGCTTGCTTGCCGTGACGAACGGGGTTGCTCCGCGTGCGGAGTGACGGGGAACCGCACACCTGTTGCCGATCGAGGACCACCGCTTGCGTTCGCTGTTCGATCCCTACCTGCTGGCCCTGGTCGCGGCCGTCGTGCTGGCCAGCTTCGCTCCGGTGCGAGGCGATGCGGCAGTGCTGGCCGGCGTCGCAACCAACGTCGGCATCGCCCTGCTGTTCTTCCTGTACGGCGCGCGCCTGCCGCGCGAGGCGATCATCGCCGGCCTGGTGCACTGGCGCCTGCACCTGACCGTGCTGACATGCACCTTCGTGTTGTTTCCACTGCTCGGATTCGTCGTCCTGCCGATGGCACGGCCATGGCTGACAGACGAGCTCGCGTTCGGTGTCCTCTTCCTGTGCGCCCTGCCCTCGACCGTTCAGTCATCGATCGCCTTCACCGCGATCGCACGCGGCAACGTTGCCGCGGCGGTGTGCAGCGCATCGCTGTCGAACCTGCTTGGCGTTTTCCTGACGCCGCTGCTGGTATCCCTGATGGTGGCCACGCATGGTGACACGACCTCGCCACTCGATGCGGTCGGCAAGATCGCCTTGCTGCTGCTTGCGCCGTTCGTGTGCGGCCATGCGCTGCGGCCACTCCTGGCCGGTTTCGTCGAGCGCAGGCGCCATCTGCTGGCGATCAGCGATCGCGCAACCGTGCTGCTGGTGGTCTATGTCGCCTTCAGCGCATCGGTGGCCGAAGGTCTGTGGCAGCGCGTGTCGCCGATGGCCCTGGTGGTGGTGGGCATCGTCGCGCTGGTGCTGCTCGCGCTGGTGCTGTTCGCCACGCAGGCGGCTGGTCGCCTGCTCGGCTTCGCGCGTGGTGACACGATAGCGCTGGTGTTCTGTGGCTCAAAGAAGAGCCTCGCCAGCGGCGTGCCGATCGCCAAGGTCCTGTTCGCCGGCGACCCGATGATCGGCGTGATCCTGCTGCCGATCATGCTGTTCCATCAGTTGCAGCTCATTGCCTGTGCGATGCTGGCGCAACACTGGTCACGCCAGGCAGCGGATCGCGGCTGAGCGAAAGCCGGCGGATTCAACCTGCGGGATCGAAACGGATTGCCGGTACCGGCGCCAGCGCCTGCGGCATCAGATAGTGGTCAGCGAGCAGGAAGGCGAACAGCGCCATCAGGTAGATGATGGAATAGTTGAACACCTTCATCGCGAACCATTCGTCCGGTGGGTTCAGCAGGCGCACGGCGTACCAGAGGAAACCTGCGCCGAGCACAAGCGCCCCGCCGAGATAGAAAAGCCCACTCATGCCGGTCAGATACGGCAGCACGGTGACGATGACGAGCAGGATCGTATAGGCGAGCACATGCCAGCGCGTGTAGGTGACGCCATGCGTGACCGGCAGCATCGGCACCTGCGCGCGCGAGTAGTCCTCGCGCCGGAAGATCGCCAGAGCCCAGAAATGCGGCGGGGTCCATACGAAGATGATCAGGAACAGCAGCAGCGCGTACGGATGCACTTCGCCGGTCACCGCGGCCCAGCCGAGCAGCGGCGGAGCGGCACCGGCGGCACCGCCGATGACGATGTTCTGCGGCGTGGCACGCTTAAGGAAGGCGGTGTAGACGACCGCATAGCCGATCAACGAGGCGAAAGTCAGAACTGCGGTCAACGGATTGACCAGCGCAATGAGGATCGCCATCGACAGCGCGCCGAGCGCGATCGCGAAGGCGAGCACCTGGGTCGGGGTCAGGCTGCCGGTCGGCAGCGGTCGATGCGAGGTGCGCGCCATCACGCGGTCGATGCGCTGATCGATCAGGTGATTGATCGCCGCTGCCGAAGCGGCAGCCAGCCAGATGCCGATGAACCCGAACACCGACTGGCGCAGGGGCGGCCAGCCTGGCACCGCGAGGAACATGCCGATGATCGCGGTGAACACGATCAGGGCGACCACGCGCGGCTTGGTCAGTTCGAGGTACTGGCTGGCAAGGGAGGTCATGGTCGCGCCAAGGGAGGGGGCGTGGAGTGTTGGCCGCGCGCTCGCGTCGGTCAAGCCACGGTCATGCGCGGCTGCGTGCGCGCAAAGGCCAGGATCAACATGAACTGCAGCAGCACGGCGACAAGGACATGCGCGGTGGCAACGGCAAGAGGCAGCATCAGCACGACGTTGCCGATGCCGAGCGCGACTTGCACCAGCAACAAAGTGCCAAGCACGCGTCCACTCGTGCGCAGACCCGCGCGCACGAGGCGGCCGCTGAGCCAGCCGATATACAGGAATGCGACGACCGCGCCGATGCGATGCGCGATCTGGATCGCCGCGCGTGCCGGGCCGTCGAGCACACCGCCTTCGTAGTCGACCCCGATGCCGCGCCAGAGCACGAAAGCTTCGCGGAAATCGGTAGGCGGCCACCATTGGCCGAGGCAGGTCGGAAACGTGTTGCCGCAGGCGAGGGCGGCATAGTTCGCGCTGGTCCAACCGCCGAGTGCGATCTGCACGGCAAGCACGACCAGTGCGATCACGATCAATGGACGCAGTTGCACATGGCGTGCGTCTTCGGCGCCGATGCCGGACCAGCGCAGGCCGACGTAGGCGAGCAGACCGAACGTGGTCAGCCCACCGAGCAGGTGGCCCATGACGACGACAGGCTTGAGCAGCCAGGTCACCGTCCACATGCCGAGCATGGCCTGCAGGATGACGACGGCGAGCACACCCACACCGATGCGCCATGCCGCAGGTCGGTCCAGCAGCCAAGCACCGAGCACGGGCGCAGCGAGCGCCACGACCGACAGCACCGCGGACAGGGTAGTCGCGCCGCGCATCCAGGCAACGACAGCCGCCGCCGCGGCGAGCGCGGCGATCGCCACGAGTGCGAGCACGCGCGGTTGTCGCCAGGCGCTGCTCACGGCAACCGCCAGGATCAGCAGGCCGAGCGTGCCGGCGACCATGCGATGACCCTGCTCGCGCCAGGTCTTGTGCGATTCGACCGGGCGATCGAACTGGGCGTTGGCGGCGACGACTTCGTGTTCATGGCCGGGCCAGGTCGCCTGGCCATAGCAGGTCGGCCAGTCCGGGCAGGACAGGCCCGCATGCGAGAGCCGCACGAAGGCGCCGAACACACTGACACAGAGCGCTAGCGCGGCAGCGGCGCAAGCCAAGCGCGCCGGCCACGAGGACGGGATCAGGCTCACTTGGTCACCTTGGCGAGATCCTTGCGCAGGCCACTCGCATCGAAGCCGTTGCGATAGACGATCAGGGCCGTGCCGTCGGGCTTGACCAGGACGATGGCGAGGCCGTCGTCGACATCGGGCGTCCATTCGGCCAGACGTGCATCGACGTCACGGCCGATCTGCCATGCGGACAGGAGCGTCTCCGCCGCGTCGCCGGCGGGAGGTTCGCCGACATAGAGCAGGCGCACGCGCATCGCGTTCTGGTTCAGCGAGACGCGCGCGCGATGCACGAGGTCGAGTTGTTGCTGACAGGCGTCGCCGCAACGGCGGCCCGGCAGGGCGACGACGCTCCAGCGCCAGTCGGGGTCCTTCCATTGCAGCAACTCTCCGTCACCGAGCGCGATCGCAATGCCGTCGAACGAACGCTGTGGGACGATGCCTTCGCCGTGGCTGCGCGCGTCGGGTACCCAACCGCTGGCCACGAGCAAGCCGGCGATGAGCATCGGCAGGAAGAACAACGAGGCGATCAGGATCAGCTGGAACCGCTTGCGATTGCGCTGTTGCATCATTTGGATCCGTTGGATGCGCGCCGCCAGTGCAGCACGATGAAGATGACGATCGCGGCAATGGCGAAGGAGAACCATTGCAGGGCATAGCCACGATGCCGCTCGGGCGGGATGATCTGCGGCGTCCAGGCGCGCATGAAGCCCGAAGCCGGATCGGCGTCGAGCAACAGCACGCGCGTGTCGACGGCGCGACCGATGTCCTGGGCGATTTCCGCCGTGTCGATGTAGATCGTCGACTTCGGCCAGCGTGACTGCCGCGGCAGGGCATTGCCGCCGAGGCGCAGCCCCCCGCCCGGCGGCGACGCGTACAGACCGCTCAGTTCCACCTCTCCTGTTTCGACCGCCGGCAGCACCGGCTGCTTGCCGTCGCTGCCGCGCGCGACGAAGCCGCGATTGACCAGCAACGCCGGTCCGCCTCCATCCGGCTCGAACACGGCCCAGGCCAGCAGCCCCTGACGACCGTCCCGGACCTGATCGTCGAGCAGGTAGCTGCGCAACGGATCGTAGCGGCCGTGTACGCGCACACGCGGATACGGCATGGAAGCGGCGCGGCGACGCGCATCGGCCAGGGTGAGCGGCGCCTGCGCCGCATCGGCGGCGAACGCGTCGAGCAATGCGTCCTTCTCGTGCGCGCGGTCGAGCTGCCAGAAGCCCAGCGTGATGAACACGCCGAGTCCAGCCAGCAGCAGGACCAGCGCAAACCACGACGGCGAAGTCCAGTGACGCGCCACGACGGAGCTTATACTGCGCGACCGGACGGATCCTGCCGTCCGCAACGGAGCCCATGCATGGCCGGCAAGATCATCATCATCGTGTTCCTGGTCGCCATCGTCTGGAACCTCGGCGCCGGCCTGTACTACATGATGACCGACAAGGGCGGCAGCGACCGCACCGTCAAGGCCCTGACCCGCCGCATCGGCCTGTCGGTCCTTCTCATCGTGCTCGTCATCATCGGCATCGCCACGGGCGTGATCCAGCCGCATGGGGTGGGTGGCTAGAGCAGGCGGGAATGGAGCATGGGGAACGGTCAGCTGCGGCGACGCTCACGTGCTCCGACTTCAGCCATGCCCCGCTCCCTGCTCTCAAAGCACGTAGACGAACACGAACAACCCCAGCCACACCACGTCGACGAAATGCCAATACCAGGCGACGGCTTCGAAGCCGAAGTGGTTGTCGCGGGTGAAGTGGCCCTTGAGGCAGCGGAACAGGATCACCGTCAACATGATGACGCCGAGGGTGACGTGCATGCCGTGGAAGCCGGTCAGCATGAAGAAGGTCGAGCCATAGATGCCGCTGCCGAGGGTCAGGTTGAGGTGGTTGTACGCCTCGGCGTACTCGTGCACCTGGTAATAGAGGAAGATCACGCCGAGCGTGATCGTCGCGGCCAGCCACAGCACCAGCGCACGGCGCTGACCGGCACGCAGGGCGTGGTGGGCGAGCGTGATGGTCACGCCCGAGGCCAGCAGCAGCAGGGTGTTGAGCAGCGGGATGCCCCACGCCGGGATCGTCTCGAAGCTGCCGCCGACGTTGCCGGGGCCGTTGGTCGGCCAGGCCGGCGTGAAGCCTGGCCAGAGGAACTCGTTGGTCACCGCGCCATGACCCTCGCCACCGATCCACGGCACCGACAGAGCGCGCGCGTAGAACAGCGCGCCGAAGAACGCGGCGAAGAACATCACTTCCGAGAAGATGAACCACATCATCCCCATGCGGAACGAGATGTCGACCTGACGGTTGTACAGCCCACCGACCGATTCACGTATGACCGAGCCGAACCAGCCGAAGAACATGAAGACGACAACAGCGAGGCCGAGGAACATGGTCGGCTGTGCGAGCAGGCCCGTGTCGCCGTTGATCCAGTGCGCGGCCCCCATGACGGTGAGGAACATGCCGACGGCGGCCACGATCGGCCACATGCTGCCGTGCGGGACGTAGTAGAGGTCTTTGGAATGCGCCATGGTGGTCGGCCCCGGTTCGATGGGTGGGTGCGTCAGTGTTGCGCCAGGCTTGGCGAAGCGTGTGCGGTCGCGGCGAGGCGCCGCGTCGCGATCTCGTTTTCGTAGAACGTGTAGGACAGCGTCAGCGTCCTGACGTCGGCCGGCAGGCGCGGATCGACGACGAAACGCACCGGCATGCGACGTGATTCGCCGGCATCGAGTTTCTGCTCGGTGAAGCAGAAGCACTCGGTCTTGTTGAAGTACAGCGAGGCAGAACTCGGCGCCACGCTCGGCACGGCATTGCCGACGATCGCCGAACCGGCCGTGTTGGTCGCATCGAACCAGACCTCGGTCAGCGCGCCCGGATGGACCTCGATCCGTGACACTTCGGGAGCGAACTCCCACGGCAGGCGACTGTTGACGCCCGCCACGAACTCGACGGCGACCGTGCGTGAAACGTCAACTTCCATTGCAGCGACCGTCTCCTGGGCAACGACATCGCCGGCCAGCTTGATGCCGAGCACGTGTTCGCAGGCAATGCGGTACAGCGGCACCATGGCGAAGCCGAACAGGAACGACGCCAGCACGACGGTACCGGCGACCTTCGCCAGTCCGCGCACGTCGCGTTGTTTCGTCTGGGCCACGTTGTGACTCATGGGATCAACAACTCAGTGACTTACATCGCCGTGGGCCAGCATCGAATCGTCGATGACCGGCGGCGTCTCGAAAGTGTGGTGCGGGGCCGGCGACGGCACCGTCCACTCGAGACCGCGCGCACCCTCCCAGACCTGCTGGGTCGCGCGGTTCTTCGAGAAGAACACCGCGTGCACGATCACGCCGACGAACAGGAGCTGGCTCGCGCCGAACCAGAAGCCGCCAATCGAGGAGATCATGTTGAAGTCGGCGAAGGCGACGTTGTAGTCGGGAATGCGCCGCGGCATGCCGGCCAGGCCGAGGAAGTGCTGCGGGAAGAACAACACGTTGACCGAGATCACGCTCGACCAGAAATGGATCTTGCCCCAGCGCTCGCTGTACATGTTGCCGCACCACTTCGGCAGCCAGTAATAGGCGCCGGCCATGATCGCAAACACCGCGCCGGTGACGAGCACGTAGTGGAAGTGGGCAACCACGAAGTAGGTGTCGTGGTACTGGAAGTCGGCCGGTACGATCGCGAGCATCAAGCCCGAGAAACCGCCGATCGTGAACAGGATGACGAAGGCCAGTGCGAACAACATCGGCGTCTCGAACGTCATCGAGCCTTCCCACATCGTGGTGACCCAGTTGAATACCTTCACGCCCGTCGGCACCGCGATCAGCATCGTCGCGTACATGAAGTAGAGCTCGCCGCCGAGCGGCATGCCGACGGTGAACATGTGGTGCGCCCACACGATGAACGAGAGGAAGGCGATCGAGGCGATCGCGTAGATCATGGCCTGATAGCCGAACAGCGGCTTGCGTGCAAACGTCGGAATGATTTCCGAAACGATGCCGAACGCCGGCAGGATCATGATGTAGACCTCGGGATGCCCGAAGAACCAGAAGATGTGCTGGAACATCACCGGGTCGCCGCCGCCGGCGACGTTGAAGAAGCTCGTGCCGAAGTACTTGTCGGTGAGCAGCATGGTTACCGCGCCGGCGAGCACCGGCATGACCGCGATCAGCAGGAACGCGGTGATCAGCCACGACCAGACGAAGATCGGCATCTTCAGCAGATCCATGCCCGGCGCGCGCATGTTGAGGATGGTCGCGATGATGTTGATCGCGCCCATGATCGAGCTGATGCCCATCAGGTGGATGGCGAAGATCGCGAACGCCACCGCGTGACCACCCTGCATCGACAGCGGCGGGTACAGCGTCCAGCCACCCTGCGGGCCGGCCCCCGGCATGAACAGCGTGGAAAGCAACATGAAGAACGCGAACGGCAGGATCCAGAACGACAGGTTGTTCATGCGTGGCAGCGCCATGTCCGGCGCACCGACCTGCAGCGGGATCATCCAGTTGCCGAGGCCGACGAAGGCCGGCATGACCGCGCCGAAGATCATGACCAGCGCATGCATCGTGGTCATTTCGTTGAAGAATTCGGGTTCCACGAGCTGCATGCCCGGCTGGAACAGTTCCGCGCGGATGATCATCGCCATCGAGCCGCCGACGAAGAACATCAGCAGCGAGAACACGAGGTACAGGGTACCGATGTCCTTGTGATTGGTGGCGAACACCCAGCGCGCAAGGAAACCCTGCGGCGCGGCGTGGTGGTCGTGGTGATCGTCGTGGACGGCAGCGTGGGCCATGGCCTCAACCTCGATTGCGATGTCTGGATCAGCCCTGCGGGGCCGTCGTCGGAGCGGTGGCGGCAGCCGTGGCCGCGGCAGGCGCGGGCGCCTGTTCGGTCATCCACTGCTCGAACTCGGCCTTCGGCACGACACGGACGACGATCGGCATGAAGCCGTGGTCCTTGCCGCACAGCTCGGCGCACTGGCCGCGGTAGATGCCGGGCTGGTCGACCTTGGTCCAGGTCGAATTGATGACGCCGGGAATGGCGTCCTGCTTCCAGCCGAGGGCGGGCACCCACCAAGCGTGGATCACGTCGTCGGCGGTGATCACGAAACGCACCTTGACGCCGGCCGGCAGTACCAGCGGCTTGTCGACGTCGAGCAGATAACTGGCGTAGTCGCCGGACTTGACCGAACGCGGATCGAGGCCGGAGCCGAGCTGGCGCACGCGGTTGGACTGCGCTTCCAGACTCGAGATGAAGTTGATGCCCGGATTGCTGCCGTAGTAGTCGACGTACTCGTAACGCCACTTCCACTGGTAGCCGGTGATCTTGACCGTCATCTCCGACTCGCTGGTATCGGCCATGCGCACCAGGACCTTGGTCGCAGGCCAGGCGCTGCCGATCAGGATCAGCACCGGGACGATCGTCCAGGCCGCCTCGAGCTTCGTGCTGTGGCTCCACTTGGCCGGCACCGCGCCCTTCGACTTGCGGAAGCGGAACATGGCGATGAACATCGCGCTGAACACGACCACGCCGATGACCACGCAGATCCACAGGATCGCCATGTGCAGGTAATGCACATCGGCCGAAGTCTCGGTCACACCCGGTGTCATGTTGAGCTGCCAGGGCTGCGGGTTGGCTGCCCAGGCCGCCGCGTTCGCCAGACACGCCGACAGCAGCACGGCCGACGCGGCCAGCGCGCGGCGGATTCGCGGGATCCCAACTGACGTCATTGCCATCACCTTGAATGGAAACCATCGGAGCCCGCGCGGAACGCGGGTGACACGCCTTCTTCCCCGGGGCTGCGCCTCGCGGCCCTGCCCGGCATCCGTCGAAACGCCGGGCGTGGAACTATCGGATGATAGTGGAGCGTGCTTGGCAGCGGCAAGGACGAGGCCCGGACGGACACCGCCGCGCCGCGTGCATGGCGCGACGTACTGCCGCGTGCATGGCGCGACGTACTGGAGCAGGCGGCGGATCGGCGATTCCCCCGCAGGAGCCCGTGCACGGGCGATCGGATGTCGCGACGCCGGGGGAAAGCATCGCCCCTGAAGGGGACTCCTGCGGCGAATGTTCAACCCGAACCCTCGCCCCTCGTCCCCTCATCTACACTTGCGCCCCCGCCGCATCTCGGAAGCCACTCTGGCGAGACCTCGCGCATCGTGAGCCCCCCCCTCGGAAATCTCGGATCCGCAGCACGCCGGGCAACGGCCACGTGCGGTCATCGGCTCGGCATCGCCGGCATCACCGGAGTGGTGCTGCTGCTGATGTTGGTGCCGTGGGCACGCGCGCTGGTGGTCGAGCGCACCTATGGCGGCTTCGCCGATTGCGGCAGTTGCGTGCGCTGGCAAAGCCTGGGCAACGACGCCTGGCTGGCCGGCGCAGGCATCCTGGTGCTGGCGCTCGGGCTGCTGCTGCGCTGGCGCATCCTGCGCCATGTGTGCGCGTTCGCCGTGTTCGCGCTGGGCCTGGTGATGCTGGTGGACACCCTGCTGCTGGACCTGTTCACCCTGCGCCTGCACATGGGCGACGTGCTGAAGTTCGGTGGCGAGGGCCGCGCCACCACCCAGTTCATCCAGTCCCTGGCCGCCGGCGGCTATCGTCCTTTGCCATACCTCGCCGTGGCGATCCCGGGCATCTTCGTGCTGCTCTGGTTCCCGCTGCCGCGCACACCCAGGCTGGCCCGGGCACTGCTCGGGTCGGGCATTGCGATGATCGCCTGCGGTGTCTGGCTGGCAGCGACCGCACGCGACCACGTGTTCCGCGACAGTGCCGTGAACATCGTCCAGCTCAGCGGCATGCGCGGGATCAACCAGCCGTACTCGGAAGCGTTCAAGTTGCGCATGCTGGCGCAGGAACGACCACAGGCCGTGCTGTGCGACATGGGGCAGGAACGGCATCCGGACGTGCTCCTGCTGATGGTCGAGTCACTTTCGGCCCACCACAGCGCCCTGCTCGGCGGCAGTGGTTTCACGCCGCAACTGGATGCCATCGCACGCGCCAACACCTGGTTCGAAGCTTTCCACGCCAATGGTTTCACCACCGACCATGGCCTGATCGCGCTGATGGACGGGCGCGTGCCGGTCCCGGCCGTCGGCCGCTACCTCAGCCTGTACCCGTTCACCGGGTTCGGCGACCCGGAGCACTCCGTCGGCGGGGTACTCGGCGCGCACGGCTACCAGACGGCGTTCTTCACCAGCGGCAACCTTGGCTTCCTGGAGAAGCAGCCGTGGCTGAAAAGTCTTCATCTGAGCCATTTCGAGGGCGCGGAGAGCCCGTTCTACGAAGGCAAGCCGCGCGGCATCTTCGATGCCGCCACCGACGAGGTGCTGTACCAGCGTGTCATCCAGTGGCTGGACAACGAACGTGACCGCACCCGCCCGCTGTTCGCCGCCGTGCTGACGGTGGAGACCCACCCGCCCTTCCTCGACCGCGCATCGGGCAAGCTCGATGAGGCCGCCCTGTTCCGTCGCGCCGATGCAGCGATCGGCGACTTCTACCGAACCCTGCAGGCGCGCGGCTTCTTCGACAACGGCATCCTGCTCATCGTCGGTGACCACCGCAGCATGACGACGGTGACGCGTGAGGAATGGGAGCGCTATGGCGACAGCGCACTGGCGCGTGTGCCGATGGTCGTCGTCGGTCCGAGCGGCTTGCCGAAAGGCGCCATCGCCGGCGCCTTCCAGCAGGTCGACCTCCTGCCCTCGCTCGCCCAGCTGACCGGCAGCGGTCCGGTCTGCCGCCGCGAGGACCAGGGCAGCTTCCTGCGCCCCGATCCGCAGCCGCCGGCCTGGGTGCTGCACCCGCGCGGCGATCTGCGTGGCCGCGTCGACGTGTACTTTCCCGATGGCACCGGCTGGATCGACCTGGCCGGGGATGCCAGCGTCACCGGCGGCGCGCATCCGGAACGCATGGCCGCCATCGCCAACGCCGTGCACCGCGATCGCATCGAGCGTGGCGAGGTCGCCCAGGACATGGCCGAGCTGCTGATGAAGATCTCGGTTCAGCGGCTGGAGCAGGAAGAACAGGCGCGCTGAGTACCGTTCCCACGCGCCATCTTCCGGTACGGGCCCGTTCAGGGGCTCCTACGCCGAAGGTCCAACCCGAGCCCTGGCCCTCGGCCCTCCTCTACACTAGTGCCCCCCGCCGCCACAGCCTGGCGGCCACCCCAGGCGAGACGTCCGCACCGTGAGCGACATCCTCTCCCCCGAACTGCCCGCGCCGAGCGATGCCGCGCGCGCCCGCATCACCGCAGCCTGGCTGCGCGACGAGACCGAAGCGGTCAACGACCTGCTTGCCCAAGCCAGCCTGCCGCCCGCCGAGCGCGAGCTCGTGCTCGCGCGCGCCGCCGAATTGGTCGCACGCGTGCGGGCCAAGGCATCGAACCAGAGCGCGGTCGAATCGTTCATGCGCGAGTACGACCTTTCCAGCGAGGAAGGCGTGCTGCTGATGTGCGTAGCCGAGGCCTTGCTGCGCATCCCTGACAGCGAGACTGCCGACAAGCTGATCCGCGACAAGCTCGGCGAAGCCGACTGGCGCAAGCACGTCGGTGCCAGCGAGTCGCTGTTCGTCAATGCCTCGACCTGGGGCCTGATGCTGACCGGCCGTCTGGTCAGCTTGGCCGAGGAAACACGCAGCAACTTCACCGGCGCGCTCAAGCGCCTGATCGGCCGTGCCGGCGAACCGGTGATCCGCCTGGCCGTGCGTCAGGCCATGCGCATCATGGGCCACCAGTTCGTCATGGGGCGCACGATCGACGAGGCGCAGGACCGTTCCGAGCAGAAGGAAAACCGCGCCTACCGCCATTCCTACGACATGCTCGGCGAAGCCGCGCTGACCGCGCACGACGCCGAGCGCTACCAGCAGGCCTACCGCGACGCGATCGCTGCGCTCGGCCGGCGCGGGCCGTGGACCGATGTGATCGAAGCGCCGTCGATCTCGGTGAAACTCTCGGCGATCCATCCGCGCTACGACGTGGCCAATCGTGCGCGCGCGCTCGCCGAACTGACCCCGCGCGTGCTCGAGCTCGCCCGACTGTCCATGGCCAACGGCATCGGCATGACCGTCGACGCCGAGGAGGCCGATCGCCTGGAACTCTCGCTCGACGTGATCGGCACGGTGTTCGCCGACCCGTCACTGCAAGGCTGGAACGGCTTCGGCCTCGCCGTGCAGGCCTACCAGAAGCGCGCGCCGTTCGTGATCGACTGGCTGGCCGAGACCGCACGCAAGGCCAACCGGCGCTGGTGCGTGCGCCTGGTCAAGGGCGCCTATTGGGATTCCGAGATCAAGCGCGCGCAGGAACTCGGCCTCGCCGGCTATCCGGTGTACACGCGCAAGCCGAACACCGACGTCTCCTACCTCGCCTGCGCCAAGCAGATGTTCGAGGCCGGCGCGAACCTGATCTATCCGCAGTTCGCCACCCACAACGCGCATACGATCGCGGCGATCCACCACCTGGCCAAGGGCCGCCCGTACGAGCACCAGCGCCTGCATGGCATGGGCGCGGATCTCTACGCCGAAGTGGTCGGCAAGGACAACCTCGACGTGCCGTGCCGCGTGTATGCGCCGGTCGGCAGCCACGAGGACCTGCTGCCCTATCTCGTGCGCCGCCTGCTCGAGAACGGCGCCAACACCAGTTTCGTCAACCGCGTGGTCGACGAGGACGTGTCGATCCGCGACCTCGTCGCCGACCCCTGTGAGGTCGTGCGCCAGCACGACTCCAAGCCGCACCCCCGCATTCCCCTGCCGATCGGTCTGTTCGGCGAACAACGGAAGAACTCCATGGGCGCCAATCTCGCCAACGACAATGAACTGCGCGCACTCGCCGACAGCGTCAACGCCGCGCGCAAGCCGTGGACCTCGACCCCGCTCGTACCGGACGCCAAGCCCGACGGCGACAAGCGCGCCGTCACCGACCCGGCCGACCGCCGCCGCGTGATCGGTGATTCGACCACCGCTGGTGCCGCCACCATCGCGCGCTCGCTCGACAACGCGCTCGCCGCGCAGCCGGACTGGAACGCGCTGCCGGCCGCGAGCCGCGCGAAGATCCTCGAACACGCCGCCGACCTGCTCGAAGCGCGCCGCGCCGAGTTCATCGCCCTGGCCGTGCGCGAAGCCGGCAAGACGATGTCCGCGGCGATCGCCGAAGTGCGTGAAGCCGCCGACTTCTGTCGCTATTACGCGGCAATGGCGCGCAAGCTGTTTGCTCAGCCCGAAACGATGCCGGGCCCGACCGGTGAAACCAACGAACTGCACCTGCACGGCCGCGGCGTGTTCGTCTGCATCAGCCCGTGGAACTTCCCGCTGGCGATCTTCATGGGCCAGGTGGTCGCCGCCCTCGCCGCCGGCAACAGCGTCATCGCCAAGCCGGCCGACCAGACCACCCTGATCGGCCATGCCGCGGTCAAGCTGCTGCACGAGGCCGGCGTGCCGGAAGGCGTGCTGCAATACGTGCCGTGCAAGGGTTCGGTGCTCGGCCAGACCCTGCTCACGCGCCCCGAGATCGCCGGCGTCTGCTTCACCGGCTCGACCGAAACCGCGTGGACGATCAACCGCACGCTGGCCGCACGTGATTCGACGATCGCCGCGCTGATCGCCGAGACCGGCGGCCAGAACGCGCTGATCGCCGACTCCTCGGCGTTGCCCGAACAACTCGTCAAGGACGTGATCGCGTCAGCGTTCGATTCCGCCGGCCAGCGTTGCTCGGCCGCGCGCGTGCTGTTCGTGCAGGATGACATCGCCGACAAGGTCATGACCATGCTCGCCGGCGCGATGGCCGAACTGACTCTCGGCGATCCCGGCCTGCTGTCCACCGATGTCGGCCCGGTCATCGACGAACCCTCGCACAAGGTGCTGAGCGACCACGCCGCACGCATGGATCGCGAAGGACGCCTGATCGCTACCGTGAAATCCGGTCCGAGCGCCGAACATGGCACCTTCTTCGCCCCGCGCGCCTACGAGATCCCGTCGTTGTCGGTGCTCGAACGCGAAGTGTTCGGGCCAATTCTGCACGTCGTGCGCTGGAAGGCCGACCGCCTCGACGAGGTGATCGACGCCATCAACGCCACCGGCTACGGCCTCACTCTCGGCATCCACAGCCGCATCGACGACACCATCGACCACATCGTCAAGCGCGCCAAAGTCGGCAACTGCTACGTCAACCGCAACCAGATCGGTGCGGTCGTCGGCGTGCAGCCGTTCGGCGGCGAAGGCCTCTCCGGCACCGGGCCCAAGGCCGGCGGCCCGCACTACCTCTTGCGCTTCGTCACCGAGCGCACGGTCACCATCAACACCACGGCAGCGGGTGGCAATGCGTCGTTGTTGACCCTGGGCGAGTGATCACGGGCGGCCTGGCCGCCTCCCCATCCGCAGCTTGCCGACGAACGCGCGAACGCAGGCGCGCGCGCGCCGGCATGCGCACGACCGAAGCAGGGGCCGAGCGACTTCCGCGGACACGCATGCGGACAGTTGCTGTGTCCGCGAACGGCCGCCGCAGGCAGGGCATGACTTCCTTCACAGCAACGCAAATGCGCGCCGCTGCATCTCTTTTCCCGCAAACGACACACTCCGGCCAGGCTGGCACAGCGCTTGCTCTACCGGACTTGCAACACCGTTTGCTGGAGACTGCCATGAAAACCCGTTATTCCCCCCGCCGTGCCTTCCTGTTCATCGCCCTCGTCGCCGTGGCCGCGGGCACGGCCAAGGCATCCTGTGCCGAGACGATGACGGTCGACTCGCGCGCGCCGCTCGCGGCAACGCTGCTGCCGACCGTGACCGTGGTCGCCGATGTGGCGAAGCCCGACGCCGATGCGCGCTGGCACGTCGCCGCTGATGCCCCCTTGCCGGTGACCTTGATGCCCACCGTGCGGGTCAGCGCGCGGATCGCCATCCCGATGGTCGCGCAGGCACATGCGCACGCGCCGGCGATCGCCGCTGAGCTTCGCGGCCGCGCCCTCATCGCCCACGCCGATGTCGTCGATGACCACGCAAAGCCGCCGCATGGCCTCGAGATCGGAGATTGAAGGCCTTGCGCCTCGCTTCGCTTGACCTGCAGGAGCCCGTGAACGGGCTCCGCGGTGTCTTCGTGAACGCACGTCGCGGCTTCAGGCCACCAGCACACCCGTTTCCTCAGCGAGGATCACGTGCGGCACGAAGCAGGCGCCGTCGCGGGTGATCGGTGAGGCGTCTTCGCGGATGCCGAGGCCACAGGCACGGTCGCCGACGACCCAGCTGCCGAGCAATGCATGGCGACCATCGAATTGCGCGAGCGGATGGAAGGCCTGGCGGATGCAGGGACCGTTGTACGGGCCTTCCGAGGCGAGCCGCCGGCCATCGGGCAAGGCGATCGTGACATTCGCTCCTTCGCGCGAGTGCAGCGGCTTGCGCACCCAGCCGGCGGCAAGCACGCCCTCGCCGTCGTCGAATTCCGCGGCGAGCAGGTTCGGGTGGCCGCGATGTTTCTCCCACAGCAAAGGCAGGATGCCCTTGTTGCTGAGCACGGCCTTCCATGCCGGTTCGATCAGGCGCAGGCCTGAGGTCGGCAGCCAACGCGCGAAATCCTCGCGCATGAGGTCCTCGAGCGGGTACAGCTTGAACAGCGTGCCGATGGTGCGATCGGAAAGGTCGGTGTAGTGGCCGTCGGCGGATACGCCGATGTCCTCGATGGCGATCAGGCCACAGTCGATACCCGCTTGCTGCGCGCATTCCTGCAGGTACATGACCGTGCCCTGGTCCTCGGCCGATTCGCGCACCGCCGAGAGCAGGAACGGGCGCGGCAACGAGGGCGCGATCGTGCCGAATGCTTCGACGAGACTCTCATGGATGGAGTTGTACTGGTCGGCGGCCACCGGCAGACGCCCGGCACGTTGCTGGTCGTCGAGCCATTGCCACTGGAAGAACGCCGATTCGTACAGCGAAGTCGGCGTGTCATAGTTCAGCTCGAGCAGCTTGGCCGGGCCGATTCCATTCCAGGCGAAGTCCATGCGCCCATACAGGTGTGGCTCGCGTGCACGCCAGCTCGCCGCTATCCAGTCGCGGAATGGTTCGGGAATGGCGAGCCGCTCCATGTGCTGCTCGCTGCCGACCACCTCGTCAACGAGGTCGAGTGCCATCGCATGCAGTTCAGCCGTCGGATCCTCGATGCCCTGCTCTATCTCGTCGAGCGTGAAGGCGTAGAACGCCGACTCGTCCCAATAGGGAGCACCGTCGATCGTGTGGAAGACGAAACCGGCTTGCTCGGCGCGTTCGCGCCAGTCCGGGCGCGGCGCGATCGCAATGCGCCGCATCAGCCGCCGCTGCTCGAACCACCGCGACCGGCACTGCTCGCGCCAAAGCCGCCGCGCGACACGGTCGGTGCCGCGTTCGGCCGCGCGTTGACCGGTGCCATCGCCGTGGTGCCGTTCATGCCGGCGCGATAAACGCCACCCGCCGACGCCGGCCGCTGCCAGGTGCCGTTCGGCGAACGATAGGCCGGGCTTGAGGCAAGCCCGGCCGGCTGGCCGCCACGCATGAGCTGGGCCATCAGGAAGCCTGTCATGAACGGCATGAAGTATGAGTGACCCGTGCTGGTGCG
This sequence comes from Dokdonella sp., assembly GCF_019634775.1. NCBI lineage: Bacteria > Pseudomonadati > Pseudomonadota > Gammaproteobacteria > Lysobacterales > Rhodanobacteraceae > Dokdonella > Dokdonella sp. Next base: position 651,293 of record NZ_JAHCAS010000001.1, read on the forward strand.
CATCTCGTTGCAGTTGTCCGCGCCGTGCGCGGCGATGCATTCCTCGCGCGAGGCATAGCGCGGGCCTTCCGCCTCGGCCAAGCGCGTTGCCGACGTGAATGCCTGCTCGCAGTTGTAGCGGTCATTGGTCTGCTCGACGCAGGCCTCGACCGAGGTGTACAGCCCCTCGCGCACGCTTTCTTCCTCGCTGCAGGCGGTCAGCAGCAGTGGTGCTGTGCCCATCAGCAACAGGGCGGTCGTCTTTGAACGCTTCATCATCGTTTCCTTGCCGGCCAGGCGCACAGTCTGCCCGTGCGTGCACAAAAGGGGAACCGTCACGGCGCCGCAGCTTTCGCTGACTGCGTGGCAGCCCGCGCGGCACGTTTCGCCGCGCGTTTCTCGCGCCGGCGCGCGGCGATGCGCGCGAACACGAGGTAGAGCGCGGGCGTGGAGAACAGGGTCAGGCTCTGCGAGACGAGCAGGCCGCCGATCATCGCGATGCCGAGCGGTTGGCGCATCTCCGAGCCGACACCGAAACCGATGGCCAGCGGCAACGCACCAAGAATCGCGACCATCGAAGTCATCATGATCGGTCGGAAGCGCACCAGACAGGCTTCACGGATCGCCTCGATCGGTGCAAGACCCTCGTCACGCTCGGCCTTGAGGGCGAAATCGATCATCATGATCGCGTTTTTCTTGACGATGCCGATCAACAGGACGATGGCGATCACCGAAACGATCGACAGTTCGGTGCTGGTCACGATCATCGCCAACAGTGCGCCGACACCGGCGGCTGGCAGGGTCGACAGGATCGTGACTGGATGGATCAGGCTCTCGTAGAGGATGCCGAGCACGAGATAGACGGCAAGAATGGCGAACAGGATGAGCTGGTTCTGTCCACTCTGCTGCTGTTGGAAACGGCGGAAGTCGCCACCGAATTCGCCACTGATGCTGCCCGGCATGCGCAGGTTGCGCATGACCTCACCTATCAGCGGGATCGTCTCGCCCATGCTGACGCCTTCGGCGAGATTGAAGCTGAGGTCGAACACCGGGAACTGGAACGCATGCTGAATCGTCAGCGGGGCTCGTCCGGCCTCGATGCGCGTCAGCGCCGACAACGGCACCATCGCGCCATTGTTTGCGCGCACGTGCAGGCGTTCCAGTGTCTCCACACCCGGCGTGGCGCCGGTGATCGCGTTGAGCACGACGCGATACTGGTTGAGGTCGGAATGGATCGTGGAGATCTGGCGCTGGCCGAAGGCGTTGTAGAGCACGCTGTCGATCGCGCCGATCGACACGCCGAGGCGTGCGGCCGTATCGCGATCGATGACGAGGTTCTGCTCGATGCCGCCATCATCGAGCGCGGTACCGACGCTCTTCAGTTGCGGCAACTTGGCCAGTTCAGCGGCGAGCCTGGGGCCCCATTCGAGCAGTTCCTCATAGTTGCTGCCCTTGAGCGAATAGGTGTAGGTGGCATCACCGCCGCGCGGGCCGCCGCCACCACCGACGTCCTGCACCGGGCGCAGGCGCAATTGGATGCCCGGCATGCCGGCCGTCTTCGCCTGCAGGCGCGCCATCACCGCGAAGGTCGACACGTCGCGCCCCTGGCCGAGCGGCTTGAGGTTGATGAAAAGGCGCCCGCGATTGCTGCCCGACCCCGGACCGCCGCCCCCGCCCAGCTGCGAGCCGACGCTCTCCACGGCAGGATCGGCCATGACGATGTCGGCGATGCTGCGTTGCAGTTCGACCATCGCTTCGTACGAAGTCGATGCGCCGGCCACCGTGGTGCCGTTGAGCATGCCGGTGTCTTGTTGCGGCACGAAACCGAACTTGAGGAAACCGGCGAGCACGACGGTCAACCCGATCAGCAGCACAGGCTGCAGGCTCATCAGGCGCGGATGGCGCAACGACCAATCCAGGCCGCGTTGGTAGGCGCGCGTCATCGCCGCATGCATGCGGTCGATGCGTGCAACCCACTTCGATGGCCGAACCGCGGCATGCGGGAGCAGCCAGCGCCCGCACAGCGCGGCGGTAAGGGTCAGCGAGACCAGCGCGGACATGATGATCGCCGCGGCGATCGTCACCGAGAACGAGTGCAGCATCATGCCCATGAACCCACCCATGAACAGCAGCGGCAGGAACACGGCCACCAGCGAGGCGGTGATTGAAACGATCGTGAAGCCGATTTCGCGTGCACCGTCGAGCGCGGCCTGCAGGCGCGGCTTGCCCATTTCGAGATGGCGCACGATGTTCTCGATGACGACGATCGCATCGTCGACGACGAAGCCGATCGAGATGACCAGCGCCATCAAGGTGAGGTTGTCGAGGGTGAACCCGAACACGTACATGACGATGAAGGCCGCCGCCAGCGACAGCGGCACCGACACGCCGGCGATCACGGTCGGCACGACGCGGCGCAGGAACAGCAGCATTGTCAGGATGACCAGGGCCAGGCTGATCAACAGGGTGATCTGCACCTCGTTGACCGAGGCGCGGATCGTCGCCGTGCGGTCGTTGAACGGGATGAGCTGCACGCCTTCGGGCAGCCAGCTGCGCATCAGCGGCAACTGTTCGTGGACGCTGTCGACCGTCTTGATGACGTTGGCATCGGCCTGCTTGGTGATGACCATCAGGACCGAACGCTGGCCATTGAACCACGCCGCCTGGTTGCGGTTCTCCAGGCCATCCCCGACGGTGGCGATCTCGCGCAGGCGCACCGGCACACCATTGCGCACGGCGACGACCAGATCGGCGAACTGTTCGGCTTCGGTCAAGGCACCGTTCGCGGCGATGGTCATCATGCGCTGGCCGTCGCCGAGGAAGCCCTGCGGCGAGGTTACGTTGGCGGCGGCGATCGCGTTGCGCACCTGATCGGCCGATAGACCCATCGAGGTCAGCTTCGACAGGTCGACATCGATGCGCACGGCCGGTGTCGCACCACCGGCGATGCCGACGTCAGCCACCCCCGGCAACTGGCGCACGCGCTGGGCGAGCAACGAATCGGCCATGTTGTAGAGCTCGGCCGGGGAGTGCTTCGGCGAGGTCAGGGCGAGCAACAGCACCGGGTCGTTGTTCGGGTTGGCCTTGCGGTAGAACGGCGCAGTACGCAAGCCGGCCGGCAGGTCCGGCATGGCCGCATTGATCGCCGCCTGCACGTCGCGCGCCGCACTGTCGATGTCCTGATCGACCTTGAAGAACAGGATCACCACCGTGTTGCCCTCACGGCTGTTCGAGCCCATGTCGTCGACACCGGCGATGCGTCCCATGTGGCGCTCGAGCGGCGCCGCCACGGTCGATGCCATCGTCTGCGCATTCGCACCCGGCTGGTTTGCGACCACGAAGATCACGGGGTACTCCATGTTCGGCAACGCCGCGACGCCGAGCTGGAAATAGGCGATGACGCCGCCGACGAACACGCCGAGGGCGAGGAGGATCGTGCCGATGGGGCGTTTGATGAAGGGGGCGGAGAGGTTCATCGGCCGGCTCCGCGTGGATCCGCGGGAGTGCACCCTGTGCGCGATTCGCGCCGCGTGGAACGAAAATCGCGCACAGGGCGCGCTCCTGCGACAGAGGGGCCGAGCCAAGGCAAAGCAAGGCGCGCCTCGCCGCTGTTCTGTAGGGGCCCGTTCACGGGCGATGCTTGCGTCTTCGTTGGATCGCCCCTGAAGGGGCTCCTACGGGTTGCTCGCATGGCCGTGACGACACTCATGCCCTCGCCCCCGCCTGCACCAGTGCACGATGCTCGCGGCGTCCGCGCAGCCAATCGGAGAAACGCTCCATGTGCAGGTACAAGACCGGTGTGGTGTACAGCGTAATGAGCTGTGAGAGCAGCAGGCCGCCGACGATCGACACGCCGAGTGGCTGGCGCAGTTCGGAGCCGATGCCGGTGCCGAGGGCGAGCGGGAGCGCGCCGAACATCGCCGCGGCGGTGGTCATCAGGATGGGACGGAAGCGCAGCAGGGCGGCGCGGCGGATCGCGGCATGCGCGGACATGCCGTCGCGCTGCGCATCGATGGCGAAATCGATCATCATGATCGCGTTCTTCTTGACGATGCCGATCAAGAGGATGATGCCGACGATGCCGTCGATGGACAGATCGAAACCGCACAGGCTGAGCGCGAGCAACGCACCGACGCCGGCCGGCGGCAGGGTCGAGATGATCGTGACTGGATGGATGTAGCTCTCGTAGAGCACGCCGAGCACGATGTAGATGACCACCAGCGAGGCGAGGATCAACAGTACCTCGTCGATCATCGAGGCGGAGAACTCGCCGGCCTTGCCGATGAAGCTGCCGCGCACCTGTGGCGGCATGCCGATCGACCTTTCGACCTCGGCGATCGCCTCGACCGCCTGCGACAGCGAATGACCCGGCGCGAGATTGAACGAGATCGTCACCGCCGGCAGCTGGTTCTGGTGGCTGACCACGAGCGGCGCGTTGACGACCTTGGCATCGACCAGCGAGGCCATCGGAATCGTGCCGCCACCGCCGAGGCTGATGCCGGTGTTGCCTTGCGTGCCGATGCCGCTCGGCGTGGCCGAGTTGCTCGAGGTGACCATGCCGAGCGTGGTCGCGTTGCTGCCGGTCAGCGCACCGCTGCCGCTGCCGCGCACCGCCAGGCGATCGAGCAGGTCGGCGCTGGTACGGTATTGCGGATCGACCTCGAGAACGACGCGGTACTGGTTGAGCTGGGTGAAGATCGTCGAGATCTGGCGCTGGCCGAAAGCCGAGTAGAGCGTGTCGTCGATGGTCTGGATCGGCACGCCAAGGCGGCTGGCCTGGTCGCGGTCGATGGTCAGGTTCAGCTGCAGGCCGTTGGCAGCGAGATTGTTGTCGACGTCGGCGAGTTCGGGGCGTTTGGCGAGCTCCGCGGTCATGCGTCCGGCGAACTCGGCAAGCTCATCGGCGTCGACATCGGTCAGGGCGTACTGGTATTCGGTCGGCGCGATGCGGTTGTCGAGCGCGATGTCCTGCACTGGTTTGAGGAACAGGGCGATGCCCGGAATCCCGGCTGCGGCGTCCTGCAAACGTGGCAGCAGCGCATCGAGGCCGTCGCGTTCGCCGCGCGGCTTGAGCACGATGTTGAGCTGGCCCTGGTTGAGGGTCGGGTTGATCGATCCGGTACCGACGAAGGCGGCGACACCGCTCACGGCCGGATCGGCGCGCAAGGCCTCGGCGACGCGCTGCGTGCGTTCGAGCATGGCCGGGAACGCGATCGTCTCGTCGGCCTGCACGACGCCGGTGATCATGCCGGTGTCCTGGTCCGGCAGCAGGCCCTTCGGCATGGTCACGAACAGCAGCACGGTCAGCGCGACCGTCGCCGCCAGCACGAGCAGGGTCAGCTTCTGGTGCGCGAACACCCGGTCTAGGCTGCGCGCATAGGCATCGACGAGACGGTTCCACCAGCCACCCTCGCCATGATGGCCGGTGTCGACGGCTTCCTCGTCGGCCGGTGCATTTTCGCGGCGCAGCAGGTAGGCGCACATCATCGGCGTCAGGGTCAGCGAGACGACCATCGACAGCGCAACCGCGATCGACAGCACGACCGCGAACTCCTTGAACAGCCGCCCGGTCACGCCGGGCATCAGCAGCAGCGGCAGGAACACCGCGATCAGCGAGACGGTCAGCGAGAGCACGGTGAAACCGATCTCGCGCGCACCCTTCTCGGCGGCTTCCTTCGGTGCGTGGCCTTTTTCGAGGTAACGCACGATGTTCTCGATCATCACGATCGCATCGTCGACGACGAAGCCGGTGGCGACGGTCAGCGCCATCAGCGAGAGGTTGTCGAGCGAGAAACTCATCGCCGCCATCACTGCGAAGGTGCCGACGATCGACAGCGGCACGGCCACGCTTGGAATCACCGTGGCCCACAGCCGGCGCAGGAACACGAAGATCACGGCGATGACGAGACCGACCGTCAGCATCAGGGTGAACTCGACGTCCTCGACCGAGGCGCGGATCGTCACCGTGCGGTCGGCGAACACGTCGAGGTTGACGCTGGCGGGCAACAGTGCGCGCAGCTCAGGCAGCATGCGCTTGATGTTGTCGACGGTCTGCACGATGTTCGCGCCGGGCTGGCGGCGGATGTCGAGCAGCACGGCGGGCCTGCCGTTGGCCCAGGCGGCAAGCTGGTCGTTCTCGACGCCATCGATCACCTTGGCCACGTCGGCCAGGCGCACCGGCGAGCCACCCTTGTAGCTGACGATCGTGTTGCGGTATTCGTCGGCGTCGCTCAACTGATCGTTGGCGCCGATCGTGAACGACTGCGCGGCGCCGTCGATCGTGCCCTTCGGGCCGTTGACGTTGGCCTGCACGAGCGCCGCGCGGATGTCCTCGATGGTCAGGCCCTGGTTGGCGATCGCGGTCGGATCGACCTGGATGCGCACGGCCGGACGCACGTTGCCGGCGATGCTGACCAGGCCGACGCCAGCGACCGTCGCGAGCTTCTGCGCGAGGATCGAGTCGGCGTAGTTGTTGACCTCGCGCAGCGGCAGCGCGTCGGACTGCATCACCAGCGTGAGGATCGGCGCGTCGGCCGGATTGACCTTGTTGTAGACCGGCGGGTACGGCAGGTTGTTCGGCAGCGTGCCGCGGCCGGCGTTGATCGCCGACTGCACGTCCTGCGCGGCGGCGTCGATGTCGCGATCCATGTCGAAGGTGAGCAGGATCGTCGACAGACCGGCCGACGAATCCGAGGTCATCACGCGCAAGCCGGAGATCTGCCCGAACTGGCGCTCGAGCGGCGTCGTGACCAGCGCCGCCATCGTGGTCGGGCTCGCACCTGGATACTGCGTGGTCACCTGGATCGACGGTGCGTCGATGTCAGGCAGCGCCGACACCGGCAGCAGGCGGTAGCCGGCGATGCCGAGCAGCAGCAGCGCCGCCATCAGCAGCGAGGTGGCAATCGGTCGGCGGATGAAGAGCGTCGAGAAGCCCACGGTAAGGTGTCCTGCTGGATCGGAGCGCGGCGCGCGTCCTGTCTTGCGTTCAGGACCGGACGGCAATCGCCGGCCAGGTCACATTCGTGTTCAACCGCCCGCCGAACGACCGCGCTTCGCCGCATCGGCCGGCGGCGCCTTCGGTGCAGCGACCTCACCCGGCGCAAGCGGCGTGACCTTGCTGCCCGCCTTCAAGCGGAACTGGCCTTCGGTGACGACGCGATCACCGAGCGCGAGACCCTCGGTGACGAGCACGCCTTGGCCCTCGACGCTGCCGGCACTGACGACCTTGCGCATGACCACCGTATCGTCGCCCTGTACGAGCCAGGCGAACTCGCCATCCGGGCCTTGCTGCACGCCGGTCGCCGGCACCACGATGCCACCCCGCACGGTCTTGACCTGCAGGCGCACGTTGACGAACTGGCCGGGCCACAGGCGGCGGTCCTCGTTGGGGAACTCGGCCTTGAGCTTGAACGTCGCCGTCGCCGTATCGATGGTGTTGTCGACCACGGTCAGCACGCCTTCGGCGATCGGCGCGGTATCGGTACTCGACAACGCGAACACCCTGAGAGGCGCCGCGTCGGCTTCGCGCACGCGCGCCATGTCGCGCTGCGGCAGGTTGAACAGCACGTTGATCGGCCGCGTCTGCGTGAGCACGACGATGGCGCCGCCGTTGGCCTGCACGAGGTTGCCGACGTCGACCTGGCGGATGCCGGCGAGGCCGTCGATCGGCGCGACGATGCGCGTGTAGCCGAGCTGGGTGCGCGCATTCGTGATCGCCGCATCGTCGGCGGCGATCATCGCCTCCTGCTGGCGCACGGTCTGGCGCTGGTTCTCGAGATCCTGCGCGGAGACGAACTTCTTCTCGATCAGCTCCTCATAGCGCGCCAGCGTGCTGCGCGAGGCAGCGAGCTGGGCCTGGTCCTGCTTCTTTTTTGCCACGGCCTGGTCGAGCGCGGCCTGGTAGGTGGCCGGGTCGATCTCGGCGATGAGGTCGCCCTTCTTCACCTCCTGGCCTTCCTGGAAGTGCACGGCCTTGAGCTGGCCGCTCACCTGCGCGCTGACTGACACCGTGTTGAGCGCCTGCACCGTACCCGGCGCGGTCAGGAACAGCGGCACATCGCGCGCCTCGGCGGCGACCACGGTGACCGGAATCGGCCCCTCGTTCTGCCAGCCCTGCCCGCCGGGACCGCGTGGCCCCGACGCACCCGGACCGCCCGCGAACAGGCGCCAGCCGATGAACGCAGCCACCACCACGGCCACTCCAAGTCCGATCCACTTGCCGCGCGACATGCGCCGATCCCTTATGTCTGGATGAAAATGATTCGCGGCCACTGGTTCAGTGGGCACGAGCGGCGCACATGATCGCGCGAATGGCCGCCCGGCGCCGCATGCTGGGAGTCATGCCGGGCAGCAAAGTTTCCCTGGGGCAGGCCCTCGCTTCCGGGGGCGTTCGTGAGCGCTCGGGGTGAGCGAGAGCATCCTGGAGGGAACCTCCAATAAGAGTCCTGCGCAAAGCCGTCATTCCGGCGTTTTCAACAGACGAATGTCTGGTCGGGCCGGCATGACGGGAAAGGGGGAGTTTTTTCGAGGTTCCCTACAGCGAATCAGTGGACAGGGCAGGCCGCACGATTCCTCAGTAATCGTGCGGCCCCGTCGAGGCCGGCACGCGCTGACCGAAGCCGCCGAAGAACAGCACGTCGTCGCGTTCGACGGCGCCGAGATCGTGGCGGCCGGCAGCGTCGCCGAAGCGGTCGGGCACGCCGGGCGTGTCGGCGAACGGCGCGGTGCGGTAGTAGTCCTCGCCGGGCGCGAAGCCGAGGCCGTCGCAGGCGTCGACGGCGGGCGAGGCCGGAGCCGGGCGGTAGAAGGCCGGATCGATGCGTGGCTCGATGGCGAACACGCGCGCGGGATTGCCGAAGCCGGGAATCTGGTCGCCGAGGCGCGTGATGAGGCAGTCGTTGTGGACCACGGTCGGCGTCGCGCCGGCGAAATTCGTCGCGGCCGATGGTGCCCACAGGATGCTGCCCTGCAGGTCGATGTTCTGCGCGCGCAGCAGGTTCTGCACGTTGTTGTCCAGCACGGTGTTGTAGCGGAAGCGCGTGGTCAGGCTGCCGGTGATCGAGGCCAGCGCGCGCGAGCCGGTCGAATCGACGGACTGCGCGGCGTTGCCGGAAAAGGTCGAGCGCTCGACCACGGTCGTGCCGCCGAGGCTGTCGGTGTAGGACAGGATCGTGGCGACCGAACCGGCACTGGTGTTGCCGCGGAACTCGGTGCGCGTCACGGTCAGCAGCGAGGACGGCGCCGAACCCATGTGGAAGTGGATCGCACCGGCCGCGGCCTCCACGCCCACCGCGGCGGCCTCGTTGGCGAGGAAGGTCGAGCAACTGTAGGTGAAACCGACCAGCCAGAAGGCCGGGCACGGCGCGGTCGAGGCATGGCCGATGGCGATCCAGACGCGACCGTTGGCGAACACTGCTCCGCCGACGTTGTGGGCCTCGTTGAGCGCGAACGCCGTGTTGGCGAACGAGAGCGCCGGCTCGCTGCCAGCCTGGTCGTCATTGCGCGCGGCGACGCCACCGCCCGAGTAGGCGCGGTTGCCGACGAGGGTGAAGCCATGGCGGTTGGTCGTGCCCTGCGGCGCATCAACGAAGATGCCGCGGCGGTAGGCGTAGATGCCGCCGCCTTCACCGCCACCGCCGGCCACCACGGGGCGACCGAAGTGGGCGCGGTTGTTCGAGATCGACACCGTGCCCTCGCCCGGCGTCACCACCATTCCGCTGGCGGCGGGTCCGGCGAGATGGATGCCGCCGCCGTTGCCGACAGCGTTGTTCTGCTCGATCCTTGACGGGCCGAGAACCACGCGCGCGTACGGCCCGGCGAAGATCCCGCCGCCACCGGTGCCCGCGTCGCTCGCGCTGTTCGAGCGCACGCTCGATCCGCCCTGCACGTGCAGTTCGGCTTCGCCGCTGTTGGCGATGCCGATGGCGATGCCGCCGCCGCGCTGCGCCGAGCTGCGACGCACCGAGGTTTCGGCGTCGAGCACGACGACGACACGCCCGTCAGCACGGATCGCGCCGCCGATGTCCGCGCTGCCGCGGTCGAGGATCACCTGGCGCAGGGTCAGCCGGCGCGTCGTCGCCGTGGTGTTGGTGATGCGGATGTGGCGCGCGGCATCGTTGGCATCGAGCGTGGTGTGCACGCCGGCCTGCGGTGCCGATGCCGCACAGTTGGCATAGCCGCCTTCGAGGGTGATGTCGGCCTGCGGATTGGCAATGACCACGCCGGTGAAGGCCGAGAACGTCGATTCTGGCAGGCGGATCACATGCGGACCGCCGGCATTCGCCGCCGCCGCGGCGACCGCGGCCTGCACGCTCGCATGCGTGCAGCCGGCGCCGCCGACCGAATAGATGGCCGCATGCGCGGCGGGCATGCAGGGCACAGCGAACGACAGGCACATGAGGAACATGCGCATGGGCACCTCCAATCGTTGGGATCCACGACGTCGCGCGTGTCATCGGCGCGCACCATCGATACAAGCGCAAATGCGCGTCGGCGCAGGACATCCGCTAGGCTTGAATCCGCGCGCAGGCGCGCCAAACTCGGCGGACGCGCACCCCATCCACACGAGGACACCCCATGAAGCTCTACACCAAGCCCGGCGCCTGCTCGACCGCCGACCACATCGCTCTGCAATGGACCGGGCAGCCGTTCGAGGTCGAGGTCCTGACGGCGGCGACGATGAAGGAACCGGCATATCTGGCTATCAATCCGACCGGCGCGGTGCCGGCGATCGTCGATGGCGATTTCGTGCTGACCCAGAACGCGGCGATCATGGGCTACATCGCTGACACGTATCCGCAGGCGAAGCTCGCCGGCGACGGCTCACCACGCCAGCGCGCCGAGGCGAACCGCTGGCTCTCCTTCGTCAACTCCGACCTGCATCCGGCGTTCCGGCCGATCTTCGGCCCGGCGGCGTTCCTTGCCGACGAAGGCCAGCACGATGCGCTCAAGGCCGCCGCGCGCAAGCGCCTGCGCGCTTTGTACGAACAGGCCGAGAAGCAGCTTCAAGGCCGCGACTGGCTGGCCGGCTTCCGCAGCTTCGCCGACCCGTATTTCTACGTGACCCTGCGCTGGGCCGGTTTCCTCGGGGTGGACCTGTCGGGCCTGCCGAACATCGCCGCGTTCAAGGCACGCATGGAAGCCGATATCGGCGTGCAGGAGGCGTTGAAGGCCGAAGGGTTGGCCTGATGCCGGGGTGAATGCCGTGGTATAGGAGCCCGTTCACGGCCGATGCTCCTTCTGTACAACCTCCAAAGCAAGGGCATCGCCCCTGAAGGGGCTCCTACGAAGCTTTGACCGCCGCCTTCATCGCCGCGATGACCGCGGCGTAGTCCTTCTGGCCGAAAATCGCCGAGCCGGCGACGAAGGTGTCGGCGCCGGCGCGCGCGATTTCGGCGATGTTGTCGGCCTTGACGCCGCCGTCGATCTCGAGGCGGATATCGCGACCACTGGCGTCGATCAGCGCACGCACGCGGCGCAACTTGTCGAGTGCGGACGGAATGAAGCTCTGTCCGCCGAAGCCGGGATTGACCGACATGATCAGCACGAGGTCGAGCTGGTCGAGCACGTGGTCGAGGTGATGGAGCGGCGTGGCCGGGTTGAATACGAGGCCCGCTTTGCAGCCGCTGGCCTTGATGAGCTGGATCGTGCGGTCGACGTGCTCGCTGGCCTCGGGGTGGAAGCTGATCGTGGTCGCCCCGGCTTTCGCGAAGTCCGGCACGATGCGGTCGACCGGCTTGACCATCAAGTGCACGTCGATCGGCGCGGTGATGCCGTGCTTGCGCAGCGCCTCGCAGACCAGCGGCCCGATCGTCAGGTTCGGCACGTAGTGGTTGTCCATCACGTCGAAATGCACCCACTCCGCACCGGCGGCGAGCACGGCCTCGACCTCCGCGCCGAGGCGGGCAAAGTCGGCCGACAGGATCGACGGGGCGATGACGGCTGGTTGTCTGGACACGGGAGATCCTCGGCGGCACGTACGGCTGGATGGTCGGGCAGATCGGCGGTTGCCACAAGGGATGCGCTGGACGGGGCATCCACAGCCCGCTTCAGGTGAAACCCTGCTCCGACTTGATGCGTTCATAGGCGGCGTTGATCTCGCGCGCCTGCGCTTCGGCACGACGCTTGAGCTCGTCCGGCACGTCGCCGAGCTTGTCCGGGTGATGTTGGCTCATCAGTTTGCGATAGGCGCGCTTGATGTCGCGTGGTTCGGCGCCGCGCTTGATGCCGAGCACGGTGTAGGGGTCGACCTGCACACGTGACGGCGCGCCGCGCTGGCCGCCGGCACCCGAACCGCGTGGATCATGCTGTTGCCACGCCCCGTGTGGTGACCCGTAACCCTTCATCGCCGCGACTGCGGCGAGTTCGGCGTCGCTGACCCCGAGCGACCAGCACAGCTTGCGCACCATCGCCTCCTTGGCAACGGCGAGCGGACCTTCGGCGTAGACGAGATCGAGCAGCATGTCGAGCAGCAGGAAGGCAAGGTCGCGACGGCCGCGCGTCCACTGCCTGAGCTCGGCAACCGCACGCTGCACGTCATAGTCGGCTTGCTTGCCGACGGTGAAGCGATCGATCGCAATGCGCCTCTGTTCGTCATCGAGGCGCAGACGCGCCATCAGGTTTTCGGCGGCGCGGATCTCCTGCTCTGACACGCGGCCATCGGACTTCGACAGCGCGCCGGCGAAGGCGAACAGTGGTTCGATGAACGAAGCACCAAGTGCGGCACGCGGGCGCAGCAGGCCGGTATCAAGGAAATGCCCGAGCATGCCACCGAGCAAGGCCCCGAATACATTGCGGAAAAGGAGGTAGCCGATGAAGGCACCTGCGATCTTGCCGATCCAGCTCATGCGCAGCTCCCGGCACTGCGGGAACCGGCGGCATCGCGACGACGATCGAGCGGGTGGTGCAACATCCACGTGTCCCGGCAGGCGGTCGGGCGGCGATTCTACAGGCGCAGGCGTGCATCACGCTAAACTGCGCACCCGATCCCGCCGGGAACCGCATCCGTGCCGACCACGCTGTCCGCCTCCGCTCTCCCCGGCCTCGACCTCGTCCACCGCGGCAAGGTGCGCGATGTCTATGCACTCGATGCCGACACCTTGCTGATCGTAGCCACCGATCGCCTCAGCGCTTTCGATGTCGTCCTGCCTGACCCGATCCCCGGCAAGGGCGAGATGCTCACCCAGATCTCGAACTTCTGGTTCGCACAGACCGCCGGCATCCAGCCGAACCACCTGACCGGGCGCGACGTTGCCAGTGTGCTGCCGAGTGGTGTAGACACCGATCTGTACGCGCACCGCAGCGTGGTGGCAAAACGCCTCAAGCCGGTGCCGGTCGAGGCGATCGCGCGCGGCTACCTGATCGGCTCCGGCTGGAAGGACTACCAGGCCACCGGCGCCCTGTGCGGAATCGCCCTGCCGGCGGGGTTGCGGCAGGCCGAACGCCTGCCCGAACCGATCTTCACCCCCTCGACCAAGGCTGCGGTCGGTGAACACGACGAGAATGTCTCCTTCGACGCGGTGGTCGAGAAGATCGGCGGCGAACTGGCCGAGCGGGTGCGCGCAGCGACGCTGGCGATCTATCGCTTCGCCGCAGACTTCGCTGCCGCGCGCGGCATCATCATTGCCGACACCAAGTTCGAGTTTGGCACCGACACCGAAGGCCGCTTGTACGTGATGGACGAGATGCTGACGCCGGATTCGTCGCGCTTCTGGCCGATGGAGCACTACAAGGTCGGCATCAGCCCGCCGAGTTACGACAAGCAATACGTGCGCGACTATCTCGAAACGCTGGACTGGAACAAGACCGCACCCGGACCGCACGTGCCTGCCGCGGTCATCGCCGCCACTGCGGCGAAATACGCCGAGGCCCTGCACCGGCTGGCCGGCATCCGTGTGGATTGATCCTGACCGGAGGCGGCTGCGGGCAACCGCACGCCGCCGAAGTTCCTATACTGGCAACCGTCGCCGCGTTTGCGGTGGCTGAGGTTCGAGGGGCAGGCATGACGCGCGGCATCGACTTCCTGCGGCTGTACCACGAATTCGGGCTCGCGCCAGACGCGGGCATCGACGACCTCAAGCGCGCCTATCGACGCTTCGTCTCGACCTTGCATCCGGATCGCCATGGTGACGATCCGATCTCGCAGCATCTGGCGCAGGATCAGCTCGCCCGCCTGACGCGCCTGTACGATGCCGCGATCCGGTTCCATCGGGAGCACGGCCGCCTGCCGGGTGCAGCGCCCTCGGCACGCAGTGGCGACAACAGCGCCTGGGCCGCGGCACAACGAATCGAAACGGCCGACGCCGTGCCACGGACGCCGCAGCAACCCGACCTCATCGAACCAGGACCACGTAGTGGCCTGCGCCCGGGCCTGTGGCTCGCCGGGGTCGGCGTCGTCGGCCTGTTCGTGTGGCTGATCGCGCGGCTTGCAGCACTTGAGGACGCGCTCGTGCCTGAACCGGTACGCACAGCACCAGCGGCGAGCGTCGTGGCCGCGCCGCCAACGCCACGCGCAGGTGGAATCCACGTGGGCATGCGTGCCGAAGACGTGTTGCGCATCCAGGGCGAACCCGTCACGCGCAGTGAATACCGCTGGGAATACGGCCCATCCTGGATCCAGTTCGAGAACGGTCGGGTCACGACCTGGTACAGCTCGCCGCTGCGCGCCTTGCGCATCGCACGCACGCCACCGTCGCCCGAGGCCACGCGTGGCGACTGAGCCCAGTGCACACGAGTGGTTCGATGATTACCGTCGCGGCCATCGCCACCCGCTCAACCGCCTGATCGACTCGATCTGCGCGCCGGCGATCCTGTATGCGCTCATCACCCTGCTGTGGGTCGTCCCGGTGCCGGAGTCGCTCGGACGACCCGGTTTCTGGGCGGCGCTGGCCATGGTCGGCGTATTCGCATTCTGCTGGCGCCGCTCGCGGGCGAGCGGACTCGGCATGCTCGTCGTCCTTGGCGTGTTCGGCCTGCTGAACGAGTGGCTGTGGCACACGCTCGGCCCGGCGCAACTGTTGCGGTTGGGTGCCGGCGTGTTCGTGCTGGCCTGGATCGGTCGATTCATCGGTCAGCTCATCGAAGGCACACGACCACCGATCCGCACCGACCTCATCTGGCTGCTGATCGGTCCGGCCTGGCTGGTCGGCACGGTCATGCGACGGTTGGGCCTTGCGCGTTGACGGCATCGACCCGCGCAACGACGGCAGGACCGCCGAGCGAAGGCTGCGCGGCGACCATGCCGACCCGCTCGCCCGCTGGGCGCGGAGTGCATGGTCCTTGTGCATCCGACCGCGCGTCCCTCGACCTCTTCGACACCATCCCCCTGCACGCGAGAGAATGAGCGCGTCTGCGCTTCGTCCACGAAGTTCGCGTGCCAGGCTTCACCGCTCAATCATGGGGGTCGAACATGCCGGGAGGTCATCATCACGTCCACAAGTCCGGACGCAGCGGCTGGCTGCGTGCGGCCGTGCTCGGAGCCAACGACGGCATCGTCTCGACCGCGAGCCTGATTGTCGGCGTGGCCGCGGCTTCTGCCGGGCGTAGCGATGTGCTGCTGGCCGGCGCTGCAGCACTCGTCTCCGGTGCCCTGTCGATGGGGGCTGGTGAGTACGTATCAGTCAGTTCGCAGGCCGATGCCGAGGAAGCCGACCTGGCCATCGAGCGCCGCGCGCTGGCCGAACATCCGCAGCCCGAACTCGAGGAACTCGCCGGCATCTACGTCGACCGTGGCCTCGATCCCGCGCTGGCACGCCAAGTTGCCGAACAGCTGACCGCGCACGACGCGCTGGCTGCCCATGCGCGCGACGACATCGGCATCACTCCCGAACTGGCTGCGCGCCCGCTGCAGGCCGCGGCAACGTCGGCCCTCTCCTTTGCCTCCGGCGCGATCGTGCCGTTGCTGGCCTTCCTGATGCTGCCGCACGAAGCCATCGTCGCCGGCGTGATGGTGGCCTCGCTGATCTGCCTCTCCCTGCTCGGCGCACTCGCCGCCTGGGCCGGCGGCGCGCCCATGCTTCGTGGCGCCGTGCGCGTCGTCACGTGGAGCGCACTCGCAATGAGCGCGACCGCATTGGTCGGGCGCTGGCTCGGGATGTCCTGATCAAGCCCCGTCGCGGCCGAAGCCACGAAGGGCCAGAACAGGGGCTAGGGATGCCCCGATCCAACCCGCAATGGCGTCATGACATCCGCAAGGCCCGTGCCTTCTCCATCGGCCGCAGCAGCCAGCGGCACAGCGCCGGCAGGAAGATGATCGCGGCGAGCATGTTGACGACGAACATGAAGGTCAGCATCACGCCCATGTCGGCCTGGAACTTGAGGTCGGAGAACACCCATGTGAACACGCCGACCGCGAGCGTCAGCGCGGTGTAGAAGATCGCAATGCCGGTGGTCTTCAGCGAGGCGAAATAGGCCTCTGTAAGTGGACGGCCGGCGAGCAGGGACTCGCGCATGCGCGCGAAGATGTAGATGCCATAGTCGACGCCGATGCCGACGCCAAGGGCGACGACCGTCAACGTGTTGACCTTCATGCCAATGTCGAGGTGCACCATCAGTGCATGACCCAGCTCGGTGACGAGCACGAGCGGCAGCACGATGCACAACGCCGACAGTGGATTGCGGAAGCTCAACAGGCACATGAGGAACACCGCGGCGTACAGCATGTAGAGGATCAGGCGCTTGACTGCGCGCACCTCGTCGTTGATCGCGGCCATGACACCGACGTTGCCGGTAGCCAGGCGCAGGTTGACGAACGGCTCGCCCGGCTTTGGCTCCTCGCCGGCCGCTGCCTGCTCGGCGAGCACGGTGCGCAGGTTGACCGTGCCACCGGCCCAGGCCGCGTTGCTTTCTCGGAACTGCTTGATCGCACCGACGACGCGGTCGATCGTGGTGGCGCGGTGGTCGGTCAGGAAGGCCATGATCGGCATCGCGCTGCAGTCTGCATTGAGCAGGCCCGAATCGGTCTCGAAACCCTGGGTGGCGAGACGCAGCGTGTCGGCATCGCGTGGGAGAACGCGCCAGCGGATATTGCCCTCGTTCCACCCGGCGTTGACGATCTTTGCTGCCATCGGCAGGGTCATTACCTGGGCCACGCCCTCGACGTTGCGCAGATGCCAGGCGAAGCGATCGACGAGCTCCATGGTCGGGTAGCTGCCCGTACAGGCAGACGGCGCGCCTTCGGCGATCACGTTGAGGATGTCGACGCCGAGCGCGAACTTGTCGCTGATCTGCACGGCGTCGAGGTTGTAGCGCGCGTCGGGATGCAGTTCGGCGACACCCATCTGTGCGTCGCCGATCATGACCTTCTCGCCGTGGCGTTCGGCGACGAACCATGTGGCTACGCCGATGACGAGGATGATCGCAGCCGGTATAGGCCGGCTGAACTTCGCCAGCACGGTCCAGATCTTGTCGAACTGGGTAAGCTGACGCAGGCGATAGGCACGCTTGCGCGGCAGGTTGCGCAACTTGGTGTAGGAAAGGAGTACCGGCAGCAGGACGAGGTCGGTAAGGATGGTCAGGGCCACACCGACGGTCGCGGTGATGGCCAGCTCGAAGATGATGCGGATCGGGATGACCAGGATGGCAGCGAAGCCGACACAACCGGCCACGAGCGCGACCGCACCCGGCACGAGCATCGCGCGGAAGGCGTTGCGCGCGGCGGTCAGCGGATCGACGCCACTGCGTGTGGCGAGCTCCTCGGGCGTGCCTTCCTCGAGCCCACCGAAGAAGATCTCGCCGCGGAAGCGGTTGATCATCTGCTCACCGTGGCTGACCGCAATGGCGAAGATCAGGAACGGTGTCAGCATGTTCATCGGATCGATGCCAAAACCGAGCAGGCGCAGCGCGCCGAGCATCCACACCACCGAAACCAGTGCGCAGAACACGGTCAACGTGGCGAGCTTGATCGACGAGGAATAGATGAACAGCAGCAACCAGGTGAAGGCGATGGTGATGGCGAAGAACCAGATCACCGATTTCGCGCCGGCAGTGATGTCACCGACCATCTTGGCGAAACCGATGATGGCGACCGTGGTGTCCTCGTTCTCGTACTTGGCACGGATCGCGTCGAGTTGCTCGGCAATGCGGTTGTAGTCGACCTTGACGCCCTGCTCGGGATTCTCGGGCACGAGATCGACCCAGACCATCGCGCCGGAGAAGTCCTTTGCCACCAAGCGGCCGACGATGCCCGCCTTTTCGATGTTGGCCTTGATGGTGGCGAACTGCTCGGGTGTCGCTTCAAAACCCTCGCTGTTGGGCGTGAACTCCTGGGGGATGACGTTGCCACCGGCGAAGCCGTCTTCGACGACTTCGACGAAACGCACGTTCGGGGTGAAGATCGAACGCACGCGCGCCTCGTCGACGCTGTCGACGTTCTTGGCGTCCTGCGTGATGTTCTCCATCGTGCGGAAGAACGGCAGGTTGAACATGTCGCCCTTCTTGTCGAGCACGGCAATGAGCACGCGGTTTGCGCCGCCGAACTCCTGCTCGTAGTCGATGAAGGTCTTCATGTACTCGTGCTTGAGCGGGATCTGCTTCTTGAACCCCGCGTCGACGCGCAGCTGCGCGGCGAAGAACGCGAACACGATCGTGGCAATGGCAAAAAGTGCAAGAACGATCGGCCGGTTGCCGAACACGAGAGTTTCCGCGAAACGCTGCAACGCGCTTGGCGGGCGATTGGCGGGGCTGCCTGCGCTCATCGGGATTCCGTCATTCGTTCGGGAAGCGGTCGAGGCCATTCTCGCCGGCGATCACGAGACTGCCACCTGCCGTCGGCAGTACCGAGGCGATCACACCGGCTGCCGTATGGGTCGACAGCGCCAGCGGTGCGTCGACGCTTGAACGCCGCAGGATCGTGCCGTTGGCACCGACGACGACTGCACCACCGCCATCGAGAGGCGCGCCGCCCATCAGGCTGAGCTCGGTGCCGGTATCGACCTCGCGCCAGTTGGTGCCGAGGTCGTCGGATTCGAAGACATGACCACGCAGGCCGAAGGCGAGCACACGTTCGTCGTCGTAGCCGATCACGCCGAACATCGACCCGTCATACGGAAGCTGCGTACGCTCCCAGCGTGCGCCGTCACGCGAGTGGAACACCGCACCGCGTTCGCCAACGATGACGAAGGCGCCGCTGCCGGTGCGCGCGATCGCGTTGAGATGCGGGTCACTTTCCTGGCCAATGGCGAGTTCTTCGGCGCTGAATACATCGCTGTCCAAGCCATCGTCGTCGCTGTGGCCGACGCTGGAGGCGGCTGAAACGGAACTGTCCTCACCGACGACGTCGATGCGTCCTCCGTTCCAGGAACGACCTCCATCGCTGGTGGTCAACATGAGGCTGTATGCACCGATCGCGATGCCGTTGCTGGCATCGGTGAACAACACATCCAGCAGGGGCACGCCCTGGCGCAGGTCGTGTTCCGCGCCGTCAGTCGGCAGCGCCCACGGATCGCGGCGCTGGATCTTCCAACTTTCGCCGCCGTCGGCGCTGTGCACGATCGCGCCATCATGGCCGACTGCCCAGACATGATTGCCCACGGCGCTGACAGCGGTCAGCGTGCTGCGCAGGGGCACCTCCGCCTGGCGCCAGGTGCTGCCGTCGTCGGAGAGCAGGATCTGACCGCGTTCACCGACTGCCACGAGACGCGTGCCGCCCGCACGCACGAGGTCAAGCATCAGCGATTCAGCCGCAAGCGGCTGCCGCTCGGCCGGCAAGGCCATCGGATCGGCAACGGGAGCAACCGACTCGTCGGCGAGCGCGGCACCGGCAATGAGCGCCAGGCCAATCACCGCCACGCGCGGTCGTGAACGGGAAAACTGCATCGGACCACCCCTGGTCGGGCACGAGGCGTGGGCACTCGCACGGATCATCAAACGGAAACCGGCCCCGCACGAATGCGGGGCCGACTTGATGCACGCCGATTACTGGAAGCCGCGCTGGCGCAACGACTGCACCGAGAACATGTCCGGCGTGGTCTGGAACGAGAAGTCGTACATCTTGTCCTCGTTGTCGAGGCCGACCGCGAGGTAGCGGCCCGACTTGAGGTCGTGATGCGTCTCCAGCGTCGACCAGAACACCGGCACTTCGTAGTAGTTCACGCTCGGCGCTTCGGAATAGCGCCACAGCTTGCCTTGCCCATCGTAGTGGTCGACGATGAGGAGCTGCCAGCTGTCCTCGTCGATGAAGAACACACGCTTCGGATTGATGTGGCGCTGGCCCGGCTTGACGTTCGCCTCGACCACATGCACGCGGTGCAGTTCGTAACGCAGGTAATCCGGGTTGATGTAGCCCGGCTTGACCAGGTCAGCGATCTTGCTGTCTGCACTGTGCGCCTTGTAGGAATTGTACGGCACGTACATTTCCTTCTTGCCGACGTACTTCCAGTCGTAGCGGTCGAGCGCGCCGTTGAACATGTCGGTCATGTCGGTGGTGCGCAGGTTGTCCGACGCCGTGCCGGGATTGTCGTAGGCGATGTTCGGCGCACGACGCACGCGGCGCTGACCAGGGTTGTACACCCAGGCCTGGCGCGGACCGATCTGCGAGTTCAGGGTCTCGTGCACGAGCAGCACCTGGCCGGCAAGGCGCGGCGGTGAAACAACTTCCTGGTAGAAATAGACGAGCACGTTGTTGATGTCGGCAAGTGTTGCGTTCGGCTTGTAGTAGAGGCCGAGCAGTTCTTCCTTGACGCGCACCAGCGAGAACGTGCCGTTGGCAGTCACCGGAGCCTGGTTCGCCCATCGCTGCAGCGAGACACCCTTGTACTTGAGCTTGTGGTTCCAGATCGCCTGCGCGCCGGCGACGGCCGGATCGCGGTCGAGGATCGGGAACGGAATGCCCTCGGCGACGTTGGCGACGCCGTCACCGGCGCCGACGAGCTCTCCGGTGGTCGCGTTCTTGATGGTCATGTCGTAGACGCGCTGCGGGTTCGAGGCCGAGCGCCGGGTCGGATAGACGACCATCTTCCAGTCCGCGTACTTGCCGAACATGGCGATCTGGCCCGGAGTGAGCTGATCGGCGTGCTGCTGGTGATTGGCGGCAGTGATCGTCAGTACGGGCTTGTCGCCGGCAAATGGATCGGGATGGTGCATGCCGACCTTGTAGCCGCTCGGGGGCTGCTTGATGCCACCATCCCAGGCCGGGATCGTGCCGGCCGCGTTGCCGGCCTGCTCGGCACCCAACGGGGTCAGCGTGGTGCCGAGCTTCTTCGCCTCGTCGGCACCAACCTTGGCCAGTGCCGCGTTGCCGATCATCGCTGCGGCGATCACGGCGGCGAGTCCCGCCTTCTTCAACATCGTCATGGTCTCGTCCCCCTCAGAACGAATAGCGCGCGGCGATCTGCACGAAATCGCGGTCATGGATCAGATTGAAATGGCCGCCACCGAAGAAATTGGTGTAGGCAAGGTCGAACACCCAGCGATTGAGGTAGTTGGCCTCGGCACCGATCGTGACCGACTTGCGACCATCGAGGAAGCTGCCGCCTGGCCCCGGCGTGATGCCGTTGACATCGTGGTTGAAGGCGATGCGCGGCGACAGGTTCACCGGCGTGCCCCAGACGTTGTTGTAGTCGGCACGCATGGCCAGGCGATAGCCCCATGAGAACCGCGTGGGGAAGCCACCGACCTGGGTGATCGGATTGCGCCCGCTGCCGGTGTTCACGTCTGGACCACCGCCGGTGTCGGTGCCATCGCCGTTGAAGCGCAGGTTGTCCGGCAGGTCGACATGGGTGAAACCGACCTCGCCGACCATGGCGAGCTGGTCGGAACCGAGGAAGTTGCCCGGGCCGAGCACCTTGGTCGCAGTGAACTGCAACTGCGCGATCTTGTGGCGCTCGTAGCCGCGGATCTCCTCACCCGGCCCGTACTGGCCGAGCTGGCTGTAGAAGCGCAGGTAGGGTTGCGGCAGCAGCACGTTGAGCGGCGACAGGCCGGCGAACAGCAATTCGACGTCGTCGATCTGGAACGGCTGGTTCGGGCGGTAGCTCAACTCGCCCTGCAGGGCGATGCCGGTGGACTCGAGCTGGGTGTTGAAGCTGACGCCGAACAGATGGATGTTCTCCGGATACTCGGTGAAGAACGAACCCGAACTCGGTGCCGAATTGACCACCGAGATGCCGCTGATCAACGGTACGCGGCTGTGGTAGTTCAACGCGTAGAAACCGAACTCGGTGTTGTTGAGGCCTTCGGCGAGATAGCGCAAGGCGAAGCCGCCCTGCCCGCTCTTCTTCGGGTTGCGCGTGGCCGTACGCGGGAAAGCAGCCGAACAGCCGGCGGCGACCAGGGCCAGCGGCAGGCTGGTATCGCTGGCGGCGTAGTTGCCAAGGCCGCAAACCTCGTCGTACAGATCCGGATTGATCACCGGCTGCGGCACCGTGCCGAAGTTCAGCATGACGTAGCGACCGCCCATGACCGCGAAGTCGTTGGTCGAGAAGTAGCTGCCGACCGGATCCGGGTCGGTGCGGCGGAAATCGAACAGGTAGACGAGTTCGCCCGAGAAGTTGTCGGTGAACGTGTACGACGACCACAGCATATGCACGGGCAGGAACGCATTCTTCAGTTCCGCGCCGGCGACACGCAGCTTGGACACGTCGACCGGGTTGATCGCGTTGATGCCGCCCTGGATGAAGGTGCTCTCACCCCAGCTGACGACCTGCTGGCCGAGACGAATGGTGCCTTCGCGCTCGGCGAGACTGAAGTTGTGGAAGACAAAGGCGTCGAGGATGCGCGTCTGCGTGCCGACGCGGTTCTTCGCCGCCCTCGACAGATCGTCGCGATCGTTGTTCTCGAAGTCGTAGAACCCGTAACCGCGCACGAAGGCGCCCCAGTTTGCGCCGTAGCGCAGGCTGAGCTCGACGGTTGCGTTGATCGCGTTGGAGATCGGTGACCATTGGTCGTAGGCGAGATTGCCGTCGTCGCCGTTGACCGAGTAGCGACCGCGTGCAGCGCGCTGTGCGGCCGAACCGAGGCCGAGCGCGCTGACGGTCGGATCAAACTGCGCCTTGCCGATCAGATCGTCGGCGGCATCCTCGGTACGCCAGGCCATGCCCCAGCCGATCGTCGTGTTGACGCTGCCGTGGAAGCCGTCCTGGTCGCCGAACTCGAGGGCCTGCGCGGTCCCAGCAAGGCCGGCAAAGGCCAGGAGGGTCGCCATGGCGAGGGCGTTGCGCACCGGCGCGCGCAAGCGCCGGCCGGTCGGGATGAGTGTGTTACGTGTCATTTTCGGATTCCCCTGGCCGGACTTACTGCGTACGGATGACGGACGGATTGGCGATCTGCACGGCGGTGCCGCCGCTGACCAGCAGACTGGCCATCTCACCCTGCATTTCGGCGGTGGCCGCAGCCGAAGCGGTCGGGCTCAGCAACGAACCATGGTCGCCGACGATGAAGCGCACCGCGCCGCGGATGCCGCTGGCCGACTGAGTGGTCTGCGTGATCGAGGCGAGGCCGAGCGTGCGAATCAGCGGCTCGGTACCGGACAGCGGCGCGCCGGCCACACTGTTCGGGATGACCTGATCGGGCAGCACGCTGCCGCCACCGACGACTTCCTGCAGCAGCAGGCGCTTGGTCGCAAGCAGGCTGGTGTTCGCCGAGTTGGCGAAGTTGACCGGATCGGCCGAGTCGATGACGGTCTGCGCCGCGCCGAAGAAGGAATCGTAGTCCGGCGTGTTGGGCTGCAGGCCCGCGCTGGCGGCGAGGCCGGCGCGGATGCGCGGCCCGAAGGTCGGCGAGGCTTCGAGCATGCGCGCAATGCCACCACCCGGCACGTTCAGCAGGGCGGTCTGCACGTTCGGCTGCACACTCATGAACACCGTGCCGATGATGCCGCCGAGCGACTGGCCGACGAAGCTGATGCGCGTGCCGTCGAAGCTGACGGTCTGCACCCCCATCGTCGGAATCGCCCGGGCCAGCACGAGCAGGTCGGCGGCGGCCTGGCGGATGTTGTCGCGCGAAGTCAGCAGGCTCGACAGGTTGATGAAGTGCGCGCCCGACGAGTCGATGACACCGTCGGGGCCGGCGGCGCCGGTCGTGTTGTTGATGTAGTCGACGTTGAACGTGCGCTCGCGTGCGCCGGCCGCGGCGAACGGCGTATTGGCGATGTTGAGCGGGCTCGCCGGATTGGTGATGCCGTGCAGCGGCGCGTCGATCGCGATCACCGCGAAGCCCTGCGCGGCGAGCGTGCCGGCGACGGCAAATGCATCGGTGCGATCACGCGTGATGCCATGCTGGTAGATCACCACCGGCCAGCCAGCAGCCGGCTTGGTGCGGCCCGATGCCGCATTCGGGACGGTCAGCAGCAGGGGCACCTTCTGTGTTGAATTGGCCACCGGCAACGGATTGGCATAGGTGACGAAGGTGGAGGTCGGATCGAGACCAAAGCCGTTGAAGGGCGGCACATAGGCGCCCGGTGCGGCACGCCAGAAACCGGTCAGTGGTGCGGTCGGCGCGGCCGCGCTCGGCGCACCGAGGTAGTACGGCAGATCGATCGTGCCGATGTAGACATCGGCGACCGGCGGCAGCGCGGCGTTGATCTGCGCCAGGGTAAGGCCGGTCGGAGCGAGCGCAGTCGCCGCCGCCGGCGAAGCCGCAGTGCGCGTCTGCACGGCGCCGATGACCGGCGTGATGCTCTGCGTGGTTGCCACCCAGGTCAGCACCACGCGATCGCGCGGAATCCCGGCGCCAGCCGCGGCGGCCAGGTGCGAATTCGTCAACTGGCGCAGCGGCTCGAGCGCGCAGGCGGTCGCGTTCGGCAGCAGCGGCTCCTGGGAGACGCCATTGACGCACAGCGGCGTCGTGCGCTTGGACAGGAAGTAGGCCTGGTCCGACGTGGCGTCGTTGCCGGCGTTGTCGGTGATGCCGTTGGTGAGCACGACCAGATACGAGGTCACCTGCTTGAGCGGTCGCGTCGGGACGATCGCCAGGGTGCGCCCGGTCGTGTCGGACGACGCCAGCGCGGTGACGAAATCGGTGCCCGCCTGCAGTTCGGCAGTCACCCCGGTGACGCCGCCTCCAGGGCCACTCAGGGTGACCTGGAACACGCGCACACTGGAGCCGGGAACGATGCTCGACGGCTTCGGCGGCGCGGAGAAGGTGGTCGTCATCGGCGACACCGTGCTCCAGCCGTCGAGCGCGTTGATCGCAACGCGCGGATTGGCGTAGTCGCTCGGATTCGGCACCGGGATGTTGAGCGTGAGATCCGTCGTACCCGACAGCAGAAGGTTGTTCGGGAACGGGATGACGCTGGCACTCGGATCGAAGCGCGCGGTGATGACGCCGGTGACCGGCGAGCCGTTGTTGTTGGTCGCGGGCGGCGTGTCGACGGCGCGCGGGCTGTTGCTTCCGCCGCCGCACGCGACCAGAAGCAGTGACGGCAGCAGGACTGCCGCGATCAATCGAGCCTGCATGGGTATCCCCTTCGTAGTGTTCGCATGATGAAACCGGCTTGGCATCTTAGGCCGTTCAAACGCCTGTTGGCAACGCTCGCTTAACCGAAATTTCCTAGTTACATCAGCATGTTGCGGCGCACCATACGCTCAGGAATGGTGTACTCGTCAGTACTCGTCCGGCACCTCGTCCCAGGTGCCCGGTTGCGGCGCGAAACCACGTGGCGACCAGCCGAAGTCGGCACGCGCCTCGGCGTCGTCGGTGATGAGGTCCTGGCGCAGGCGTGTCAGGGCGGCACGCCCCGGCAAGCCACCGGAGCGCAGGCGACCCCATAGCGGCCATGCCACATCGAGCGCACGAAGTGGCAGGGGTATGCCAAGGCAGGGCACACCGAGCGATGCACGCAGGCGCGCGAGCATCGTTGCGAAGGCGAGGCGCTCGCCACCGCCGAGTGCATAGGTGCGATCCTGTCCGACACCACGTTTCCACAGCGCAAGACATGCCTCGGCAAGATCCGCGGCATGCACGGGCTGACGCAGGCCACTCGCCGCCGGCAACGCAGGCAGCACGTGCCAGCGCCGACCGAGGCGTGCGATCGGAGTCAGGCTGCGATCGAGGCCGGCACCATAGATCAGAGTCGGCCGCAACACGGTCCATGCACGCGATTGCGCCGCGCAAACCACAGCCACTGCGCGCTCCGCCTCGAGCAGGCGTGCAGCCAGCACGCGTTCGCCGGCATCGGCAGAATCGCGCTTGCTGTCCACGCTCATCGAGCCGAACGCGATCACGCGAGCGCGCGCATCAAGGCGCGCCGACGCCAGCCAACGCGCCAGTCCGTCGAGCGGACCAAGACTGAAAACCACCGAGATATCCGGCAAATCCGGCGCGGACGCATGAAGATCGCCCTGCAGCCAGCGCAGGCGCGGGTGCCGCGCGCTGCGCGCGATGCGGCTCAACGCATGCACCTCATGGCCGTCATCGAGCAAGGCCGGCACGAGGAAACGGCCGATCTGGCCGCTCGCGCCGAGGACGAGACAGGCGCCCATGCGCGGGGTTCAGTTCACTGGCGTGGAATCAACCGGGAGCACGAGCGTGAAGGTCGAACCCTCGCCCGGTTTCGTGCGCACGGTCACCGATCCGCCATGCGCCTTGACCAGATTGCGGACACTGGCAAGACCCAGGCCGGCGGCGCCGGGCCTGGTCGTGAAGTAAGGCTCGAAGATGCTCGGCAGTACGTCCTCGTCGATGCCGCTGCCGCTGTCGGTGAAACTGATTTCCACGCCGCGCGAGGGGTTTGCGCGCGCCTGCACGACGAGGCGACCTTCGCCGTCCATCGCCGCGGCGGCATTGTTGGCGAGCTGGATGAAGGCACGCGTGAGCTGGTCGACCGGCAAGCTCACCCTCGGCAGGTCGGCGTAGTCGCGCACGATCTCGATGCGCCCAGCCCACACACGGGACGCGAGCGTCAGAGCGGCATCGAGCGCAGCCACCGGATCGCTGCCGGTCGCGTTGCCGGCGGCCGGCGCCTGCACCGCCATTCGCAACGCCGAGGCCAACGCATCCGATCCGACCAGCGCCCGTTCGACTTCGTCGAGTCGCTGGCACGCGTCGACCAGAAGGTTGCTCTTGTCGAGGGCGGCACGTGCCGTGAACAGCTTGCGGCGCGCATCCTCGACATGGCCGACGAGTTGGTCGAGGCCGGCCTTGTCGGCACCGAAGATCATCTCGACCGGTTGCAGGCAATACTGCACGGCGTTGTCGTAGGCCTTGACCAGGGCGCGATAGTCGTCGAGCGAGGTACCGACCACACCAACCCGCGCCACGGCCTCGGCGAGCGGCGCCTGCACGTCGGTCACGAAGCCGGATGCGAGCCGCCCGAGTAGCGCCTCTTCACTGGCCGGAACCAGCTGTGCCTGGATCGCGCGCAAGGTATCGACCTCGCCCAGCGCATCGACCAACTCGTCGTCGAGATGCCGCGTGGTCGCTCTTTCCTTGCGCAACTGCAGATACAGCCACACGGCGATGCAGACAGCGATCGCCGCAACCAGCCAGCCCATCCAGACCATCCGACGACCTCCCTCAGCGCCCGCGCAGGCGGCGAGTATATGCCCGCTCAAGCCATCAGCAGCAGCATTTCGATGACGATGAAAGTGGCGAATGCGGCGACCAGGACCAGGCCCTCGCGACGCGACAGCTCACCGTCGTTGCGCATCATCGGGTAGACCGCAACGGACAAGGCGAGCAGGGCCGGCAGTTCGAGATTGGACAGGGCCGCACCGGTCACCAGTGGCCCGGCGGCCAGCACGAGCAAGGCCGGCAGCGGCAGCACGTTGGCAAGCGCGCCGAACAGCACCTGGCCGACGGCGAAATCGCCATGGCCGCGGCGCGCGTGCACGAGCGCCGCCGGCAAGCCGGCGATGGCTGCGGCCGGGCCGAGCAGCAGCAGTCCGACGAGCAGCGTGCCCGATTCGAGGCCCGCGGCCAGGCCAAGGGCGGCGCCCACGAGCAACCAGGCACCGAGACCAACCAGGCCCAGACCAACCAGGCTGCGTACCGCGAGCAGGCCGGAAGCGGCGCGTACCGCATCGCCGTCGAACAGGGCGCGCGCGGCGATGCGTTCGCGGCCGGTGTCGCGTGCAAGCAGGACCATGGCGACCAGCGTCGCTGTGCCGAGCAGGCCGGCATCGAGCGCCGCAAGCAAGCCGTCGAAGACCAGCACTCCGAACAGGACCGTAGCCAGCGCGATCAACGGGATCGCGTGCACGAAGGTCCTCAGGCGCAGGCGCAGCGGCGCGAGCATTGCGGCCAGACCCAGCACGAGGCCCAACTGGGCGATTGCGCCTCCGACGAGGCTGCCGAGCGCAAGCGCTCGCGCATCGACGAACAGCGCGGCCACCACGATGGCCGCCGCCGGCACGATCGCATTGAGCGCGCTCGCACCCAGGGCAAACGCAAACCCCTGCACGGCACGACGTGCACACAGCGCAGCAAACCCCTTGGCGAAGGCGTCGGTGCCGAGCAGCAGCACGAGGATACCGAGCAAATACCAGCCAACATCGACCATGATGCACTCCCGGCAGCGGCACGCTGCAACCGAAGGCCGCAGTCTAGGTATGTTCTGATCAATCCCACAACGGCGCCACCGTCTTGTGCAGGCGCATATCAAGGGGCGACGGCGAAGGCAGACTGGCCGTCTGTCGAGCCGGCGCAGCGCCGAGCTGCGCCCGCACAGGATGGCCCCAACCTCTTGATTCCCGATGACGACGTGACCGCAGCGCAGACCAGCGCGCATGTGTCATGTCATGATCGACATGGACTGCTTCGACTGCGGCCGGAGCAGCTCCCGCAAACGCAGCCCTGTGAGAACGCCTTCAGCGCGATCGATAGGCTTCAGGCCGCCCGAGTCGAACCAGGCGACCTTCGACCCCGAATACGGATAACCCATGCGCCTGCCCGCATCCGCCCTGTCCATCGCCATCGTCGTGCTCGCCTGCACGAGCCTCGTCGCGCCGGCACATGCCGACGACGACCGCTTCGCGTTGACCGCATCGGGTTTCCACCCGACCTCGCACACCCGGGTCAGCGCGGATGCCGGCGATCTGCGTGGTGAAACCCTCGACTTCGAGGACCGCTTCGCCCTTGCGCGCAAGACCACACGATTGCGTCTCGACGGCATGCTGCGCCTCGGCGACCGCCATCGCCTGGTGTTCAACCACTACGACCTCGAGCGCCGCCGCTCTACGGTGATCGACGAAACGATCCGCTACGACGGTCAGACCTTCCCGATCGACACCTTGGTCAGTGGTCGCTTCGACTTCAGCCTCTCCACGCTCTCGTATGAATACGCGGTCGTCGAGACGCCTTCATTGCGTGTAGGCGCGCAGATCGGCGCGCACTGGGCGAGGGCGCGCATCCGCATCCGCAGCCACGGCACGCCGATCGCCGACGTCCACACGCGCGCCGAAGGCGGCTCGCCCGCGCTTGGCCTGCGCTTGCTCGCCACGCCAGGCGGACACTGGCGGCTCGGCGGCTACGTGCAGGCGTTCAAGGCCGACATCGGCAACGTCGACGCCCGTTTCACGCGCGCCGGCATATTCGCCGAATACCGCATCAGCACGCACCTCGGTGCGCAGCTCGGCCATGACTGGTTCAAGCTCGACGCCGACTACGCGAAACCGAGCTGGAACGGCCGGCTCGATCTCGTCGTGCGCGGCCCGTCCGCGGGCCTGACGCTGGCGTTCTGACCTAAGGATGCTCTGCCGTACAACGCCCAAAGAAGCATCACGCCTCAAGGCGTTTCCTGCAAAAACCCTGGAAAGGTCAGATCAGATCCCTTCGCGGCTGAAGCCGCACACAAGGACTTGATTTCGTGGGGGCGATTTCAGCCGCGAAGGGTGAAATCAGTGCATCCTCAACGGCAACTCGCCCTGTGCCCGATTCAGTAGCGGATCACCGAGCGGATCACCTTGCCCTCGTGCATGAGATCGAAGGCGTGGTTGATCTGCTCGAGCGGCAGCACCTCGCTGACGAACTCGTCGATCCTGAACTCCCCAGCCATGTAGCGATCGACGTAGCCCGGCAACTGCGACCGGCCCTTGACGCCACCGAACGCCGAACCGCGCCAGACACGGCCGGTGACGAGCTGGAATGGACGCGTCGAGATCTCCTGGCCGGCACCGGCAACGCCGATGATGATCGACTCACCCCAGCCCTTGTGGCAACACTCCAGCGCAGAACGCATCACGTTGACGTTGCCGATGCACTCGAACGAGTAATCGACGCCACCATCGGTCAGCTCGACGATGACCTGCTGGATCGGCGTGTCCGGATGGTCCTTGGGATTGATGAAGTCGGTTGCCCCGAGCAGCTTTGCCATCTCGAACTTGTCCGGGTTCATGTCGATCGCGAGGATGCGCCCGGCCTTGGCCATCACCGCGCCCTGGATCACCGACATGCCGATGCCGCCAAGGCCGAACACGGCGACCGTCGAGCCCGGCGTGACCTTCGCGGTGTTGAGCACCGCACCGATGCCGGTGGTGACGCCACAACCGAGCAGGCAGACCTTGTCGAGTGGCGCGGCCTTGTTGATCTTCGCCAGCGCGATCTCAGGCAGCACGGTGTATTCGGAGAATGTGCTGCAACCCATGTAGTGCAGGATCGGCTTGCCGTTCATCGAGAAGCGCGAAGTGCCGTCGGGCATCAGGCCCCGGCCCTGGGTCGCGCGGATCGCCTGGCAGAGATTGGTCTTGCCCGACAGGCAGAACTTGCAGGTGCCGCATTCCGGCGTGTACAGCGGGATGACGTGATCGCCCGGCACAACGCTGGTCACCCCCGCGCCGACCTCCTCGACAATACCGCCGCCCTCGTGGCCGAGGATTGCCGGGAACAGGCCTTCGGGATCGGCGCCCGACAGCGTGAAGGCATCGGTATGACAGACCCCGGTCGCGACGATGCGTACCAGCACCTCGCCGGCCTTCGGTCCGGCCAGTTCGACCTCCTCGATCGCCAGCGGCTTGCCGGCCTCCCATGCCACGGCGGCTCTCGTCTTCATCCGGATGTCTCCCGTTGTTCGATGGATTCACGCCACGACGATGCGGACGCGGGGCGGTCGGGTAATGATGGCGTATTGGGGGTGGGGCGGGATAGGCGACAGCAGCGACGATCCTCGAATAGCTCAGCAGTCGTGGATGCATCACGCCTGCACGCGTGTTCAAGGGGCACCCGGGAAGATGCCTTTCCGCACGCTTCTCGCATTGCGCAGCATGGCCCGGCGACAGGTGCGGCCACTGGCGCTGCGCGCCGTTCGCTTTCGGCAATCCTGCCGAAAGCGTCGAACAAAGGTTCTGCCATCACGCCACTCTCCCAGCCATACGCAAGAAGGCCCGCTTGAGGCGGGCCCTTCTGCCTTGGGAGACCAGGATGACTCGCGCCATCCATGGCGCTCGGCCCTTCGGGCCCGGCGCTGCGCGCCGTTCGCTTTCGGCAATCCTGCCGAAAGCGTCGAACAAAGGTTCTGCCATCACGCCAGTCTCCCAGCCATACGCAAGAAGGCCCGCTTGAGGCGGGCCCTTCTGCCTTGGGAGACCAGGATGACTCGCGCCATCCATGGCGCTCGGCCCTTCGGGCCCGGCGCTGCGCGCCGTTCGCTTTCGGCAATCCTGCCGAAAGCGTCGAACAAAGGTTCTGCCATCACGCCAGTCTCCCAGCCATACGCAAGAAGGCCCGCTTGAGGTGGGCCCTTCTGCCTTGGGAGACCAGGATGACTCGCGCCATCCATGGCGCTCGGCCCTTCGGGCCCGGCGCTGCGCGCCGTTCGCTTTCGGCAATCCTGCCGAAAGCGTCGAACAAAGGTTCTGCCATCACGCCAGTCTCCCAGCCATACGCAAGAAGGCCCGCCTGGAGCGGGCCTTCTTGCGTATGGCTGGGAGACTAGGATTCGAACCTAGATAAACGGAGTCAGAGTCCGTTGTCCTACCGTTAGACGATCTCCCAATGAACCGGGATGCCGGGCCGGGAAACATCCCGACCTGGCGAAAGCGTTTCGATCAGCGCTTCGAGTACTGCGTCGCGCGGCGGGCCTTGCGCAGGCCGACCTTCTTGCGCTCGACCTCGCGGGCGTCGCGGGTCATGAAACCGGCCTTGCGCAGCGGGGCCTTGAGGTTCTCGTCGTATTCGACGAGGGCGCGGGCGATGCCGAGGCGGATCGCGCCGGCCTGGCCGGTGGTGCCGCCGCCGGCGACCGTCACGAGGACGTCGAACTTCTCGGTGGCTTCGACGAGCTGCAGCGGCTGGCGCACGATCATGCGCGCCGTCTCGCGGCCGAAGAAGGTGTCGAGCGGCTTGCCGTTGACGACGATCGCGCCACTGCCCTTGCGCAGGAAGACGCGGGCGGCGGAGGACTTGCGACGGCCGGTGCCGTAGTTCTGCTGGATAGCCATTTGACGTTCGCTGGTTCTTGTCTATTTATAAAGAGTGGGGTGCCGCGGACGAGCCCACGGCGATGCCTGGCTCAGACCTCGAGCACCTGCGGCTGCTGCGCCGCATGCGGGTGGTTCGGGCCGGCGTAGACCTTGAGCTTGCGGTACATCGCCCGGCCGAGCGGATTCTTCGGCAGCATGCCCTTGACGGCGATCTCGATGACGCGCTCGGGATGAGTCGCCAGCATGTCCTTCAGCGAAGTCGTCTTGAGGTTGCCGACATAACCGGTGAAACGGTGGTAATTCTTGGCGTCAAGCTTGTTGCCGGTCACGGCAACCTTCTCAGCATTGACGACGACGACGAAATCGCCAGTGTCGACATGCGTGGTGAACACGGGCTTGTGCTTGCCGCGCAGGCGGTGGGCGATTTCCGTGGACAGGCGACCGAGCGTCTTGTCCGTGGCATCGACCACGAACCAGTCGCGCTTCACGGTTTCGGGCTTGGCGCTGATCGTCTTCATGTCAAAACCTTGGGTGCCCTGAGGCGGGCTGGATGCGGCGAAAGGCGCGGGAGAATAGCGGAACGTCCCGGGTGGCGCAAGCGTCCCGGCCACTTCGGCCCCGGGCGGCGAACCGCCATCGCCACGGATGTTCTGATCAATCCCACAACGGCGTCACCGTCCTGTGCGGGCGCAGATCAAGGCGCGAGGGCAAAGCCAGACTGGCCGTCTGTCGAGCCGGCGCAACGCCGGGCTGCGCCCGCACAGGGCGGCCCCAGGCTTTTGATTCCCAATGACGGGGTGACATCCGCAAGGCCCGCAAGCGACCCTTGCGGATGTCATGACGCCATTGCGGAATGGGTCAGGGCATCCCTAGCATGCGGCATGCCCACTCCGCCCGACGCGCGCCTGCTCACCCTGGCCGACCAGTGCGTGATGTGCGGCCTGTGCCTGCCGCACTGCCCGACCTACCGGCTCAGTCGCCATGAGGCCGAATCACCGCGCGGGCGCATCGCCCTGATCCGTCGCATCGCTGCCGGCGAGCCGCCATCGTCTTCGGCGCTGGAACATCTCGATCACTGCCTGTCCTGCCTGTCCTGCCAGAAGGTCTGTCCCTCGCAGGTCCGCTACGGCGAGCTCATCGACGGCGCGCGCGCGCGCTTGTGGGCGGAACGGGTGGATCGACCGCACCGCTTCGATCCGCGTCGCCTGACCCTACTCGCCCGACTCGGCACGTGGACGCGGGCCGGCCGCTGGCTGCCAGCCCTGGCGCGCCTGCTGCCGAAAGGTTCGCGCGCGCGACGCCTCGCTGCCGAAGCGCCGCTGACGCCGCCATCGCTGCGCACACCGGCCATCGTACGCAAGGACATCCGCGGCGAACTGACCCTGTTTCCGGGCTGCGTCGCGCGCGAGCTCGACCACGACACCCTGGCCGCCGCACGGATGCTCCTCGAAACGCTGGGCTGGCGCGTGACAGTGCCGGCGGGTGCGGTCTGCTGTGGCGCCTTGGCACGCCATGCCGGCGATGCGGAATCGGCGCGGACAGTCGAAGCAGCGACGCGCCGTACCCTGTCCGCGTTGCCGGCGGCGACCGTGCTGGTCAGCGCCTCCGGCTGTCTGGGGCCGTTGCGCGATCAGGCGCTGCTCGACACCACGCTCGCCGTCGACGACGTGGCCGGCTTCATCGCGCGCGACGAACGCCTGGCGACGCTGCGCTTTCGCCCGCTTCACCAACGCGCAGCCTGGCACCTCGCCTGCACGCAGGGCAGCGTCGGCGACGGCGGGGCCGCTGCACGTGCCCTGCTCGCCCGCATCCCGGGCCTCGAACTCGTGCCGCTGCCCGAACAGCCGCGCTGCTGCGGCGCGGCCGGTGCGTACTTCATCGAGCAGCCTGTACTCGCCGACCGCCTGCGCACGGAGAAGCTCAACCAGGCCACCGCGCTCGCGCCGGACCTGCTGCTTACCGGCAACGTCGGCTGTCGCGTGTTTCTCGGCAACGGCCTGCGACAACGCGACGCTGCGCTTCCCGTGCTGCATCCGCTTGTGTTGCTCGCGCGCCAGCTCGACACTGCCGCGTCATGAGCACCCGCCCGCTGTCGCGCCTCGACCGCGTGATCGTCGAGATCGAACGTGCCCTCGGCACGATGTTCCAGCCGCAGCCGATCGCCGCGCGCCCGTCACCCGCGCGCGGCATCGAAGCGGCCGAACTCGACGAAAGCGAACGTCGCCACGCCGCCGGACTGATGCGCGTCAACCACGTCGGCGAGGTCTGCGCGCAGGCGCTCTACTTCGGCCAGGCCGCGGTTGCGCGCAACGAGGCGGTACGCCGGCAACTGCTCGACGCGGCGGCCGAGGAAACCGATCACCTCGCCTGGTGCGGCGAACGCATCGCCGAACTCGGCGATCGTCCGAGCCTGCTCAATCCGCTGTGGTACGGCGGCGCCTGGGCGATCGGCGCGGCCGCGGGCCTGATCGGCGATCGCGTCAGCCTCGGCTTCGTCGTCGAGACCGAGCGCCAGGTCGAGGCGCATCTGCAAGGCCACCTCGACAAGCTTCCGCCCGCCGACCAGCGCAGCCGCGCGATCGTCGCGCAGATGAAGGACGACGAAGCCCGCCACGCCGACCACGCCAAAGCCGCCGGCGGCATCGATCTGCCGCCACCGATCAAGGCGGCGATGCGTCTGGCCGCCGATGTGATGCGCAAGGTGGCGTATCGGGTTTGAGGCCCGGCAGCGGCAGCAGCAGAGATACAACCGTAGGAAACGGCTTCAGCCGTGATGCCTTGTCTGTACAACGCCACAACGAAGAAGCATCACGGCTGAAGCCGTTTCCTACGGCGGAACATGGAACCAAGCCGCACCGCGCCCCTGAACCCGGCCGTCAGACCAGATTGCGGCCGTGGAACAGTTCCTCGATCTCGCGCTTGACCAAGGCCTCGATGCGCTGACGCTCCTTGAACGAGAGGTCGTCGGCGTGGGCTTCGAACAGATAGGTATCGAGGTCGAAGTTCTTCACGTGCATCTTCGTGTGGAACATGTTTTCCTGGTACACGTTCACGTCCAGCATTTCGTATTTCTGCCGGATGTGCTTGGCCAGGTATTCCTGCACCGAGTTGATGCGATGGTCCATGTAGTGCTTGCGGCCCTTCACGTCGCGGGTGAAGCCGCGCACGCGATAGTCGGCGATGACGATGTCCGACTCGAAGCTGTCGATGAGGAAGTTGAGGGCCTTCAGCGGCGAGATCACGCCGCAGGTCGACACGTCGATGTCCGCGCGGAAGGTCGCAATGCCGTTGTGCGGATGCGTCTCCGGATAGGTGTGGACGGTGATATGGCTCTTGTCGAGATGGGCGACGACGGCATCGGAGATGGTGTCGCGGCCGAGCTTCTCGACCACCGGCTCCTCGGAAATGAGGATCGTCACACTGGCACCCTGCGGATCGTAGTCCTGGCGCGCGATGTTGAGGATGTTGGCGCCGATGATGTCGGCCACGTCGGTGAGGATCGCGGTCAGGCGCTCGGCATTGTAGGCCTCGTCGATGTACTCGATGTAGCGCCGGCGCTGGTCTTCCGACACCGCGTAGCAGATGTCGTAGATGTTGAAGCTGAGCGCCTTGGTGAGGTTGTTGAACCCCTGCAGGCGCAGGCGCGGAATGGGCTTCACCATGGCTCTTCTCCAACCCGCTGCCGCGGAAGGGCGCGCATTATGGGCCAATCCCCCCGGCGATGAAACCGCTCCGGGACGGCCATTTCGCCGCGCTCCGCGCGCCGGCGCGGCCCCGCCGTCCCGAGCCGGACCCGCCCACCGGGCCCGGAATTGCAATAAGATGCGGATCGACTGCGCGCAGGGGTGCAGTCGATGGAATTTCTCGCGCATTTGTGCGTGCCCTCCGCGTCGCCTTGGGAGACAGCCGAGTGAAGATGGCCGATTTCCGCTACACCCTGCAGCGCAACGTTTCCAAAGTGCAGGCTCCACCATCGCTGCAGCCCGACCGCGCGGCGATGGAGCGCTTCCTTGGCATGTGCCACCGCCGCCGCTATCCGAGCAAGACGGCGATCATCCGTCCGGGTGATTCGGCCAACATCCTCTACTACGTCATCGACGGTTCGTTGACCGTGTCCTCGGAGGACGAGGAAGGGCGTGAGCTGATCCTCGCCTACCTCAACCGCGGTGAGTTCATCGGCGAGATGGGCATCTTCGTCGAGACCCCGCGCCGCGAAGTCATGGTGCGCACGCGCACGCCCTGCGAACTGGCCGAGATCGGCTACGAACGCATGTTCAACCTGTTCGAGGGTCCGCTGCGCGAGGAATGCCCGAAGATCCTGTTCGCGATCGGTTCGCAACTCACCAACCGCTTGCTGCACACCAGCCGCAAGGTCAGCCGCCTGGCCTTCATGGACGTGACCGGCCGCGTCGCCAAGACACTGATCGACCTCACCGACGAGCCCGATGCGATGTCGCACCCGGAAGGCATGCAGATCCGCATCTCGCGCCAGGAAATCAGCCGCATCGTCGGCTGCTCGCGCGAGATGGTCGGACGCGTGCTCAAGCAGCTCGAGGAACAAGGCATGATCACCGTGTCGGGCAAGACCATCGTGGTGCTCGGCCGACGGGCCAGCAGCGAGGGCTGATCGGCGCAATCGCGGCCACGCAGATGCTTCTGGTCGCGCGAAGCGAAAACATCGCCCGTGAACGGGCCCCCATTACAGGGGTTCCATTGGTGCTGCTCAACGCCACTCCACCCGCCGCACGCTGCGTCCGAGCGCACGTTCGAGAGCGCGGCAAGCCTTCGGCGTGGCGTTGACGAGCACGGCATCCTGCGCCTCGCGCAGCATCGGCGCGTCGGCCGGGGAATCGGTATAGGCGACCGCCCAGGGCGACGCGATGCCATAGGCGGCGAGTTCGCGCGGCTTGCGCGGGCCGAAACAGTGCACTGCCGTGCGCAGGCCGAACCAGCCGGGCTCCACACGCGAGGCAACAAGCTCGAAACCATCCAGGCCGATTGCCTCGAACAGGCCGCGCGCGACGTGCTGTTCGCAGCCGGTGACGACAATGACGCGATCGCCGTTGGTCAGATGCCGCCGCAGCGCGGTGATGCCATCGCGCAGGAAGATGCGCGGGCGTTCGGCATGCTCTCGCGCGAAGGCGGCGGCGAGCGAGCGATAACGCGCTTCGTCGAGGCCGAGCAGGTTCACGCGCACGAGCAGGCGCACGATCCGCCAGCGTCCGCGTCGGCTCAGCGCCAGCGGACTCGCCAGCAACGCCAGCGGCATGGCCAGGCACAGGCGCCATGGCGCCTGCCGGTAGCGCGCGCGCATGAAGGCGGCAAACGAGTCGCCGCGGATCAGCACGCCGTCGAAGTCGAACAGAACGATGCGCGGTTCCGGCACCGCATCGATCGATGCAGTGGTGTCGTCGTCGGCCGCGCTCACGGCTGGAAGAACAGCCCGGCCAGCGCAGCGCCGGGGTCGGCAGCACGCATGAAGGTCTCGCCGACGAGGAAAGCATCGATGCCGGCGGCACGCAGGCGGGCGACGTCGCCCGCCGTGGTGATGCCGCTCTCGGTGACGAAGACGCGACCGTCATCGACACGCGCGCGCAGTCCGATCGAGGTGTCGAGCGACACCTCGAAGGTGCGCAGGTCGCGGTTGTTCACGCCGATCAGCGGCACCGGCAGGGCCAGCGCACGTTCGAGCTCGTCACCGTCGTGAGCCTCGACGAGCACGTCGAGATCGAGCTCGGCGGCGAGCAGGGCCAGCTCGAGCAAGGCCGCGTCATCGAGCGCGGCGACGATCAGCAGGATTGCGTCGGCGCCGATCAGGCGCGCTTCGTAGACCTGATACGGGTCGATCGTGAAGTCCTTGCGCAGCACCGGCAGCGCGCATGCGCCACGCGCCTGCACGAGGCAGTCCTCATGGCCCTGGAAGAAATCGGCATCGGTCAACACCGACAGGCAGGTCGCGCCGGCGCGCGCATAGCTCGCCGCGATCGCAGCGGGATCGAAATCGGCACGGATCACGCCCTTGCTCGGACTGGCTCTCTTGATCTCGGCGATGACCGCCGCACGGCCGGACTCGATCGCCGCTTCGATCGCCGCGGCAAAACCGCGCGTGTCGGGCAGGTCGCGGCAGCGCGCAATGAGTTCGGCGAGCGGCTGGCGCGCCTGGCGCGCGGCGACCTCCTCGGCCTTGCGGGCGAGGATGCGGCTGAGGATGTCGGTGCTCATCTCGGATTCCGGCGACGGGGCGCGCATTGTAAGGCGGGGATCGAGGCATGGAGCCTGGCATGGGGAATGGCAGAGATGATCGTTGGATTGCCGGCGCTCCATCCTTCCGGCGCTAGAATCACCGACCCGCCCCTGTGTGGAGTCCGTCCATGGTTCGCCTCGCTCTTGCCTGTGCCGTCGCACTGGCCCTCACCGCCTGCGGCAAGCAGGAGTCCACTCCCGCGCCGGAAACTTCGACGCCGGCCACGACCGACGCCGGGATGCCGAGCAGGCCCGCCCCGGTCACGCCGACCGCGGAGGGCAAGTTTGATGCGGCGATCAAGGCCGAGGATTTCGCCGCGCGCCTCGAACGCCTGGCTTCCGACCAGTTCGAGGGCCGCAAGCCCGGAACGATCGGCGAGCGCGCGACAACCGCGTACATCAAGGACCAGTTCGAACGCATCGGCCTCAAGCCCGGCAACAAGGGCAGCTGGTTCCAGACCGTGCCGATGATCCAGACCACGCTCGTCGACGCGGCCGCAACGACACTCGAAGTCAGCGGCGCCAAGGGCAAGGAGACCTTCGCCTTCGCCACCGACATGGTGGTCGGCACGCTCGACGCGAGTGCCGAGGTCGACCTCGTCGATTCGCCGATCGTCTTCGTCGGCTACGGCGTCGACGCGCCGGACTGGAACGACTACGCCGATGTCGACGTGAAGGGCAAGACGGTGATCGTCCTCGTCAACGATCCAGGTTGGGGCAACCAGGACCCCGACCTGTTCAAGGGCCGCACGCTGACCTACTACGGGCGCTGGACCTACAAGTACGAGGAAGCCGCGCGCAAGGGCGCCGCGGCCGCCTTCATCGTCCACGAGACACCGGGCGCCGGTTATCCGTTCGGTGTCGTCGAAAGCGGCTGGTCGGGGCCGCGCCAGTCGCTGCCGCCGAGCGAAGAACCGGGTCCGCGCCTGACCACCGCCGGCTGGCTGACCGAGGACGCCGCGCGGCGCCTGTTCGCCGCCGCCGGTGCCGATTTCGACGCCTTGAAGAAGAGCGCCGACCTGCGCGGCTTCAAGCCGACCGTGCTCGATGCGAAGCTCGGCACGCGCTATCGCAGCACGATCGAAAACTCCTCCTCGGAGAACGTCATCGGCTACCTGCCAGGCAGCACGCGCCCGGACGAAGCAATCGTCTACACGGCGCACTGGGACCACCTCGGCAGGAACGACGCGCTCGAAGGCGAGGATCACATCTACAACGGCGCGATCGACAACGCGACCGGCGTCGCCGGCATCATCGAGATCGCCGAAGCCTTCGCCGCCCAGCAACCACCGCCGCAGCGCTCGATCGTGTTCAACGCGGTCACGCTGGAGGAGTCGGGTCTGCTTGGCGCCGCCTACTATGTCGCCCATCCGAGCTTCCCGCTCGACAAGACCGTGGCCAACATCAACCTCGACGCGCTGCCTGTCGGCGGCCCGACCAGGAACATCACCGTGATCGGCCTCGGCCAGTCCGAACTCGACGACTACATCGAGGAAGCGGCCGCGGCGCAGGGTCGTGTCATCAGCGGTGACGAGGAGCCCGAAAAGGGATTCTTCTTCCGTTCCGACCACGTCAACTTCGCACGTGCCGGCGTGCCGGCACTGTATGCCGCCGGCGGTCTCGACCTCGTCGACGGTGGCGAGTCGGCTGGCCGCAAGGCCGCGGATGACTACACGACCAACCGCTACCACAAGCCGGGCGACAACTACGACCCGAACTGGGACTACCGCGGCGTCGTGCAGGATCTCGAAGCACTGTACGCGGTCGGCCGCAGGCT
The DNA here is from genome assembly GCF_019634775.1 of Dokdonella sp. Taxonomy (NCBI): domain Bacteria; kingdom Pseudomonadati; phylum Pseudomonadota; class Gammaproteobacteria; order Lysobacterales; family Rhodanobacteraceae; genus Dokdonella; species Dokdonella sp. The sequence continues at coordinate 691,580 of NZ_JAHCAS010000001.1, forward strand.
CGCCGACGAGACGACCTTCCCGCAGTGGAAACCGGGCGCCGATTTCGCCCGACCGAAACAGCCGTAGGGGCTCCTTCCTCGGCCGCTCGCCCGTCAAGGTCTCGCGCCTTGATCTGCGCCCGCACAGGACGGTGACGCCGTCGTGGAATGGATCAGGGCATCCTTGAGGATGCTCTGATCCTGCCCTTCACGGCGGCAGTCGCCCAAGAAATCAAGATCTTGTGGGGCGGCTTCAGCCGCTACAGGATTTGATCGGATCTTCCTCAACGGGTCCTACATTGGCTCGCGCCGCCACACCGCCACCAGCGCGCGCAGCTTGTTCCATCCGCCGACGCGCTCGTCGGACACGACATCGAGGAAGTCGGACAGCCGTTTGGACTTGACGATGGTGTAGATCGTCAGCGCCGCGGCGGCCGCCAACACACCGATGAAGGTCAGCACGCGCTCGAGCACCGGAGTGTTCGGTCCAGCCAGCAGGCTCATGCCGAGCAGGCCGGCGGTAATGGTCCCGACCAGTCCGAAGATGGTGACCACGGTCAGGCGCACCACCGTGTTGGCCTGACGACGCAGCGCATCGGCGTCGAGATAGCTGCTCATGTCATGGATGCGCTCCTTGACCTCGGCGTAGACGCCATCGATGCCGAGGTGACGTGTGCACATGCGGAACAACGCCTTCACATGCGCCTGTTCGCTGATCTCGTGGAACCAGTAGCGGTGGGTGAAGCTGAGGAAGGCGACATAGTTGCGGCGGATCTGCCGCTTGAAGCGCTTGACCGTATCGGGTCGCTTCACATCCAGTGCCATCAGCGCCTCGGCCAGCTGGTCGGACATCATCAGGAGCGCCGCCTTCTGGAAATGCGCGATCAGGAACAGGAGGAAATGCTGGTGGCGGAACTGCGCCAGCGCGCCGCGTTCGGCGTCGCGGAAGTAGCTGCTGTGCGCATCGCCCGTCACCACCAACGACAAACCCGAGCACAGGTAGCGCGTGCGCGGCGCCACGCCGGAGTCGGTCCAGAAGCGGTCGTAGCAATACTGTTGCTCGAAGTCGGCGGGCGCAAACGCATCGCAACCTGCGCGGTCGTGGCTGCCCGTGACCAGGGCCAGCCGCAGGTAGTCGTCGCGCGTCAGCCGCGACGGTTCGTCCACCGCGAGGTAGGCCATCATTGGCATGCGGTAGTACTCGATCTGGCGATAGCGCAACGCGCCCGGACGCCCGGAATGATGGTTGACCAGCGGCGCCATCACGTAATCCCAATGCGCGGCGATGCGCGGCGCACGATGCTCGGCGACATGGGTCAGAAAGAGTGCCCGGTCGGCGGCATCGCTGCACACAACCTCCCGGCCCTGCGCATCCAGCCATGCCACGCTGGACGGGCAGTGCAACGGTTCCCCACCGGCATCCCAGCCCGCCGGATAGGCACGGCCGGAGCGGTACATCAGCTCGCGTGCCTGCGCCAGCGGCAGATCGTCCGTCGACAGCTCGACGTTGAGCAAGACGATGTCCACGCCGAAAAAGAAGATCAGGTCGACGTGTTCGACGCGCAGCAGCAGCTGCGCCTCGCCGGGGCGCAGCTGCACGCGCAGCGCGGCGAGGTCGTGGCGGCGGAACACGCGCATCGGCGAACCCTGCGCGGCATCACCAGCGCCCTGCCGTGAGCGTCCCTCCCCGTACAGGAAGCGCTGAACATAAGGCAGGAAACTGACGAACTCGTTGTAGTGGCGTTCGTGGAAACCGCTGCCGTGGTACTCGTCGACGTGCTCGCGCCATGGGCTGGCGTCACCAAGTTCCTGCAGGGCCCGCCACGGCATCTGTCGTCGCTCTGCATCGTCATCGGCGGCACCGCCGACCAGGCGCAGCGGCCACAGCAGACTCTGACGCAGGTGGCGGACGATGATGGGCGCTGGTGCGGACATGCGCGAAGTGTACGTCCGGAACGGCTGCCGCCGCCCTGCCCGCCAGGGCATTGCCGAGAACCTGCAGGCGGCGTGTACGGAGCAAAGCCAGCCGCGGCGCGAGGGCACCGGCGCGACGCCGGGAACGCCTTCGGGTCAGATCAGCTTCGCCGACTCCAGCTCGCGCTTGAGGTAGGCATAGTAGATCGGCGCGGCAACGACCCCGCCTAGGCCGAACGCGGCTTCCATGGCCAGCATCGCGATCAGCAATTCCCAGGCGCGCGAACGGATCTGCGTGCCGATGATGCGGGCGTTGAGGAAGTATTCGAGCTTGTGGATGACGATGAGGTAGCCAAGCGCGGTGACCGCGACCCACGGCGACACCGACATGCCGACGATGAAGATCAGCGTGTTCGAAATGAGGTTGCCGACCACCGGCAGCAGGCCACACACGAAAGTGGCGACAACCAGGCTCTTGGCCAGCGGCAACTGAACGCCGAACAGCGGCAGCGCGACGAGCAGGAACAAGCCGGTGAACAGGGTATTGAGCGCCGAGATCTTGACCTGGGCGAAGACGATGTCGTGGAACGAACCGACCAGGCGCGCGCAACGCTCGTTGAGCGCATCCGCCAAGGGGCCACCGGGTGGACGCAGGCGCGCGGTGTGCAGTGACAGCATCGCGCCAAGAATCATGCCGATCAGCAGCTGCACGGTCACGCGCACCGCGGCCTGGCCGGCGACCTGGAGCTGGGCGGCGTGTTCGCGCAACCACTCCATGATCGCCGCGCGGATCTCGTCGACGTTCTCCGGCAGCCAGGCATCGACGAAGGCCGGCAGTTGCGCACGGGCGCGTTCGATCAGCGGTGTCAGGCGCTCGAACAGCACGCTCGGGTTGCCGTGCTCGCTGCCGAGGTAGGCGATCGCTACGACGATCATGAAGGTGAGCAGGCCGACCACGACCGCCGCCAGCAGGGCAACGACCAGCCAGTGCGCATGCGCGCCGGGCAGGCGCTTCTGCACGGCCGGCGCGAGCGCGTTGACCAACGCGTAGACGAGCAGGCCGGCAAGCAGGGCGGGCAGCAGGTGCAGATGCAGCACGAGCAGCAGGCCGAGGCCCATCAGTACATGGCTGACGAGTTTCAGACGTGCGGGAGAGATGGGAACCGGCAGCGACATTGCAGAACCAGGCAGGGCGGCGCCGCGCAGTCTGTCAGCCGCTCCACAAGTTCGCCAGCCCGATCCGTCACGGGCCTGTCGTAGACTCCCGCGACCATTGCATCCGATCACCCGGGAGAACCTGCATGTCGAAGCCGTTTGCCGCCGTCCTGATGCTGGCCCTGGTTGCCACCGGCTGTGCGAGCAAGGCGCCACGTCCGGACGACCGCGCTGACACCGGGTCATCCGCAACCTCGGTGACCGAGGCCGCGCCGGCACCAACCGCCCCCGCCGCAAACGACAATCTCAACGCAGTGGCGTGGACGCAGACGGCGATCGAACGCGACCTTATCTACCGCCAGGCCTGGCGCGACGCGCAGGAGCATCTGCGCAGCGCGCTCGCTGACCGACGCTGGGAGGCCCTGCCCGAGGGCACGCGCAAGGCACCGTACACGGGCCGGAATACCGCGGTCATCGTCGACATCGACGAAACCGTGCTGGACAACTCACCCTACCAGGCGCGGCTGGTCAGGGACGGTACCTCGTACGACGAGTTCACCTGGGCGCAGTGGTGCCGCGAGGAGCGCGCGCCAGCGATTCCGGGCGCGCTCGAGTTCGCCCGCCATGCCGACAAGCTCGGCGTGACCGTGTTCTACCTGTCCAACCGCGCCGCCGACCTGCGCGACGCGACCCTGTCGAATCTGCGCAAGCTCGGCTTTCCGATCGCCGCGGGCAAGGATGTCTTTCTCGGCCTCGGCACCTTGGTCGAAGGCTGCGAGCAGCATGGCAGCGAGAAGGGCTGCCGGCGCCAGCTGATCGCGCGCGACCATCGCGTGCTGATGCAGGTTGGCGACCAGCTCGGCGACTTCATCGATATCGAGGCCAACACCGTGGACGGGCGCCGGCGTGCGATCGAGCCGTACCTGGACTGGATCGGCACGCGCTGGTTCGTGCTGCCGAACCCGACCTACGGCTCATGGGAGCCAGCCCTGTTCAACAACCAGTGGTCACTCCCCGAAGGCGAGCGCCGGAAAGCCAAGTTGAGCGCATTGCGTTTCGAGTAATTGAATAATATCAATGAGTTATCATGCGCATGTTCAAGTGTTGCATTAGCAATAACGCTTAAGTAACATGCCTGCCAGGACGACGCCCGGTTGCCCCGAACGCTCCGTCAGCGGCAAGAACGACGCACAGATTCCCCCTCCGGCTCTGCCGGATTCGACCCGGAAGGCACCACGCCCTCCGGGTTTTTTCTTGGGCAGTTCGCGCGCGTCGTCCAGCCCGATCCAACACAGCACGGCCAGGGCCACGGCATGACCACGCTCGGGCAGACTGCTAGAGTGCGCGTCCCCGATTCCAGCACTGAGCCTCCCATGTTCAAGAAACTTGCCCAGGCGACCGTCATCGGCGCGCTCCTCGCCGTCACTGCCGGATGCAACAACGATGGCGCCAAGTCCGGCGCATCCGCCGGCAGCGGGGCCGACCGGCCTGACGAGGCCATCCTCGCCTCGGCGCGCCTGGCCCGCCAGGGCGACATCGCCGGTCTGGTCGAACACCTGCTGCCGCCGGCCGAGTTCGCGCGCATCAAGTCCGAATGGAACGATCGCAGCAGCCAGCCAGAGATCAGCGACGAGGATCGCACGCGTTTCGCCGAGGCGATGGCCAAGCTGACCGCACCGGATGCGGTCGACGCGATCTATGCCGAGATCGAACCCGACCTCAAGCAGTTCGACGCGCAGTACAAGGCGCAGCTGCCCGGCATGGTCGCCATGGGCCAGGGCTACCTGCAGGGCCTCGTGCAGCAGAGCAACGAGCTTTCGCCGGCGGAGAAGGAACAAGCCCTCGCCGCGGTGAAGTCGCTCGGCGAGTGGGCGCAGAAAACCCCGTTCACCGACCCGACACTGGTGCGCAAGTCACTCGAGACACTGGCGACCACCGCCCGCGCGCTCGACATCAAGACCCTCGACGAGGCGCGTGCGCTCGACTTCGAGCACGCCGCACCAAAGCTCGGGATCGCCTTCAACGGCCTCAAGCAGTTGCTCGATGGCTACGGCCTGTCGATCGACCAGGCGCTCGACTCGGTGACGACCGAGGTGGTGTCGAACGACGGTACGCATGCCAAGGTCCGGGTCAGCTACAGCTTCCTCGGCGCGCCACTGTCGACCCATACCGACATGGTGAAGATCGACGGTCGTTGGTATGGCAAGGACACGATCGACAAGATCGCCGAGCGCAAGGCCGGCGGCGACGTCACCGCGCCGAAGGCGGGCAACGGGTGATGCACGCGCGGGAGGCCATCGTCACGGTGCCCTCCCGCCGCACGCGCCACAGCCGATGGAGCAGCAGAATCTCCCCTTGCATGCGCCAACCGAGCCCGCCCGCGGTCCCGGCTGGCTCAAGGTCCTCGGCGCGATGCTGCGTCCGTGGATCCGCATTCGCCGCGAGCCGCGTGAGCCGCAGGCGCTGATCCCGGCCGATGGACCGGCGACGGTCTACGTCGTCGAACGCTACGGCCTTTCCGACACCCTGATCCTTGAACAGGCTTGCCGCGAGGCGGCCCTGCCCTCGCCATACGAAGCCGCCGCGCTGCTGCCGATCCGGCGCACACGCGCAATCATCGCGCTGACGCCGCGCCCGGGCCTCTGGCGCAGGCGCAATCCCGCCACGCGCTCGGAGACACTGGGCCAGCTCGCCGAACTGGTCGCCGCTGATCCGACGCTCGACGTGCGTCTGGTGCCGGTGTCGATCTTCGTCGGCCGCGCGCCGGACCGACAGTCCGGCTGGTTCCGCGTGCTGTTCGCCGAGAACTGGGTCGTGGTCGGCCGTTTCCGCCGTCTGCTCGCGATCCTGCTCAACGGCCGCGACACGATCGTGCAGTTCTCAGCGCCGGTGTCGCTGCGCGACACGCTCGGCGAACCACACGATGTGCCGCTGGAGCGCAGCGTGCGCAAGCTCGCGCGCGTGCTGCGCGTGCACTTCCGGCGCGTGCGAACGACGATCATCGGCGCCGATCTCTCGCACCGGCGCACGGTGGTCGACAGCGTGGTCAACGCCGAGCCGGTCGTCGCCGCGATCTCCGCGGTTGCGACAAAGGAGAACATCCGCCTCGACCAGGCGCAGCGGCGCGCACGCAGCTATGCGCTGGAGATCGCCGCAGACTATTCGCACACGGTCGTGCGTTCGCTGTCGTTCATGCTGATCGCGTTCTGGAACAAGCTCTACGGCGGCGTCGTCATGCACCACTTCGAGCGCCTGCGTGCGGTCGCACCGGGCCACGAGGTGATCTACGTGCCCTGCCACCGCAGCCACATCGACTACCTGCTGCTGAGCTACCAGCTCTACCAGAATGGCCTCGTGCCGCCGCATATCGCCGCCGGGGTCAACCTGAACCTGCCGGTGATCGGTCCGATCCTGCGCCGTGGCGGTGCATTCTTCCTGCGCCGCAGTTTCAAGTCGAACGCGCTCTACTCGGCAGTGTTCACCGAGTACGTGAGCCAGCTCTTCGTGCGTGGCGTCGCCCTTGAGTACTTCATCGAAGGCGGCCGTTCGCGCACCGGCCGCCTGCTGCAACCGAAGGCCGGCATGCTGGCCATGACCCTGCGCAGCTTCCTGCGCGAATCGCGCCGGCCAGTGATCTTCCAGCCCGTCTACATCGGCTACGAAAAGCTGATGGAGGGCAAGTCCTACATCGGCGAACTTTCCGGCAAGGCCAAGGAGAAGGAATCCCTGCTTGGCCTGCTGCGCTCGGTCAAGGTACTGCGCCAGCGCTACGGTCGAGTCACCATCAACTTCGGCGAACCGATCGAGCTTGCCGCACTGCTCGACGCGAACGTGCCGGACTGGCGCGCGGCGACGGCCACCCCGGACGAGAGACCGGACTGGCTCAACGCCGCCGTCGACGCACTTGCCGAGCGCATCCAGGTCAATGTCAACCGCGCCGCAGACGTCAATCCGATCAACCTCGTCGCCCTCGCCCTGCTGGCGATGCCCAAGCACGCCATGGCCGAGGCCGACCTCGTCGCCCAGATCGACCTGTGCAAGGACCTGCTCGTTGCCCTGCCCTACGGCGAGCGCGTGACGGTCACGGCGATGAGCGCCGGCGAGGTCGTCGCCTATGCCGAAGGCATGCAATGGATCCGCCGGGTCAAGCATCCGCTCGGCGACGTGCTGATGGCCGAGGGCGACAACGCAGTGCTGCTCTCGTACTTCCGCAACAACGTGCAGCACCTGTTCGTGGCGCCGGCCTGGATTGCCTGCTGCTTCCTCAACAACCGGCGCATGGCGCGCACCTCGATCCTGCGCCTCGGCCGACTGATCTACCCGTTCATCCAGGCCGAGTGGTTCCTGCCATGGGATGAAGCCGGCTTCACCCAGCGCCTCGAGGCCACCCTCGACGTCCTCGTCGCACGCGGCCTGCTCGAAGCCGATGCCGACGGCCGCGTGATCGAGCGCGCGCCGGGCCAGAGCGACAGCGCATTCCGCCTGCGCGCGATCTCGCACAGCCTGCTGCAGGCGGTCGAACGCTACTACATCACGATCGCCTTGCTGGTCAGCAACGGCCGTGGCTCGCTGTCGGCCGGCGAGCTGGAGAACCTCTGCTTCCTGACCGCACAACGTCTGTCGCTGCTGCACGAGCTCAATGCGCCGGAGTTCTTCGACCGCTCGCTGTTCCGCGGCTTCATCCAGAAACTGCGCGAGCGCCGCGTGGTCTGGCCCGACGAGTCGAACAAGCTCGATTTCGATGCCGGCCTCGAGGAACTGGTCAAGGAAGCCAAGGTGATCCTCAGCCGGGACATCCGCCACGGCATCCTCAAGCTCACCGCGGAGAACCGCGCGGCCACGGCAACGCCGTCGAGCGAGAGCGAGGCGGCATAACGGATCGCGCCCCGGGTTGTGGACTCTTCAGCCGCGGAGATTTGCTCTGTGGGAGCAGCGTCATCCGCGATGGCTCCCGGTTGGAGACAGGCGCGAGAGTGGAAAAGATCGCCGCCGGCTTTCAGCAGGCGAACGGCTGGTCAGCCGCTCCCACGGAATGGCCGTCAGGCATCGAGGTCGGGAATCAACCGGCTCTCGAGCAGCGCAATGCTGTCCTTGAGATGCAGCTTGCGCCGCTTGAGGCGCTTGATCTCGAGTTCATCGCTACCGGGTTCGAGACTCCAACGCGCGATCAACGCATCGAGGTCGCGATGCTCGATCTTGAGCTCGGCCAGACGACGCACGATCGCGGCGGGGTCTTCGGGTTGCATGCCGATCCTCTCGTGGAGCGCCGAGTGTAGCGCCACGCACGGTCGTCGGCACACCGCCGGCCGCTACAATCGGGCACCCCGCGCATGCCGCCCCGATGACCGCCGACCGACCGCCTGAACGCGACACCGAACGCCTTGCCTCGCGCCTGCGTCACCTGGCAGGCCGGGCGATCGCCGACTACGGCATGATCGCCGATGGCGACCGCGTCATGGTCTGCCTGTCTGGCGGCAAGGATTCGTGGACCCTGCTCGACATCCTGCTGCAACTGCGCGCGAAGGCGCCGCTGTCGTTCGAGATTGCGGCCGTGCATCTCGACCAGAAGCAGCCGGGCTACGACCCCACGGTCATGCCGGCCGAGTTGGCCCGGCGCGGCGTCCCGTTCCACGTGCTCGAACAGGATACCTACACGGTGGTCAAGCGCACCGTGCCCGAGGGCCGCACGATGTGCTCGCTGTGTTCGCGCCTGCGCCGCGGTGCGCTCTACAGGTTCGCTGCCGAGCACGGCTACACGCGCATCGCCCTCGGACATCACCGCGACGACATCGTCGAGACGCTGTTCCTCAGCATGTTCCATCAGTCGACCCTCAAGGCGATGCCGCCGAAACTGCGCTCGGACGATGGCCGCAACGTCCTGATCCGCCCGCTCGCCTACTGCGCCGAGGCCGACATCGCCGCCTACGCCGCTGCACGCGCGTTCCCGATCCTGCCGTGCAACCTGTGCGGCTCGCAGGAGAATCTCCAGCGCAAGGCGATCAAGGCCATGCTCGCCGAGTGGGAGCGCATCCAACCCGGTCGCAGCGAGAACATCTTCCGCGCCCTGACCCGTGTGGCACCGTCCCAGCTCGCCGATCCGGCATTGTTCGACTTTCGCGGACTCGAACGCCTGGAAGGACCGCACCGGCATCCACAGCAGAGCCCGGTTCACGGGGAACACTGAGGATGCTCTGATCGATCCCGCAACGGCGTCACCGGCCAGGAGCGACTTCAGCGGCGAAGGGCAGAATCAGGGCCTCCCCAGATGCCGGAACAGCGCGCAGGTCTCACAATACGCGACCCGCCGCAGCGAGCCTGCGGCCGCCCCTTCTCCCGGACTGAAACCGTCGATCGCATGTTCTTTCGCAACCTGACCCTGTTCCGTTTCCCCGAATCCTGCGCCAGATCCCTGAAAAAGCTCGAGAAGGAACTGGACGACCATCGCCTGCGCCCATGCGGCCCTATCGAGATGGCCACGCGCGGCTTCGTTTCACCCTACGGCCGCGATGCAGAGGAACTCGTGCACCGGGTTGGCCCTTACGCCCTGCTGAGCATCGGCAGCGAGGACAAACTGCTGCCAGCATCGGTGATCGCCGAAGAACTCGCGAACAAGATCGCCAAGATCAGCGAAAAGGAATCGCGCCGCATCGGTGCGCGCGAGCGCAAGCGCTTGAAGGACGAAGTCATCAACGAACTGCTGCCGCGCGCGTTCGTGCGACCCTCGCGCCTGGCGGCCTATGTGGATACCGAAACCGGCTGGCTGGTCGTCGACACGGCCAGCCGCAGGGCCGCCGAGGACACCGTAACCGCGATCCGCGAGGGGCTCGGGCGGTTCCCGGCGACGCCGATGGCCCCTGTGGAGTCGCCACGCGCGCTGATGACCGGCTGGCTGGCTCACGGCAAGCTTCCGGCAGGCCTGGCCTGGGGCGATGAGATCGAGTTGCGCGACCCGGTCGAGGCCGGCGCGGTGGTGCGCTGCCGGCGCCAGGAGCTCGAATCGGACGAGATCCGCGAGCACCTGAAATCGGGCAAGCAGGTTTTCCAGCTCGGCCTCGAACTGGATGAACGCATCGCATTCGTGCTCGGCGAGGACCTGACGGTGCGCAAGCTGCGCTTCCTCGACGTGGTGCTCGACGAACTCGGCGAGGACAGCGCGGAGTCGGCCCGGCAGGAGCTCGATGCACGCTTTGCGCTGATGACGCTGGAGCTGAAGCGTCTGCTGGAGAAACTGGACGAATGGTTCGGCCTGCCGCGTCCAGACGAACGCGACTGATCGCGGCTCGGACCATGACTCTGGACACCGCCGACGACTACCTCGAATGGCCGACCCCGGCCGGCGCGACGATCAAGGTGCTGCGCCTGTGTCATCCACGCGCGCGACGGCTGCGCCTGACCGTGACCTCGGCCGGCGCCCGCATCACCTATCCGCACGGCACGCATCCGGCCCAGGTTGATGCATTCCTGCGCAAGCACGGCGAATGGCTCGAACGCAAACTCGACGAACTCAAACTCGGCGCAAGCCCGCCCGCGCTGGCTGTCGGCATCGCCACCATGATCCCGCTGCGCGGCGAAACCACGCCGCTGTCATGGCGTGACGGCGACTATCCACGCGTCGAACAGGAAGGTGGCCGGCTCGTCGTCACCCTGCCGCACGCGCACCGCCGCGCACTCGAAACCGCGCGCGGCCTGCTGCGCAGCTTCCTCGAGGCCGGGATCCGCCGCGACGTCTCGCACTGGCTGGCGCGCTACAGTGCGGAACTGCGCATGGCACCGACCGGCGTGCGCATCCGCCCACTCAGGAGCCTGTGGGGCAGCCTCGACACGCGCGACCGCGTGACCCTCGACCTCGCCCTCGCCCTCGCACCCGCGCAGGTGTTGCGTTACGTCGTCGTCCACGAACTCTGCCACCTGCGCATCCGCAGCCACTCGCCACGATACTGGGCGCTGGTCGAGTCGCTGTTGCCGGACTGGCGCGACCAGCGCGATTGGCTTCGCCACAACGGCCAGGCGATCAAGGCCGAATTGAACCGGCTGGTCCGCACCACACCGTAATGGGAGCCCCTTCAGGGGCGATGCTTTTCGATGCGGTCAGGCAGAAGCATCGCCGGTGAACGTGCTCCTACGGAAGAGGCCGGTCGAGGAACGCCGCCACGCAAGCCGCGACCTCGCCAGGATGGTCCATGTGCAGGTGATGGCTGCCGCTCATGCGCACGACCTCGATGTCATCCACCCGGGCGATGCGCTGCTCGAGTGATTCGCGCGGCAGGTACGGTGCGCCGGGCTCGGCGAGCACGAGCAGGGTCGGCGCCTTGATCGCGGCCAGCATCGGTGCGAGCTGTTCCTCGCTGTAGCGTTGCGCACTGGGCAGGGTGAGGCGTGGATCGCTCGACCAGGTGAAACCACCATCGACCGCGTGCGTGCCGCGTGTGACGAGCATGCGCGCAGCTTCCATCGTCAGTCCGCCGGCGCGCACGCGTGCGGCGACCGCCGCGCCAAGATCCGCGAACACGCGCAGGCGGCCTTCGAAGGCCATGCGCGCCTCGAAGGCGCGACGCAACTGCGCATGCGCTTCGGCAGGTTCGAGCGTGAGCGGCCCGAGTCCCTCGACCAACGCGAGACGACCGACGCCTTGCGGCGCAAGCGAGGCATACACCGATACCAGCGCGGCACCGAGCGAATGGCCAAGCAGGTCGACATGACCGCCCAGCTGCATGACGAGCTCGCCGATTTCGTCGAGATAGTCGACAAAGGCGTACCACTGGCCGGGCGCACGATGGGCGGACCGACCGTGACCGGCGAGATCGACGGCCACGACATGGCGCCGCACGGCAAGCAGCGGCGCCACGAGGTCGAACGAAGCGGCATTGTCGAGCCAGCCATGCACGGCCAGCAGCGGCGGCAGGTCCGGATCGCCCCAGCACTTCGCCGCGAGTTCGATGTGGCGCAAGGCGATGCGCCGTTCGCGCACATCGACCATGGCCTCAGCCACTGCTGACCGCGGCATCGAATTCGTCCCAGCCCTGTGCGTGGCGCACGACCAGGGCCGCCAGCGCCTCGACCTGGTCGGCGCTGTCATTCAGACACGGGATGTAGCGCAGGCTGTCGCCACCAGCGGCGAGGAAGGTCTCACGGCCAGCGATGGCGATTTCCTCGAGCGTCTCCAGGCAGTCGACCGAGAACCCCGGGCAGAGCACATCGAGCCGGCGCACACCCTCCCCGGGCAGCGCGGCGAGCAGGCGGTCGGCGTAGGGCGCGAGCCATGGCTCACGGCCGACACGGGACTGGAATCCGACCTTAAGCGATCGTCCATCGAGGCCGAGTCGCTTGCGCAGGGCTTGCGCCGTCGCCTCGACCTGGTCGCGGTATGGGTCGCCCTCGCGCACGTAGCGCTCGGGGATGCCGTGGAACGACAGCAACAATGCGTCGCCGCGCCCATGTTCGCGCCAGTGCGCCTCGACGCTGCGTGCGAGTGCCTCGATGTGGTGCGCGTCGACGTGATAGTCGTTGATGAAGCGCAGTTCGGGGACCGCGCGCCAGCGGCGCAGCTCGGCGCCGATCGCATCGAGCACCGAGGCCGCCGTGGTCGCCGAATACTGCGGGAACAGCGGCAGCACGATCAGGCGGCGCAGGCCGAGCGCACCGAGTTCACGCAGGACGCCCGGGATCGACGGATCGCCATAGCGCATCGCATGGCGCACGGCCGGACCGCCTTCGCGGCCGCCGCCCAGTCGTGCCTGCAGGCGCGCGGCGAGGGCGCCCATTCCGACCTGCAGCGGCGAGCCCTGCGCGGTCCAGATCCTGGCGTAGGCACGTGCCGAGCGGCGCGGGCGCAAGCGCAGGATGATGCCGTGCAGGACCAGCCACCAGAGCCAGCGCGGCTGCTCGACGATGCGTGGATCACCAAGAAATTCAGCAAGATAGCGGCGAACGGCAGCGGCCGTCGGCGCCGCCGGCGTGCCCAGGTTGACGAGCAGGACCGCGTTGCGGACCGGCGCGTCGGGTTCGCGGAAGGCGAGGAATCGCGGCATGCAGGCTGGCATCCAGAACGGGGCGGGCATGCCCGGATCAGGACCGGGCGCTTGTCGCGACGTCGACGGCTGAACTAGACTCGAACCGTTCCACACGGACCGTGGGGCCGACGACACCTAATAACGATAACAGCCTGCCGCCATGCGCACACTCGCCTGCATCCTCGCTGCAGTAGTGCCCGTCGTCGCTTCGATGCCGGCGGCACACGCCCAGTCGACCGCCTATGCCACGGCATTCGACGATCTCTACAGCATCAATCTCAACACCCGTCAGGCGACCTACATCGGCAGTGCCGGCAACTACGGCAACCAGCCGTTTGGCTACCTGAAAGGCCTTGCCTTCGACCCGAACCAGACGCTGTACGCGATCTCCGACAGCCTCAGCCAGAAACCGCTGGTCTCGATCAACACCACGACCGGCGCGGCCAGTTTCGTCGCGCCGCTCAATGTCGGCAGCGGCACCGGCCAGTTCAATGCCCATGACTTCGGCGCGACCTTCACCTGCAGCGGCCTGATGTGGGTGTCGTCGGCCACGACGAATCGCCTGTGGAGGGTCGATGCCGCGCGCGTGACCCAGCAGGTTAGCAACAACACCGGGGCGCTGATCACCGGCCTCGTAGCACGCGGTGAAACGCTGTACGCCGCCGGCGGCCGTGGCAACAACAACTTCTACCGGGTCAACACCGAAACCGGCGTGGCCGAACTGGTGGGTCCGTTCGGCATCCCGAACAGTACTTGGATCAGCTCGGTGTCGATGAGCTTCGACAACCAGGGCACGCTGTGGGCGGTCATCAACTACGTGCCGCCCTCGCCCGGCAGCAACACGGTTGCCGACTGGGCCGATCTCGCCCGCATCAACCGCAATACCGGCGCGGTGACGATCCTCGGCCCGATCACCGGCCCCGAGCGACTGCGCCAGGTCGGCATGCACGGCTTTGCGCTCGGCGTACCTCCGTGCACGGCCCCGGACGGCGGCAATGGCGGCGGGTCACCGACGACCCTGCCGGTGCGCAGCCCACTCGCCCTGCTCCTGCTCGGTCTGTTCCTCGCTGGCTTCGGCGCACACCGTCTGCGCCATCGATGACCACCGCGCTTCATCGCGCACTCAGCCTCATCTGCTAGGTTGCCCGGGTTCATCCTCGCGGAGCTCTTGCCGATGTCGTCCCTGATGCGCCCAATCGCCGCTCTTTTCCTGGTCACGCTGGCCTGCTGCACGGATGCCTGGGCGGCCGACCCACCGCTCGAGCGCGCCGCGAACGCCGTACGCGTGCTCAACGAGATCATGCAGGCACCGGACAAGGCGATCCCGCGCGACCTGCTGCAGAGCGCGCACGCGATCGCTGTGGTCCCCGATGTCATCAAGGCCGGCTTCGTCGTCGGCGGGCGTCGCGGCGAGGGCCTGATCGCGGTGAAATCGACCGACGGCACCTGGTCGAATCCGAGCTTCGTCAACCTGACCGGCGGCAGCGTCGGCTTCCAGGCTGGCGTGTCATCGACCGATGTCGTGCTGGTGTTCCGCACCCAGCGCGGCGTCGACTCGATCGTGCACGGCAAGTTCACCCTCGGCGCCGACGCCTCGGCTGCCGCAGGGCCGGTTGGCCGCACCGCCCAGGCCGCGACCGACGCCCAACTCAAGGCCGAGATTCTCTCGTACTCGCGTGCGCGCGGCTTATTCGCCGGCGTCGCCCTTGACGGCTCGGTGCTGTCTATCGACAACAAGGCCAACCAGGCCATCTACGGTGAAGGCGTGACGCCACGACGCATCTTCGAAGGCGGCGTCAGCGACGTACCGAACGCGGTCGTCGACTTCCGCGACCGCCTGGAGGAGTACACTGCGCCCTGATGCGGGCGCGGCAGGCGATCGCCCCACAACTCCGGAGTGATCGAAATGGGTGGTTTCAGCATCTGGCACTGGATCGTCGTCCTCGTCATCGTGGCACTGGTGTTCGGCACAAAGAAGCTGCGCAACGTGGGCGGTGATCTCGGCTCGGCCATCAAGAGCTTCCGCAAGGGCCTCAACGACGGCGACGAGACCGCCAAGCCCGAACTGAAGGCCGATCCGCCGGCCGTCGCCTCGAACGGCGAGCGCGACAAGGAACACGCCGACCGCTGAGGGGTCGGCCAGCGCACTCCAAAGGTCGACCGCGATGTTCGAGCTCAGTTTCGGCAAGATGGCCTTGATCGCCGTCGTCGCCCTGCTCGTGCTTGGCCCTGAACGCCTGCCCGGCGCGGCGCGCACGGCCGGCGCCCTGCTGCGCCGCATGCGCAACAGCTGGCAGGGTGTGCGTGCCGAGATCGAGCGCGAGCTCGCCGCCGAAGACGTCAAACGCGGCCTGCACGATGCCCAGCACGACCTCGACCTTGCCGCTGAACTGCGCCGCACCGCGGCAGACATCGAGTCGGCGGTGAATCCGCGATCGCCGACCACACCCAGCGATCCGTCGTCCGATGAACCGCGCTGATCCACCCGCGGACGGCGAACTGTCGTTCATGGGTCACCTGGTCGAACTGCGCGCGCGCCTGCTCAGGGCGGTCGCCGCTGTGCTGCTGATCCTCGTCGCGCTCGTTCCCTTCGCCAATCGCCTTTACGGCTGGCTGGCGAAACCCCTGCTCGAACACCTGCCGGCCGGTGGCGCGATGATCGCCACCGACGTCGCCTCGCCGTTCTTCGCACCGCTCAAGCTCGCCTTCTTCGCCGCCGTGTTCGTGGCGATGCCATTCATCCTGTACCAGGCCTGGGCGTTCGTCTCGCCGGGCCTGTACAAGCACGAGCGTCGCCTTGCCCTGCCCCTGCTGGTCTCGGCAGTGACCTTGTTCTACGTCGGCTGCGCCTTCGCCTACTACCTGGTGCTGCCGGCTGTCTTCACCTTCATGACCAGCGTCGCCCCGGCTGGGGTGGCGGTCATGCCGGACATCAGCCGATTCCTCGATTTCGCCCTGATCCTGTTTCTCGCCTTCGGCTTCTGCTTCGAGGTGCCAGTCGCCCTGGTCATCCTCGTGGCAATCGGCGCGGTCACTCCCGAACAGCTGGTGAGAAGCCGGCCCTACACGATCGTCGGCGCCTTCGTCATCGCGGCAATCCTGACGCCACCGGACGTCATCTCGCAATTGTTGCTCGCCGTGCCGATGTGCCTCCTCTATGAGGTCGGCATCATTGCCGCGCGCCTGGTTGCGCAGCGCACGGCGACGGACGAGGCAGACCCGGCCCGCGAAAACTGAATGGGTACGCAGACCGGCGTCGTCGTTGCCGATCCACGCGGGTGAACGTGACAAATTCTTACCTGGTCGACAGGCTCCCGCGTGGGCACTGCGGAAATCCCCCGCTACACTTGGCGCTGCAATACAAACAGACATTTGCAACGTCCGCATCATTCCAAAATGAGAATTCCCTCGAGGAGGGATCATGGCCGCGAAAAAATCCAGCGCCGAAACCGACGACGTCCGCGACGCCAGCCTGCGCGTCTCCAAGCGCATGCGTGACAGCCTTAAGGCCGCCGCGGCAGTGATGGGCCGTCCGCTCTACGACGTGACCAACGAAGCAATCAACGACTACCTTTCGAACCTGCGCCTTGGCGATCCGCTTCAGGCGATCCGCCGCAATGCCCGCGCGCGCAAGTAGGCAGGAGGTGGTGGCGCACGTCACGCCCGCACAAGCCGGGATCACTCCACCGGCGGCAGCACGTTCATGACCTCACGCACGGTGGTGACGCCACGTGCGACGTGGGCCGCCGCCGACACCCGCAGCGGCCGCATGCCTTCGGCGAGCGCGGCCTCGCCGAGCTTGGCGAGATCCATGTTCGGCTGGATCAGCGCACGCAGCGGCGGCGAGATGCGCATCATCTCGTAGATGCCGGTACGGCCGAGGAAACCGGTCTTGCGGCACTCGAGGCAACCCTTCGGCCCGAAGGTCTGCTCCGGCACCGGCAGCGACCAGCGCTGGGTCAGTGCGGCCCAGGCACGCACGTCGAGCGCCACCGGCTCCTTGCAGTGCGGACACAGCGTGCGCACGAGGCGCTGCGCGACCACGCCGGTCAGGGTCGACTGAATCAGGTAGTTCGGCACACCCAGGTCGAGCAGGCGGGTCAGCGCGCTCGGCGCGTCGTTGGTGTGCAGGGTCGACAGCACGAGATGGCCGGTCAGTGAGGCCTGCACCGCCATTTGTGCGGTCTCGAGGTCGCGGATTTCGCCGACCATGATGATGTCGGGATCCTGGCGCATCAGCGTGCGCACGCCGGCGGCGAAATCGAGATCGATCGCGTTGTGCACCTGCATCTGGTTGAACTCGGGGCTCACCATCTCGATCGGGTCTTCGACCGTGCAGACGTTGAGATCCGGCGTGGCCAGCACCTTGAGCGTCGAGTACAGGGTGGTGGTCTTGCCCGAGCCGGTTGGGCCGGTGACAAGGACGATGCCGTGCGGGCGCTCGACCATCTCGCGCCAGACCGCTTCCTCGTCTGGCGAAAAGCCGAGCTGGCGGAACTCCTTGACCACGATGTCCGGGTCGAAGATGCGCATGACGACCTTCTCGCCGAAGGCGGTCGGCATCGTCGACAGGCGCAGCTCGACCTCACGCCCGCCTTGCGAGCGCGTCTTGATGCGGCCGTCCTGCGGGCGGCGCTTCTCGGCAACATCCATGCGCCCGAGGATCTTGATGCGCGAGGTCACTGCAGTCATGACCGGCGTCGGCAGTTCGAACACCTTGTGCATGACGCCGTCGATGCGGAAGCGGATCGGACTCGAATCACGCCGCGGTTCGAGGTGGATGTCCGAAGCGCGCTGCTCGAATGCGTACTGCAGCAGCCAGTCGACGATGTGCACGACATGGCGATCATCGACGCCGATCTCGCCGGTCTTGCCGAGTTCGACCAACTGCTCGAAGTTGAGGATCGCGCGCCCATCACCGGCGTCAGCCTTGGCGTCCTTGGCTCGCTGGATCGAGCGCTGCACGCCCCACCATTCGGTGAGGTAGCGGCTTACGTCGAGCGGACTGGCGACGACGCGCTGGATGTCGCGGCGGAGGATGTGGCCGAGGTCGGCCAGCCAGCGCGTGTCGAACGGCTCGGAAGTGGCAAACACGACCTGCATCTCGCTGACCGCGACCGGCAGGATGCGGTAGCGCTGCGCATAGGCATGGCTGACCACCTGGGTCACCGCAGCCACGTCGATCTTCATCGGATCGATCTTGAGGTAGGGCAGCTTCGCGCGGCCGGCCAGCCACTGGCTCAGCACCTCGACACTGAGCGGCTTGCCGGGGTGGCGCGCATCGTCGAGCTTGAGGTTGGCGATCAAGGCCAGCGGATGCAGTTCGAGGCGGCCGCGCGCTGTGCGCACGTCGGCGCGCACACGCTTGACGTCGGCCTCGGTGACGAGGCCATCGGCAAGCAGGGCGGCCAGCGTCTCGTCGAGTTCGATGCGCGTGTGGCGGCCAAACAGCGACGGAGCAGCCGTGGCCACCGGGTTCTTTGGCGGGCGCATCGATTGCGTGGCCATTGCGTGTCGTCCTCGGGGCGCGTGCGGTCGCGGCTATACTAGCGCGCTTTGCCAACGCCTCCCTGAGAATTCCATGGCCGGACCGACCTTCCAGGACGTCATCCAGACCCTCAACCAGTACTGGGCCGAGCAGGGCTGCGTGCTGATCCAGCCGCTCGACACCGAGGTCGGCGCCGGCACGTTCCATCCGGCGACCTTCCTGCGCGCGCTCGGCCCCGAACCTTGGGCCGCGGCCTATGTGCAACCGTCGCGGCGCCCAACCGATGGCCGCTACGGCGAGAACCCCAACCGCCTGCAGCACTACTACCAGTATCAGGTCGTGTTGAAGCCGAATCCCGACGACATCCTCGATCGCTACATCGGCTCGCTGAAGGCACTCGGCATCGACCCGCTCGTGCACGACCTGCGCTTCGTCGAGGACAACTGGGAATCGCCCACGCTCGGCGCCTGGGGACTGGGCTGGGAGGTCTGGCTCAACGGCATGGAAGTGACCCAGTTCACCTATTTCCAGCAGGCCGGCGGGCTCGAATGCCGACCGGTCACGGGTGAAATCACCTACGGCCTCGAACGCCTTGCCATGTACCTGCAGAACGTCGACAACGTCTACGACCTCGTGTGGACGGTGGCACCGCACGGTGTGGTCACCTACGGCGACGTGTTCCACCAGAACGAAGTGGAGCAGAGCACCTACAACTTCGAGTACGCCAACGTCGAGAAGCTGTTCGCCTGGTTCGACACCTGCGAAAGCGAGGCGACACGCCTGGTCGCCGCCGGCCTGCCGCTGCCGGCCTACGAGCAGGTCATGAAGGCCAGCCACACCTTCAATCTGCTCGACGCGCGCCGCGCGATCAGCGTGACCGAGCGCCAGCGCTACATCCTTCGGGTGCGCACGTTGGCACGCGCAGTCGCCGAGGCCTACCACGCGCAGCGCGAGAAGCTCGGCTTCCCGGGACTGCGCAAGACGCGGGAGGCCGCATGATGACGATGCCCGACACCGCCCCACTGCTGATCGAGCTCGGCACCGAGGAACTGCCGCCGAAGGCGCTCGACGAACTCGCCGCGGCATTCGCCGCCGGCATCGTCGGCGGTCTGGCGAAACGCGGCATCGGCGCCGACGGCGCGAACGCGCGCATCGGATGCTCGCCGCGCCGTCTCGCCGTGCACGTGCCTGCAGTCGCGCGCATGCAGCCGACGCAGAAGTCCGAAGTGCTCGGCCCCTATCTCAACATCGGCCTCGACGCGAACGGCGCGCCGACGCCGGCACTCATCGGCTTCGCTGCAAAGAACGGCGTCGCCATCGAACAATTGCAACGCAGCAGCGACGCCAAGGGTGAGCGCTTCGTGGTGCGCAGCGAGAAACCCGGCCAGGCCTCCACGGCGCTGGTGCCGGAGATCGTTGCCGAAGCGGTCAAGGCACTGCCGATCCCCAAGCCGATGCGCTGGGGCGACCATGAATTCGCTTTCGTGCGCCCGGCACATTGGCTGGTCGCGCTGCACGGCAGCGAAGTGATCGACATCGAACTGTTTGGCCTGCGCTCGGGCCGGCAGTCGCGCGGGCATCGCTTCCATCATCCGCAGCCGGTGCACGTGGCCGACGCGGACGCCTGGTTCGACGCCCTGCGCGGCGCGCACGTGCTCGCCGATCCGGCCGAGCGACGCGCGCGCATCCGCGCCGAAGTCGCCGCAGCTCGCACCGGCGGCGTGCCGCACCTGTCCGATGCCCTGCTCGACGAGATCGCCAACCTGACCGAATGGCCGGTCGCGATCGCCTGTACCTTCGAGCGCGCCTTCCTCGACGTGCCGCAGGAAGCGTTGGTCACGACGATGGAGGCAAACCAGAAGTTCGTGCCGGTGTTCGATGGTGCGGGTCGACTGGTCGAGCATTTCATCGGCCTCGCCAACATCGAATCGAAGGACCAGGCCGAGATCCGCAAGGGATACGAACGCGTGATCCGGCCGCGTTTCGCCGACGCCAAGTTCTTTTACGACGAGGATCGCAAGCAGCCGCTCGCAGCCTGGCAGGACGCGCTCAAGAGCGTCACCTACCAGCAATCACTGGGCAGCGTGTGGGACAAATGCGTGCGCGTCGCCGAACTGGCCCGGGTGATCGCCGGACGCATCGGCGCCGATGCCGGTCTGGCCACGCGCGCCGCCGCGCTGTCGAAGTGCGATCTCATGTCGCGCATGGTCGGCGAATTCCCCGAGCTGCAAGGTGTGATGGGCCGCTGCTACGCGAGCCAAGGAGACAAGCCCGAAGCGGCCGAAGTTGCCGCCGCGCTGGACGAGTTCTACCGGCCGCGCTTTGCCGGCGACGCCATCGCCGACGGCAAGATCGGCCAGGTGCTGGCTGTGGCCGAGCGTCTCGATACCCTGGCCGGCATCTTTGCGGTCGGCCTGAAACCGAGCGGCAACAAGGATCCGTTCGCTCTGCGCCGCGCTGCGCTCGGCCTCGCCCGCACCTTCGTCGAAGGCGGCCTCGATCTCGATCTGCACGCCCTGCTCGCCGAAGCCCTCGCCCTGCTGCCGGAGGCGGCGCTGGCCGCCGGCCTCGGCAAGGGCAAGGACGGCAAGGCCGCGCCGCTCGATGCCGGCGCGCGCCGCCAGGCACTGGCCGACGAGCTGTACGCCTTCATCCTCGACCGTCTGCGCGGCTACTACGGCGACCAGGGCTTCGGTGGCGAAACCTTCGAAGCCGTGCGCGCGCTGTCGCCAGGCTCGCTGGTCGACTTCGACCGCCGCCTGCGCGCCGTTGCCGACTTTGCCCGCCTGCCCGAGGCGCAGGCCCTCGCCGCAGCCAACAAGCGCATCGGCAACCTGTTGCGCCAGGCCAGCACGAAACCCGCGTCGCTGCTTGATGCCAGCCTGCTCGAAGCCGGTGCCGAGCACGCGCTCGTGCAAGCGATCGAGCGCACCGAACACGAGCTCGCCCCACTCGTCGCGGCGATCGACCACGTCGGCGTGCTGCGCCGGCTGGCCGCCCTGCGCGAACCGGTCGACGCATGGTTCGACGCGGTCATGGTCATGGCGGAGGACGCGGCCGTGCGTGCAAACCGTTTGGCCATCCTTGCGCGCTTGCGCGCGATGTTCCTGCGTGTGGCCGACATCTCGCTCCTGTCGGGAGCTTGACCGGCACAACAGTACCGATGCACTCACAGCGGCGGCATTTGCGTAGAATCGCGACCGGTACGGGGTTGTGCCGGTGATGCCGGCGCCAGGGGGCTACTCCACATGAATGCGCGCGACAACGACGCGAGTACCACGCAGCGGCGAACCATGCGTCCACAGCGCATCGATGGTGCCGGCCATGTGCCGGCTTGCCTGGTCGTGCTGCAGGGCCAGCGCCTCGGCCAGCGCATCGACCTTGGCGACAATCCTCTCGTCATCGGCCGGTCACCGGAAGCCGAGTTCCAGATCCTCGAACGCAGCGTCTCGCGCGAGCATTGCCGCATCTGGCGGGAACCGGCCGGTTACCGCATCAAGGATCTCGACTCCACCAACAAGACGTTCCTCAACGACCAGCCGATCATCGAGGCCGAGCTGAAGGATGGCGACCACATCTCGATCGGCAGTTGCGTGCTCAAGTTCATGGATCGCTCCTCGGTGGAAGCGCGCTACCACGAAGAGATCTACCAGCTGGCCACGGCCGACCCGTTGACCGACCTGTACAACCGGCGGCAGTTCACCGAACTGCTCGAGAAGGAGCTCGCGCGTGCAGCCAACCACAAACGCCCGCTTGTGCTGCTGATCGTGGACATCGACCACTTCAAGTCGATCAACGACCGCTACGGTCATCCCAGCGGCGATATCGTGCTCAAGAAGGTCGCACTCACCCTGCGTGGGCTGTCCCGCGAGGAGTTCATCACCGCGCGCATCGGCGGCGAGGAATTCGCCGTGGTCCTGCCCGAACATGCCCTCGAACAGGCCGTCGGATTCGCCGAACGCCTTCGCGAAGGCATCGCCGGACTGTCGCTGGCCCTCACCGGCGGCCCGCAACGGGTCACGGTCAGCATCGGTGCCGCCGCCTGGGCGGACGGCATGAGCGGCAGCAGCGACTTGATGCGGGCGGCCGATGCCGAGCTCTATCGGGCCAAGCAGGCTGGCCGCAACCGGGTGAGTTCTGCCCTCACGGTCTGATCGCCCCCGTTCCGGACGCGCCGCAAACGATTGTGACGGTTCCCCGATTGCACCCATCACCAGCGCGCATTATCGTGAGCGGCTCGCGCGACGGCCCGCTCGCTGCGAACCCCGCCGCGTCCCCTCGACCGTTCATCGACGTCGGGCTATGCTGCCCCGGCGTTCTACGACAACTTTCGTTTACCGTTTCCGAGGATCTTCCATGTTCAAGTCCGTCGCCACCGCCCTGGCCGCCCTCGTCGTCCTCGGCGGCTGCAATTCCTCCACTCCGCCGGCCGGCAACGCATCGGTGACGGCCGCGCCCGCACAACCCGTGCCAGCGAATGCAACCACCGACCCGCTCGGCACGACGATCAGCGGCAACGTTGCCCTGCGTGAACCCATGGCGATCGGCGCAGGCGCACGCCTTGAACTCAAGCTCGTCGACGTCGCCCAGCCGGATGTCGTCATCGCCGAAGCGAACGAGAACGTCTCCGGTCAACCGCCGTATCGTTTCACGCTGAACTTCGATCCGATGCGCATCGACCGGACGAAGACCTACGTCGTCAATGCCCTGTTGTTCGACGGTGACCGTCGTTTCGTGCCGGCCCTGCAGGCACCGGTGCTGACCCATGGCGCGGGCAGCACGATAGACATCACGCTGAACGCCGAGGCGACGCCCGGCGAGAAGCTCAAGGAGGACTTCGGCAAGCTCAAGGCGCAGATCGGCGGCATGACGCGCATCCAGGACGCCTTCCTCGACGGCGACCTGTCGGTCGCCTGGGACGGCTTCGTCAGCAATGGTCAGGTGCGCTTCATGCGCGTGAACACCGAGCTCGGCGAAGGCGAGACCGCGCAGCGCTCGAACGCCGAATATGCCTTCCTCGACGACAAGCCGATGGTCGTGTTCAAGAAGGGGACGGGAACACGCGTGGGCTGGGATGCCGAAGGCAATCTCATCCTCAACGAACGCAACAGCGGTCCGGTCAGCGAGGATGAAGCGAAGTCGTTGCACAACGACGCGCTGAAGGCGCTGGCAATGGGCAAGACCAAGGTGCCGAAGAGGAAGTAGGAAGCGGCTTCAGCCGCGATACTCTGGCTGCACAAGGCCGCCAGCAAGAAGCATCACGCCTGAAGGCGTTTCCTACGGTGTCATGTTTCGGCGATCGTCCGTGATCGCCGATTCAACCTGCACTGGTCGTCTACGCCCCGGGGTTACGCTTCGCCCGTGCAAACGCATCGGCGAAGGCGTTTCCGGCCGGCGGCGACGGATTGGCCATCGGGGCCCTGCGCGGTGCCGGCGTGCTCGACGCGCGCGCCATCGGACGGGCCACGCCCGGCTGGTCGCCGAGGCGCATGCTGAGTCCGATGCGCTTGCGCGCGACGTCGACCTCCATGACCTTTACCCTGACGATGTCACCGGCCTTGACCACCTCACGCGGATCCTTGACGAAGCGCTCGGACAGGGCCGACACATGCACGAGGCCGTCCTGGTGCACGCCGAGGTCGACGAATGCGCCAAAGGCGGCGACATTGCTGACCACGCCTTCGAGGATCATGCCCGGCACGAGGTCGCGGATGTCCTCGACGCCATCGGCGAAGGTGGCCGTACGGAACTCGGGACGCGGGTCGCGACCCGGCTTCTCCAGCTCGCGCAGGATGTCGCGCACGGTCGGCACGCCGAAACGTTCGTCGACATAGTCCTCCGCTTTCAGGGTGCGCAGGAAGGCACTGTCGCCGATGATCGATTTCACCTCGCGCCCGCAGCAGGCGAGGATGCGTTCGACCACCGGATAGGCTTCCGGGTGGACGCCCGAGGCATCGAGCGGATCCTCGCCGTCACGAATGCGCAGGAAGCCCGCACACTGTTCAAAAGCCTTGTCGCCGAGACGCGGCACCTCACGCAACGCACGCCGTGAGCGGAATGCTCCTTTCGCATCACGATGGCGCACGATGTTCTCGGCGACACCGGCGCTCAATCCGGCAACGCGAGCAAGCAGCGGCGCGGAAGCCGTGTTGACATCGACACCGACCGCGTTCACGCAATCCTCAACGCGACCATCGAGTGCGTGGGCGAGCTTCACCTGGTTGACGTCGTGCTGGTATTGGCCGACACCGATCGCCTTGGGTTCGATCTTGACCAGTTCCGCCAATGGATCCTGCAGGCGGCGCGCGATCGACACCGCGCCGCGCAAGGATACGTCGAGCTCGGGGAACTCCTTTGCGGCGAGCTCGGAAGCGGAATAGACGGAAGCGCCCGCTTCGCTGACCACCACCTTGCCGAGTTTCAGTTCCGGATGGCGCTTCATCAGCTCGGCGACGAGACGCTCGGTCTCGCGTGAGGCGGTGCCGTTGCCGATCGCAACGAGATTGACACCGAATTCGCGGCAGGCCGCGGCAAGTTGCGCGATCGACGCATCCCACTGCTTCTTCGGCTCGTGCGGGTAGATCGTGTGCGTGGCCAGCAGCTTGCCGGTGCCGTCGACGATGGCGACCTTGACCCCGGTGCGCAGGCCAGGGTCGAGGCCCATGACGACCTTCGGTCCGGCCGGCGCAGCCATCAGCAGGTCCTTGAGGTTGTCGCCGAATACGCGAATCGCCTCGGCTTCGGCCTGTTCACGCGCGCGCCCGAACAGGTCGAGGGTGAGATGCAGGTGCAACTTGACGCGCCAGGCCTGGCGCGCGGATTCGAGCAGCCAGCGATCGGCCACGCGTCCCCGTTCGGCGATGCCGAAATGTGCGGCAACCCGACCCTCGGCTTCGGCGTGTCCAAGCGCAGCGGCCGCATCGAGCACGCTGTCTGTGTCGCCGTCGCCGGCCGGGCGCGGCGCACTGGTCGGCATCGGCGCGAGTTCGAGATCAAGCACGCCTTCGTTGCGCGCGCGGAACAGGGCGAGCAGACGATGCGAGGGAATCGTGCCGATCGCCTCGGCATGGTTGAAGTAGTCCCGGTACTTCGCGCCGTCGTGTTCCTTGCCGGCGACGAGGCGGGCACGGATCTGCGCCTTCGCGGCGAGCCAGTCGCGCAGCGCACCGACCAGGGCCGGATCCTCGGAGAAGGTTTCGAGCAGGATCGCGCGCGCGCCATCGAGCGCAGCCTTGACGTCGGCCACGCCCTTGCCGGCGTCGAGGTAGGCGAGCGCGACGTCCTCTGGAACGAGGCTCGGATCTGCACGCAAAGCCAGGGCCAACGGTTCGAGTCCAGCTTCGCGCGCGATCTGCGCGCGCGTGCGGCGCTTCGGTTTGTAGGGCAGATAAAGGTCCTCGAGACGCGCCTTGCTCTCGGCGGCGAGCAGATCGCCGCGCAGCGCGTCGGTCATTTTCCCCTGCTCCTCGATGCTGGCGATGACCGCGGCACGGCGTTCCTCGAGTTCACGCAGGTAACCCAAACGCTCCTCGAGCTGGCGCAACTGGGTGTCATCGAGGCCGCCGGTGGCTTCCTTGCGGTAGCGTGCAATGAACGGCACGGTGGCGCCACCATCGAGCAGGGCGACGGCGGCCTCGACCTGCTGCGGGCGCGCGGCGATTTCCGCGGCGATACGGTGTTCGATGCTGTGCATTCGATGATCCATTGGTTCAGGAAACGACACGGGCCGCGTGTAGCGGCCCGTGTCCGGATTGTAATGCGCGGCGTTCGTTTCAGGCGACGTGACGTGGCCGCTTCAGGTGCACGAGCAACAGCGAAATCGCCGCCGGAGTGACGCCACTGATGCGACGGGCCTGGCCGATCGTGGTCGGCCGGTGACGCTCTAGCTTGGCCAGCACTTCGGCCGAGAGTCCGCGCACCATCGCGTAGTCGAAACCGTCGGGGATCGCGGTTGCCTCGTGGCGTTCGGCGCGCGCGACCTCGTCGCGCTGGCGTTCGATGTAGCCGGCGTACTTGACGCCGACCTCGACCTGTTCGGCAACGCGTGGGTCGGCAACCCCGGGGCCAAACCCCTCGATGCCGACCAGGCCGGCATAGTCGATCTCGGGCCGGCGCAGCAGGTCGAGTGCGCTGCCCTCGCGCGTCACCACGATGCCGGTCGCCTCCTCGACGCGCCGCGCCGCGGCCAGACCAGGGGCAATCGCCAGGGCGGCCAGGCGCGCGCGCTCGCCTTCGATCGCGTCGTGCTTGCGGCGCAGGGCATCGAAGCGCGTGTCATCGACGAGTCCGAGCGCATGGCCCTGCGCGGTCAGGCGCAGGTCGGCGTTGTCCTCGCGCAGATGCAGGCGATGTTCGGCGCGCGAGGTGAACATGCGGTACGGCTCGAGCGTGCCGTTCGTGGTCAGGTCATCAATCAGCACGCCGATGTAGGCCTCGTCACGACGCGGCGTCCACGGTGCCTCGCCGCGCGTCGCCCGCGCGGCGTTGAGACCGGCAACGAGGCCCTGTGCGGCGGCCTCCTCGTATCCGGTCGTGCCGTTGATCTGGCCGGCGAAGTACAGGCCGGTGATCGCCTTGGTTTCCAGCGATGGGCGCAGACCGCGTGGATCGAAGTAGTCGTACTCGATCGCATAGCCGGGCCGCGTGATGTGCGCACGCTCGAAACCGCGGATGGATCGCACCAGATCGAGCTGCACGTCGAACGGCAGCGAGGTCGAGATGCCGTTCGGATAGATCTCATGGGTGTCGAGGCCTTCCGGTTCGATGAAGATCTGGTGCGAAGCCTTGTCGGCGAAGCGCACCACCTTGTCTTCGATCGACGGGCAATAGCGCGGACCGACGCCTTCGATTACGCCCGTATACAGCGGCGAGCGATCGAGGCCGGCGCGGATGATCGCGTGGGTGCGCTCACTGGTGTGGGTGATCCAGCAACTGACCTGGCGCGGGTGCTCGGCGCGCGAGCCGAGGAACGAAAACACCGGCGCCGGGTCATCGCCGGGCTGCTCTTCGAGGCCCGTGTAGTCGATCGTGCGCCCATCGATGCGCGGCGGCGTCCCCGTCTTCAGGCGATCGACGCCGAGCGGCAATTCGCGCAGGCGTTCGGCGAGGCGTTGTGCCGGCGCGTCGCCAGCGCGTCCGCCGGCATAGTTCGCCGTGCCGACATGGATGCGCCCGGCGAGGAAGGTACCGGCGGTCAGCACGATCGCGCGCGCCGAAAAACGCAGGCCTCCCTGGGTCAGCACGCCGACCGCGCGCGTGCCCTCGACGAGGATGTCGTCGACGGCCTGCTGGAACAGACTGAGGTTCGGCTGCGCCTCGACCAGTGCGCGGATCGCCGCCTTGTACAGCGTGCGGTCGGCCTGGCAGCGCGTTGCACGCACGGCCGGACCCTTGGAAGCATTGAGCATGCGCCACTGGATGCCGGCACGGTCGGCCGCGTGTGCCATCGCCCCACCGAGCGCGTCGACCTCGCGCACCAGATGCCCCTTGCCGATGCCGCCGATGGCCGGATTGCAGCTCATCTGACCGATCGTCTCGATCGCGTGAGTCAGCAGCAGGGTGCGCGCGCCGGTACGCGCCGCGGCCAGCGCGGCTTCGGTGCCAGCATGACCGCCACCGACGACGATGACGTCGTACACACAAGCGGAATCCATAGGCGGGGACCAGCAGGGACAGGCGCGGGGGACGCGATTCTAGGGATGTTCTGCTCAATCCCACAACGGCGTCACCGTCCTGTGCGGGTGTAACCTTTTGATTCCCAATGACGGGGCGGGATCCGCAAGGCCCGGATCGCGACGGACGTCGCGCCGACGATCACGGCAGCGCCCGAGCGGCGCGGGGATCGTTGGCACGAAAGCTGCTACGGCATTCGGTGCACTCCCACCGGCGCAGGCGTATGCGAGCACGCCGAGGACGGAATTCAGGGGCCGGCCGCGCGCCGGTGGGAGGACGCACAAATCACGCTGCACACGGGCCGCGGTGACGGGACTGGATCGAGGCTGGCGCCCGGCGGTCTTAGGAACAGGGGGAATCCAAGAGGACCGTAGTGCCGGGCGCCAGGTTGATCGAATCCGTACTGTCGTCACGCTGGAAAGGCCGCTTCCTTGGAAGCGGCCTTTTCATTTTGCGACGAGGCGACGGTAACGGCAACTGCTTTTGGCAGACTGTGACCATGATCGCGGAAAAGCGGCACTTGCCGGGCGAGCTGCGCGATCCCGGTCAGAAAGCGACACGTCACGTCAGCGCTGCACGCCGCAGCTGCGCAGGAACGGCGGTTTCCACCGCGAAGGGGACTTGGCACGGCCTTTGCTGCATCTCCTGCAACCAGACTTCCACCAGGGGACACCGCCATGATCGCCACCGCCTCCAGCATGAGCTTCAACCCGCTCTTCCTCCGCCACGACCTGATGATCGAGCTCGGTCGCCTGGAGATGGCCATGGAGGACATGCGCCAGCATGGCGTGCAGGACCAGGCGCAGCAGCAGGTTGCGCAACTCGAGACGCGCCGCGCGCGCATCAACGAGGCGCTGAGCCGCCTGCCAGCCTGAAAACCCGCATCATCGCTCGCGCACGCGCACCCCTGGTGCGTGCCCGGGTCGAATCGCAACACCGAAAAGCCGCGCATTGCGCGGCTTTTCTGTTTGCGGCCGCCACGGCGCAACAAGGCAGGTGCAGGCCACGTCAACTTCGGCGCAGATTGTCAGGGAGCGACAAGACCTGCCCCGTCACACCGCGCTTCAGGACATCCACGGCACCCGAACCGGCGCCGCGATGACCTTTCTTCACAATGCCTGCAGTGGCCCGGCGAGGCTGCGCGCGACGATGTCGGCAACATCGCGCGAGCGCACGCGGGCGGCCAGGCGTTCGAGTTCGGCACACATCAGGCTGCGCCGCCCGGCCTCGAAGCGCCGCCACGGTCCGAACGCGGCGGCGAGACGTGCGGCGACCTGCGGCGTGGTCGCGTCAAGGCGCTCGACGGCGGCGCCGACGAGGCGGTAGCCGGCACCGTCGTACCGGTGGAAAGCCAGCGGATTGCGCAACGCAAACGAGGCAAACAAGGCATAGACCTTGTTCGGGTTGTCCCAGCGGAACAGGGCATCGCTGGCCAGCACCTCGACGCGCTCGACGGTATCGGCGTGCGGCGCCGTGGCCTGCACGGCAAACCACTTGTCCAGAACCAGCGCATCGTCGACATGGCGCGCACGAAAATCCGCCAGCACGTCAGCGGCATCTTCAGCGGCACCGTGCACGAGGCAGGTCAGTGCGGCGAGACGGTCGGTCAACGTAACCGCATGATCATGATGCGCACGGGCCAGTGCGTACTGGCGGGCATCGGCGCGACACAACAGACCGAGGCAACGGTTGCGCAGCCGCCGACGCCCCTGGGCCGCCGCGCCCATGCCTTCAGTGGCGGCCGGCGCAAGCAGTGAATAGCGCAGCGCGAGCGGTGCCTGCAGTGCGGTGGATAGCATGACTTCGACCGCATCGCGTGCGGCATGCACGCGTTGCGGATCGACTTCGATCAGGGCTTCGGCCAGAGTGACCTCATCGGCAAGGGTCAACATCTCGGCCAGCGTAGCCGGATCGAGCAGGTCATCGGCGAGTGCCTGGCGCAGAGCGTCGATCCATGCCGCATCCATCGCCGCATCGACCACCGTGCCGGCGATGCGCACATCGATGATGCGCCGTGCCAGCGCGTCGGCGCTGAACCAGCGGTTGAAACCATCGTCCTCGTGCGCGGCGAGCACAGCGAGGTCACGCCAGTGTGCAGGGGCGAGACGCACCGGTGCGGAGAAGCCGCGCAGCAGCGAGGGCACCGGTTCGGTCTCGACGTCTTCGAGGGTCACGCACGCCTCGGCCGCATCGACGACCACCACGTGTGCATGTGCGGACCCATCGCAGCCGTGAATGCGCGAGGACAAGACACGTCCGTCGCGGCCGAACAGCGCCAGGGCGAGCGGGATCGGCAACGCCTGCTTGGCAGCCTGGCCGGGTGTCGGCGGCGTGTGCTGGCGCAGCGCAA
Source organism: Dokdonella sp. (assembly GCF_019634775.1). Taxonomy (NCBI): domain Bacteria; kingdom Pseudomonadati; phylum Pseudomonadota; class Gammaproteobacteria; order Lysobacterales; family Rhodanobacteraceae; genus Dokdonella; species Dokdonella sp. Next base: position 722,148 of record NZ_JAHCAS010000001.1, read on the forward strand.
GCGTGTAGCGGCGCGCCACCGCATCGTAGTGGCCGCTCCAGTCCAGTACCGGCGTGCCCGCCTGGCGATACCAGGCCAGCCAGGCCGACAAGTCGCGCCCATTGGCATCGCCGAGTGCGGCCACGAAGTCCTCGACCGTCACGGCGGCACCGTCATGACGATCGAAATAGAGATCCATGCCGCGACGAAATCCGGCCTCGCCGAGCACGCGCTCGAGCATGCGCACGATTTCGGCGCCCTTTTCGTAGACGGTCGCGGTGTAGAAGTTGTTGATCTCGCGGTAACGCGAGGGCCGCACCGGGTGCGCGAGCGGCCCGGCATCCTCGGCGAACTGCACACGCCAAAGCATGCGCACATCCTCGATGCGGCGCAGCGTGCGCGAGGCGACGTCCGATTCGAACTCCTGCTCGCGATAGACGGTCAACCCTTCCTTGAGGCTCAACTGGAACCAGTCGCGACAGGTCACGCGGTTGCCGCTCCAGTTGTGGAAGTACTCATGACCGACCACGGCGAGGACATGGCGCAAATCGTCGTCGGTGGCAGTTTCGGTGTCGGCGACCAGGTACTTCGCGTTGAAGATGTTGAGGCCCGTATTCTCCATCGCGCCCATGGTGAAATCGTGCGTGGCGACGACATGGAAGACGCCGAGCCGGTAGCAGCGCCCGAAGCGACGCTCGTCCCAGGCGAACGCGGCCTTGAGTGCAGCCATGGCATGTGCACAGCGCGCGATGACGTCAGCTTCGGCCCAGATGACCAGGCGCACCGCGCGCCCCTCGCTGGTGAGGTAGCGGTCCTCGATCGATTCGAGATGGCCGGCGACCAAGGCGAACAGGTACGAAGGCCGTGGCTGTGGATCGAAGAATCGCGCCCAGTGGCGGCCGCCGGGAAGTGCGCCGGCACCCTCGGCATCGCCACCAGCGAGCAGGACCGGGAAACGGTCACGCTCGGCACGCAGTTCGACACGGTAGCGCGACAGCACGTCGGGACGGTCCAGGCTCCAGGTGATGCGACGGAAACCCTCCGCCTCGCATTGCGTCAGCAGGAATCCCCGCTCCACGCTGCCGCTGAGATAGAGGCCCTGCAAGGCGGTATTGGCCGACGGGTCGATGCGCGAACGCGTTTCGACCACGGCCGTGTCGCGATCGAGCTCGATGACGAGGGCGCCCGCCTCGAGGTGCCACGACGTTGCGGCCGGCTCGTCGCCGTCGATGCGCAACCCGAGGAGTTCAAGTTCCTCGCCGTCGAGACGCAAGGGTTTGCGCGGTCCCTGTGCCGCACGATGCACATGCAGACGCGCATGCACGAAGGTCTCACGCACATCGAGATCGAACACCAGCTCGATGTCGTCGATGCGCCAGGCCGGCGGACGGTAGTCCTCGAGGCGGACTTCGGTACTGGCGGGAGATTCGCGGTTGCTCATGGTGGATGCTGGCCAGAATGTGGCGATTGAACCACGAAGCGTACCGGGGAGCGCCCATCTGACCCTGCTGCCCCTGCGCATGCGTTCGCCGGCATCGTGTTTCAGGCGACCGCATCGGCTATCGTCGCGTTCGATCCGACAGGTTGCGATATGTCCGCCATCGACTTGCCCGGTTTTGCCGATCTCGAGCGGGCGCGCCTGCGCATCGCTGCGCATGCGCGGGTCACGCCGGTGCTGCGTTCGCGCTCGCTCGACGCGCTGGCCGGCGCCGAACTGCATTTCAAGTGCGAGAACTTCCAGCGTGCCGGCGCCTTCAAATTCCGCGGCGCCTGCAATGCCGTCTGGGCACTCGACGAGGCCACCGCACGGCGTGGCGTGGTTACGCATTCGTCCGGCAACCACGGCGCCGCGCTTGCCCTCGCCGGACACACGCGCGGCATTCCGGTGCACGTCGTCGTACCGGACGGCGCGGTGCGTTCGAAGCTCGCCGCGATCGAGGCCTTCGGCGCCAGCGTGCACCGTTGCGCGGCCACGCTGGCCGCGCGCGAGGACGCCGCCGCGCGTGTCTGCGCACAGACCGGCGCCAGCCTTGTGCATCCGTATGCCGATGCGCGCGTCATCGCCGGCCAAGGCACGGCGGCGATCGAACTCCTTGAAGCCATCGCCGACCTCGATGCCCTGGTCGCACCGATCGGCGGCGGCGGCCTCATCGGCGGCACCGCGATCGCCGCCGCGCAGCTCTCGCCCGGCACGCAGGTGTTTGCCGCCGAACCTGCCGGCGCGGCCGATGCCGCCGAATCACTACGGCTTGGTGCACGCGTCGCGGATTTCGAACCACACACGATCTGCGATGGCCTGCGTGCGCTGATTGGTGCGCCGAACTTCGAACTGCTGCGCCGGCATGGCGTGGAAGTGCTGACCGTCGACGACGACGCGACGGTCGCCGCGATGCGCCTGGTTTGGGAGCGCCTGAAGATCGTCATCGAACCGTCCAGCGCGACCGTGTTCGCCGCCGTGCTGCGTCATCGCGAGCGTTTCGCCGGCCAACGCGTCGGCCTGATCGTTTCCGGCGGCAACGTCGATCTCGACGCCCTGCCGTGGACGCCGCCGCCCAGCGCGCCGGGACGCGGGTAATGCCGAACAGCGCGACGGCAAGCAGGACGATTGCCGAGACCTTCGGCCGGACCGGGCCCCTCGCCGAGCACGGCCCATGCGAACAGCCCGCCGCACAACGGTACGGCCAGGCTGCTCAGGCCGGCGATGCTCGCCGGCAGCCGCTGCACGATGTTGACCCGCATCAGCCAGGCGCGCGCCAGGCCACGAAGCCGATCGGTGCCGCATGCTGCAGGGCCTGCTTCACGACGATCCAGTTGTAGCTCCAGATCAACGTCAACATCGCCAGCGCGAGCAGCGCGGTGGCGCGGGAATGGGGGCGATTGGGGGTTGCGGCGGCACGGCGGTACGGATGATCGCGCCCGGATGCACACGACGGCTTGGCGCGCGTATCCTCCACGCGCCGCAAAGCCGACCGGAACCCGTCGATGTCCTTCCCTGCAGACACGCCCGCCGCACGCGCGATCGCGCTGGTGGCCGACTACTACGCCGCCTTCAACCGCGGTGACCGCGAAACCATGCTCGCCTGCCTCGGCGACGATGTCGCCCACGACATCAACCAGGGCGCACGCGAGACCGGCCGCGAGACCTTCCGTGCCTTCCTCGTACGCATGGATCGCTGTTACCGCGAGCGCCTCGAGAACATCGTCCTGATGAGCAATGCCGAGGGCACCCGCGTCGGCGCCGAATACGTCGTGCACGGCCAGTACCTTGCCGATGACGAGGGTCTGCCGCCGGCGAACGGCCAGCACTACGTGCTGCCGGGCGGCGCGTTCTTCGACGTGCGCGACGGGCGCATCGCGCGCGTGACCAATCACTACAACCTCACCGACTGGATCCGCCAGGTCGGCGGCTGAAGCATGGCGAGGAACGCCCACGCACTGGCCGACGACGGCCGCATCCGTTGTTCCTGGGCCGGCGGCAGCGCCGCCGAGCGTGTCTATCACGACACCGAATGGGGTCTGCCGCAGCATGACGACCGCACCCTGTTCGAGTTCCTCGTGCTGGAAGGGGCGCAGGCGGGCCTGAGCTGGCGCACCGTGCTCGAGAAGCGCGACAACTACCGGCGCTGCTTGCACCGTTTCGACATCGCGCGCGTGGCACGCATGAGCGACGCGGAGCTCGAGCAATGCCTGCTCGACCCGGGCATCGTGCGCAACCGACTCAAGGTGTACGCGGCGCGCGACAACGCGCGCGTGGCGCTCGAGGTCATCGCCGCCGAGGGCAGCCTGGCGAAGTACCTGTGGTCGTTCGTCGACGGCGTGCCGATCGTCAACCGCCCGCGCCGTGGCGCCGACGTGCCGGCCAGCACCGTGCGATCGGATGCGATGAGCAAGGCCATGCACAAGCGCGGCTTCCGTTTCGTCGGCTCGACGATCTGCTATGCCTTCATGCAGGCCACCGGCATGGTCAACGACCATCTCGTCACCTGCTTCCGCCACGCCGAATGCACCCGGCCACCGCCTGCGAAACGCCAATGATCGTCGACAATGCCGATGCCTTCCTCAGCGCCTTCGCCGCGCTGCCGGTGCGTGCCGAAGGGGCGACCGCGCGCGCGGCCTTCCTGATCACGCCGGCCGCGTTTTCGCTGGCCGTCGAGTCGGCCGGCGACAACCGTTACATGGACCTCGGCCTCCCGGTCGATCCGCTGCGTGCGCTCACCGAGCACGCCGAACTCGCGCGCCGGCTCGGCGAGGACCTGCCGGTGGCGAGCTTCCCCGGCGATCCGGCCGCGCCGGACGGCATTTTCCCGAACAACGTCTTCGCCACCGTACCGGGCAGGCTGATCATCGGCCGCATGCGTCACGCGGTGCGCCGGCGCGAAGCGGAACGCCACGACATCCGCGCCTGGTTCGACCTGCTCGGCTACGCGGCGTCACCGCTGCCGTCCGGCGGCTACGTTGCCGAGCTGACCGGCTCGCTGGTCATCGACCGCGCGCGCAACATCGGCTACTGCGGCCTTTCCGAGCGCTGCGACCGCACCGGCGCGCGCGCGATGCACGAAGCCTTCGGTCTCGACCTGACCTGGTGCTTCGACCTCGCCGCCGGCGAGTACCACACCAATGTCGTGCTCGCGATCCTCGCCGGGCGTGCGGCGATCGTCGCCCCGGACGGGTTCGCCGATGCACGCGTGCCGATGGCGATCGCCAAGGCCTACGCGGGCGCCACGGTCGTCCTCGACGCCGCGCAGAAGAACGCCTTCGCCGCAAACTCGATCGCCCTGTCGCCGTCACGAGCGTGGATGAGTGCGCGCGCGGCAGCCGCGCTGCGCGACGACCAGGTCGCCACGCTCGCCTCCGCCGGCTTCTCCATCGGTGCGGTCGAGCTCGGCGAGATCGAGAAGGCCGGCGGCAGCCTGCGCTGCTGCGTGGCGGAGATCTACTGATGCCACGCGCCACGGAACCGGCGAGTTCAGCGGCAATTCAAGCCGCCACGCCAAGACTGCGGCCGCGTTCCACACGTGTTTTCCGCTTCCTGCTACCTTTTCGCCGATGAAGCTCCTGGGTCGAGGTCGAGTGCTCGCCGCCGTCGTGGCCATCCTGGTCGCGCCGGTGTCGTTGGCTGCCGACGAGATCACGGTCCAGCAGGCTGTCGACAAGGTGCAGCGGGAGATGAATGCGAAGGTGCTGAGCGTGCAGACCTTGCAGGTCGGCAAGCGCAAGCTCTATCGCATCAAGCTCCTCACTCCCGGCGGCCAGGTGCGGGTCGTCGACGTGAAGGCCAACCCCTAGTCCCGGAGAAAACCATGCGTGTACTGCTCGTTGAAGACGAAGCGCCTCTGCGCGAGACGCTCGCCGCCCGGTTGAAGCGCGACGGCTTCGCGGTGGATACCGCAGGTGATGGCGAGGAAGGCCTCTATCTCGGCCGCGAGGTTCCATTCGATGTCGCCATCATCGATCTCGGCCTGCCCAAGCTGTCGGGCATGGACCTGGTCAAGCAACTGCGCGAGGCCGGCCAGCGCTACCCGATCCTCATCCTCACCGCGCGTTCGTCATGGCAGGACAAGGTGCAGGGCCTCAAATTCGGGGCCGACGACTACCTGGTCAAGCCTTTCCATGTCGAGGAATTGCTGGCCCGTCTCAACGCCCTCGTGCGTCGCGCCAGCGGCTGGTCGCGCCCGCAGCTCGAGTGTGGCCCGATCGTGCTCGACACGACCGCGCAGACGGTCACCTCGAATGGCAGCACGGTCGATCTCACCAGCTACGAGTACAAGGTGCTCGAATATCTGATGATGCATGCCGGTGAACTGGTCTCGAAGGCCGATCTCACCGAGCACATCTACCAGCAGGATTTCGACCGTGACTCGAACGTGCTCGAAGTCTTCATCGGCCGCCTGCGTCGCAAGCTCGATCCGGATGGCGCGATCAAGCCGATCGAGACCGTGCGCGGCCGTGGCTACCGCTTCGCCCTGGAACGCACCGACTCGTTGGCCGGCGAGGATGACGCGCCCAAAGGGGAAACTGCCGCGAACTGACGAACGTCGTCGCGATGGCGCGTCCGCTGTCCCTGAAGGCCCGTTCGCTGACCGCGGCAGGCTTCGTGCTTGCCGGTTTCCTCGGCCTCGCCTTCTTCGCCCTCGACAAGGCCTTCCATGAGGCTTCGCTGGCTTCGCAGCGCGAGCGGCTGCAAGGCTATGTCTACGCCTATCTCGCCGGTGCCGATACGGTGCGCACCGGCACCCTGATCCCGCCCGAGGTCGGCCCCGATCCGCGTTTCGATCGTCCATCGTCAGGACTGTATGCGGCGATCGTCGGCGACAACGTGCGCAATGCGCACGCACGCCAGTGGCGCTCACCGTCGGCGCTCGGCGTCGAGCTCCCCTTCGATACCGAGCTTGCCGCCGGCGAGCAGCGATTCGACGGTCCACTGGCAACACCGGAAGGTGAGCTCTACGTGCTTTCGCAGGGCATCGAGTGGAGCCTGCCGAACAGCGACCCGCTGAAGCTGACTGTGCACGTCGCCGAGGACGGCGCCGAGATGGCGCGCCAGGCAACCCAGTTCAGGCGCACCCTGTTCGCCTGGCTCGGCGGCCTCGGCGTGCTGCTGCTATTGCTCCTGCTCGCCGTGCAGCGCTGGAGCCTTGCCCCGCTGCGCAAGATTGCCGCCGACCTCGAGCACGTCGAACGCGGCAACCAGGAACGCCTCGGCGACGACTATCCCGTCGAACTGTCAGGCCTTTCGACCAATCTCAATGCCTTCATCGATTCCGAACGCGAACGCCTCAAGCGCTACCGCAACACGCTCTCCGACCTTGCCCACAGTCTGAAGACGCCGCTCGCGGTCATGCGCACCCAGCTCGAGACGCAAAGCGACGACAGGCAATTGCGCTGGACCGTGCTCGAGCAGGTCGGACGCATGGACGAGATCGTCGCCTACCAGCTGTCGCGTGCGGCGACCTCCGGCCGGCAGACTTTCGCCACGCCGCTCGCGCTGGAGCCGTACGCCGAGGAAATCGTGCAGAGCCTGGAGAAGGTCTATGCCGACCGCAACGTGCTGTGCGAGTTCGACATCGATCCGGCCGCGCGTTTCCACGGCGACCAGGGCGACCTGCTCGAACTGCTCGGCAATCTGCTCGAGAACGCCTTCAAGTGGGCACGCCACCGTGTCCTGCTGAGCGCACGCCCGCATCAGGAAGAGGGCAGCCGCTGGCCCAGCCTCGAAATCAGCATCGAGGACGACGGTCCCGGTATCCCCGACGACCGCATCGAACACGTGCTGCAGCGCGGCGTGCGCGGCGACGAGCGTGTGCAGGGCCACGGTATCGGCCTGTCGATCGTGCAGGACATCGTGCGTGCGTACCGCGGCACGCTGCGGGTGACGCGCTCGCCGACCCTTGGCGGCGCCCGCTTCGACATCCGCCTTGAACGCAACTGAGCCGAACGCTTGGGGTGCTCTGATCAATCCCGCAATGGCGTCATGACGTCCGCAAGGTTCGCTGCGGGGTGGGCTTGGCGAAGTGCAGGCTGCTTGCCCGGGCGCGCCGCGCACGCCGCACTGCGGGCCTTGCGGATGTCACCCCGTCATTGGGAATCAGAAGCTTGGGGCCGTCCTGTGCGGGATTGATCAGAGCATCTTCAGTTGCCAGCAAGCGCCTCGACCTCGGCCAGCAGGCGTGCTGTCACCTGCTCGCGACCGTAGCGTTCGACGACGTAGTCGCGTGCACGCGCACCCTCTTCCGCGCGTGCGGTCGCATCGAGCGCGAGCACGCGGTCGATCGCAGCATGCAGTTCGGCTTCGCCGCGGAAGGCCGCGCCGCTGCGACTGGCTTCGACGTGCTCGACGAGTGCCTCGCACTCGCCGTTGACGATGACCGGCACGCGTTGCGCCATCGCCTCGAGCAGGACGATGCTCAGGCTCTCGTACGGCGAAGGCTGCACGAAGGCGAGCGCGCCGGCCATCAGCTCGAACTTGCGCCGTTCGTCGACGAAACCCAGGTAGCGCACGCCGGGCCGCGAACCGACGCCGATCACGTCGTGCCCGGTCAGCACGAGTTCGAGCTTCGACTGCGGATGCGCCTTCTTCCACGAGGCGAAACCGTCGAGCATTTGAGGGCTGCCCTTGTTGACGTCGATGCGTCCGCAGTACAGCAGGTACGGGCTCGCTTCGCGTGCCGGCTCGACCAGCGTGGTCTCCACGCTCATCGAAACGACGCGGCCATGGTCGACGTTCCACAGGCGCGCACCGATTTCCTGTTCTGCCCGCGTATTCCACAGCAGGCTCGGTGCGCGGCGCGCCTGATGTGCCATCGCCTTGAGATAGGCAGCCGGCTCGTCGTGCACGCAAGGCACGATCAGCCAGCGCCGGTGCGGCATGGCGCGGATGCCGTCGAACGTGGTCGGATACAGATAGGTGATGAAGATCACCGCGCGATAGTCGTCGCCATGCCGCGCGAGATGCTCGTGCAGGCTTGGGCAATGCGGTCCCTGTGCGCGGATGAATTCCTCCTCGAGCGACTCTGGCCAGGCGAACCGCGTCGCCGGTGGATGCGCACAGCGCGCGGCATGATGCGCGCGCAAACGATCCCAGAGCACGCCGAAGTAAGGACCACGCTCGTGCACCACCTCGAAGCGCCGCACGCGAATGCCATCACGTAGTTCGGTACCCACCGGGAGATCGTTGCGCCAATGCACGTAGTCGGACGCCGCCGTGGTGAGGATTTCGATGTCGTAGTGCGGGCGCAGCAGCTCGGCATACTGCCACGCCAAGGCTTCCGAGCCACCGACGAGCTTTTCGTGACAGCGTTGTACGACGATCGCGATGCGCGGCTTCACGTCCGCTGCTCCACCAGTTCGAGGAGCCTGGCACCAAGGCGGTCGTTGCGGAACTGCTCGCGATACCTGCGCATCCCTTGCTCGCGCAGGCTGTCCCTGAAGACTGCATCGGAGAACAACCGGGCGGCAGTTGCCGCGTAGACGAACGGATCAGCTGAGTTCCACGCGATGCCGGCGCTGCCCAGCGTCTCAGGGACAGCCGTGGTGGCGCGCGCCACGATCGGCGTGCCCAGCGCCATGGCTTCGACCAGCGGGACACAGAAACCTTCGTGCGCGCTCAACAACATGAAAACATGACTGGCCAGATACGCAGCCTTCAGCTCGGACTCGCTGGCACCATCGACCCAGCGCACGTGCTTCTCGATGCCGTAGGCGGCGACCCGCGCGCGGACCGCGTTCGTGTACGCGGACAGGCGCGGATCGATCTTGCCGACCAGGACCAGTCGCGCCGGCTCGGCATAGGCACGCAGGTAGGCGGCGAACGCGTCGACCAGGTCGACATGCCCCTTGTTCGGCGCGATGCGCCCGACCATGAGGAAGTTGCGCGCGCCGTCGCCGAGCTCGTCGAGCATGGCCGCATCCGCCTCGGCCTCGAGCAGGTCGTCGATGCGGTGGAATGGAGCCAGCACGCTGCCGGACGCGCGCGGCGCACCGGCGGCGAACAGCTCGTCGAGGTTGTATGCCGAATCGCCGATGTAGCGCTCGCAACCGAGCGCGGCCACGGCGGCAATCTCCGCACGCCCGTCCCTGCAGGCCTCCTCATGCTCGTGCGATATCGAGTGGAAGAACTCGGGTGGTGTGATGTTGTGGTACTTGACGAAGAGGCGTGCCGGGCAACGCCGGAGCAGGTCCAGTCCCTTCGCCCAGCCCATCGAGAAATGATAGACAACGATATCGTCGGGGCCGACGAAAGCGTTCAGCTTGTGAGCAGGGTATGTGCGCACCGCGACATCGTGGGCCGAAATGCAGAAGATGCGCGTTTCGAGACCGTTTCGCTCGAAAACGCTCGCCATGGTGAGCGCATCCGCGCCGACGGCATCACGATTGGCCAATACGGGAATGAGGATGGCTGCTTTCATCGTGCCCGGCCGCGATTCAGGCGAACCGCCCGAAGATCCGGATCAACTCGCGCTCCAGCACGGCGGGGGCGAAGCGGGCCGCATAACGCTCACGCCCGCGCTCACGCAGCCTGGCGCGCAACTCCGCATCCGCGTGCAGACGCCCCACCGACGCGGCGATCAGCGCCGGATCACGGCTCTCCCACGACAGTCCGGCGTCACCGAGCGTCTCCGGAATCGCACTCGAGGCATAGGCGATGATCGGCGTCCCCAGTGCCATCGCCTCGATGACCGGCACGCAGAATCCCTCGTGCGCACTCGGCAACACCAATGCCGTGGCCGCGGCAAATCCCGCCCTGAGTTCCTTGTCGCCGGCATCCCCGATGATCGTCACGTTGTGGCGCAGCCCGCGCTCGTCGATGCGCGCGTGCAGGGCACGTCCATAGGCGGCAAGATTCTGGTCAAGCTTGCCGAACACGAGCAGGTGCGATGCCGGATCGATCGCCTGACGGCAAACCGACAACGCATCGACGAGTTCCAGATAGCCCTTGTTGGGCGCGATGCGACCGACCATCAGCAGCAGCGGAGCACCCCCGACGCGTGGAATCCGTCGATCATCGACCGCGCTGGCGAGCAACTCCTCACAGGCATGAAACGGCGGCAACGTCTCACAGCGCCTCGGATCGACGCCTGCGGTGATGAAATCCTCGTTGTTGTAGCTCGAGTCGCCGAGGTATAGATCGCAGTTCATTCGCGCGAACCGCGCGATCTGGGCACGACCCGCCTCGCAGGCGTCGACATAGCCCTTCGACCATCCGCGGAAGAACCCCGGCGGCGTGATGTTGTGGTAACGCACCACGCGGCGCGCCTTGACGCGACGAAACAGGTCGACGATGGCATCGGCGCCCGTACAGTAGTGGTAGACGAGGACGTCATCGGGCGAATGCACCCAGTCGATGACCATGGCCGGATCATGGACGGGCTCGTCCACACCCTCGGCACTCCAGGCGAACGTCGTCACCTCGTACCCCGCGGAGCGCAGACATGCTGTCATGCCGCGGCAGTCATTGCTGACCGCGTCGTGGGGACGAAGTCCAGGGACGATCTGGGCGATGCGCATCGGCTGGCTTCAGTCCGGCCTGCGCGGCGACGTGTCCTGCCCTGACCCTAGTTCGGCCAGGTTCGTCCGCAACGTCGTCAACCAATGGTTCATGCCGAGGACCAGTCGTCGATAATCCTCGTTGCCGTCCACTGCGTGCCGTCCGATCTCGTCGATGCGGGCTGCAAGTTGGGACACCTGCGCATCACGCAGTCGGCTTTCCTCGCGCAGTCCCGACGCCTGCCCGTCCACCAGCTCAACCACTCGACGCGAGAGCTTCTCGAGCTGTTCCGCTTGCTCTTGCTGCGCTTCGCCCAGGCTTTTCAGTCCAGCCTCGTCATCACCGGTCAATGCCGCCAGGCGTGCGGCGATCGCGTCCTGCTCGCGGGCCAGTTCGGCACAGCGGAGCTCGAGCGCTTGCACGGCGTCACGCAGTTCGTGCAGTCGGCCCGCCTGGTAGGTTTCCATGGCCCGCTGCTGGCGCGCCTGGATCGGCAAGCGCGCAATTCGGAAACACCATTCCGCCAGGTAGCCGACGACCGGAACGTTGAAAAGCTTGGCCAGCAGGTAGCTCTTGCGCAGGCCGGCGACGCGCACACCGACCGAACGCCCTTCGGGCGAGTACAACAGGTCGCCGAGGATCTCGACCTTGGTGGTCCCGGAGGCCAGCCGCCGCACCAAGGCGCTGCGTGTATCCGGCTCGATGCTGCGCTTGATGATTGCCTCGAACGCCCGCTCGACGAAGCTTGCATAGTTCTCGAGGCACAGCTCGTCGATCGAGTAGTCGAGCCGCACGCGCGGGCCCTGCGACGGCCCCCGGGCAGCACCAGCCTCCACGGGGACGGCCTCGTACGCCGACGGCTGCACCACTGTCTCGACCGGCAGGCGCCTGCGGATGGCCTCGGCTTCGGCGCGGATCTCGTCCTTGGTGCGCTCGAGCAGGGTTTCGAAGGAAACGGACATCGTGGCGACAGTGCTGGTCAGTCGTGGGCGAAGGGGGGCGCGGCGGGTGCCATGACGGGGCCGGCGGGAGCGCTCCGATCGACGGCGAGCGGCATGATGCCATAGCTGCGTGCGATCGATATGTCGATGACCGCATAGTTGGGTCGGTGACGGCCGTCGAGGCGCGCCTCCGCGCGACGGTAGCGCGTGCGCCCGGCGGCGAGGGCCGCATCGAAACCGGCCGCGGCCACGGCGTCGCGATCGACAGCGTCGCCAGCACGCTCGCGCAGGCGACGGCCAAGCAGGGTGGTTTCGAGGAACTCGGCGTGGCGCGTGCCATCGTCAGTGTAGAAACCGACGAAGGCATGTCCCGGCACGAGCACGAGCATGGTGCGGATGCCGAGCCGCTCGAGCGCCGAGGCGATCAGCACACTGCCGTCGAGGCAGTTGGCCACGCGCTCGTCCCAGGTGTCGGCGAGCAGGCGCACGCGCTGGCTGTAGATCACCGGGCCCTGGCTGATGCCGGCGCCGTCGTCGGCGTAACGCAGGCCTCGGCGTTCGAGCGCCAGCCAGACCGCGCGCGCCTGGCGCCGGCGCGCCGCTGCGTCGCTTGCCTGCGTCGGCAGGCCGGGATCGATGCGGCGCGCGAGCGCAAGCAGGTCATCAACGACTGGCGACTGCGGGTCGACCCAGGCCGCGAACATGAAGCCGAGATCGATGCGCGCGTCGCCGTCGCGGACGAAGTACAACGCCTCGTCGAGCGGATGCACCCGCACCTTGGCGCGACGCACGAGCGGCGGCTGGCCGGGTCGCTCGATGCTCGCTTCGAGCGTTTGCGTGCGCGTGGTGGAGAGCGCACGCAGTGCCGAGATATCCCAGTCCAGGCGTGGGCGCAGCACCTGCGTGCCGTCGACCACGGTCTCGATGACGGTTGGTTCGACCAGGCCCGGCGTGTCGATGCGCACGCGCACGCGCTGCGGTGGCGAGACGCCCGCCAGGCGCACACGCAACAGGCCACTGCCGGTGTCCACGCCTGCCTGCGACAGCTCCAGCGCGGGAAACAGCTCACCAGCCGGCGTGACCTCGAGGGTGGCCTCGAGAGCGCGCGTGGGAACCGCCGTCGACAGCAGGGCGACGGCAAGCAGGACCTGGAGGAGAGAGGGCGCGATCCGCACACGCGTGAGGCATGCGGCGGTTCGGGTTGCCAGCGGCAGCATGCGCGCACTATCGTTGGCGGAGCTTGGTCTTGTCCAGTGCGGCTCCCGTACGCCAGCACCATTCATTCATTCTGGAGTTCCCCATGCGTCCGATTGTCCTTTGCAGCGTCATCGCCCTCGTGCTGGCCGGATGTGACGCGCCGCCACCCGACGAGAAGCCAGTCGCTGCCGTGCCGGCGCCAACCGAAGCCCCTGCGCCGGCCGAAGCCGCGCCGGTCAAGCCGCCGGAAGGCACCTGCGGTGACCAGTCCGCCCTGCCGGCCGAGGAACGCATCGCCAACACGCCGAAATGGACGCTGGCCAGCGAGCAGGACAACTTCGGCTTCGAGGTCTACCGCAGCGAGAGCGAGGACGGCGAGTTCACCAAGCTCAACGCCGATCCGATCCTTGGCGCAGGCACGACCGACGAAACACAGAAGTACCAGTTCCGTGACGACACGATCGATCCATGCAAGGACTACTGGTACTACATCGAGTCGATCAGCACCTCCGGCGTGCGCGAGAAGTTCACGCCGACGTTCAAGGCGCCTGCCAAGCGTTCGCCGAAAGCCGGCTGAGGCCGCCGCGATGGCAGGCGAGCAGCCCGTCGACGCGACCGCCGCGTCGATGCGCGGCGTCAACGGCTACTGGCGCGCACTCGACGCCGAGGACATCCGCCGCGGAGAACACCGCACGATGGTCGGCGCGATGTGGGACGACATCGGCCGGCTGCAGTTCGAGTTCCTGCGTGCACAGGGACTCGAGCCGCAACACCGTCTGCTCGATGTCGGCTGCGGCGCGCTGCGCGGCGGCGTGCATTTCGTGCGATACCTCGAACCGGGCCACTACTGCGGACTCGACGCCAATGCCTCGCTGATCGAGGCCGGCCATCACGAGCTTGCCCTGGCCGGGCTCGCCGACCGCGGTGCAGCCCTGCTCGCCGACGGCAACTTCGACGTCGCCCAATTCGGCCAGCGCTTCGACATGGCGATCGCGGTATCGCTGATAACGCATCTCTACGCCAACCACATCCAGGTTTGTCTGGCGCGCGTTGCCGAGGTACTCGCACCGGGCGGACGCTTCTACGTGACCTTCTTCGAGGCGCCACACAGCGCACACCTGGCATCGCTGGTGCAGCCGCCCGGCGAAATCACCACGCATTACGCGAACGATCCGTTCCATCAGTCGTTCGACGAACTGGCGACCCTGGCCGCACGCGCCGGCCTCGACGCCGAACTGATCGGTGACTTCGGCCATCCGCGCGGCCAGCGCATGATCCTGTTCCGCGCGCGCTGAAGCCGGTGGACGCGGTCGTCGACACCATGGCCCGGCCGCTGCGCAGGCATTGGCTGGTCGTGGCCGCGATCGCCTGGCTCGCAGCCAATGCGATCCTGCTGTGGCTCTACCACGGCGAACCGCCGAAACCGCTGATCGGTGACGAGTTCGACTACAACCGACGTGCGCTGGCCCTGCTCGCCGGCACGCCTGTGCCGGAGACCTTCATCTGGCCGCCGGGCCAGACCTGGTTCCTCGCCGCTGCCTACCGCGTGTTCGGCACACATGTCCTTGCCGTGCAGATCGTGCAGATCGCCCTGCTCCTCGGTTGCGCATGGATGCTCATGCGCCTGTGTCGGCCGCTCGTCGGCGCACGCGCGGCCACCGCCGCGACCCTGCTGTTCCTGCTCAATCCGACGACGATCGCGCAGGCGCATTGGCTGTGGCCGGAAGTCACCCACCTGGCCTGCCTGCTCGGCGCCCTGCTCCTGTTGTTCGGATCATCGTCGCGCCACGCTTGGCATGCAGCGGTCGCCGGCCTGCTGGTCGGCCTGGCCCTGCTGTTCAAGAGCCTGCTCGGCGCCTTCTGGCCGCTGCTGCTGTTCGCCTTCGTCGAGCGCCGCGACGGCCGCCGTGTCGTCCAATGGGGCGGCGCGGCGCTGTTCGTCGCCGGCCTGCTCGCCGCCACGGCGCCGGTGCTGTGGAAGGGCTACGTCGAAACCGGACGCCCGCTGATCGCCGACAGTTCGATCTACAACCTCGATGTCGGCCTCGCCGACCGCAGCCGCAGCGACTACATCGACGAAGCCGGCGCGCCGGCATTGAAGGCCTTCCTCGCCAGCGCGGACACACCACAGGCACGCAATGCGCTCTATCTCGATCGCGTGCGCGAAACGATTGCCGAACGCGGCCTCGGCGACGTGCTCGCCGACCAGCTCGGCACGCAGTATTTCCGCCTGTTCAACGCCAAGACCCTGCTCGTCTCGCAACTGCCGGGCGAGGCCTGTGCCGGACGCCTGGGCGCTTACCGGGCAACATCGCTGACGCCGTGGATCGCCACCGGCGCGATGCTCTGGCACGCGCTGACCCTGGCTGCCTGTGCGTTCGGCATCGCCCTGTGGCGACGCTGGCGAGAGCCGCTCGCTCTGTTCATCGCCGCCTTCCTGCTCTACCAGCTTGCGCTCTACCTCGGCCTGCACGTGATGCAGCGCTATCTGTTCCAGATGCTGCCGTTCCTGTGCGTCTTCGGCGGCGCCGTGCTGGCGATGCGTGACCACGAAGCGAGCCCGGTGCTGGCCACCACCCCGGCCCGCCTCGCGCTTGGCGGCCTGCTTGCAGCCGTCCTCCTTGCCCTGGCTTTCCTCGGCCCCTGGCTCGACGGCAATTGCCGATGAGCGGGTCGGACGGGCATTCCGGTATCCTGCGCGCGCCTTTCCGCGGCCCCTGTCCATGCATCAGCACGTTTTCGAACTGATCCGCTTCAGCACCTACGCAGAACTGCGCGCCGAGCGGGCGCGCAGCTATCTCGGCCTGATCTGGTGGGTCGCCGAGCCGGCGATGATGATGGCCGCGTTCTGGCTCGTCTTCGAGTTCATCCTGAAGACCGGCGGTCCCGACTATCTGCCGTTCCTGTTGATCGGCCTGACCGTCTGGCAATGGATGAAGTCGTGCATCACGCACGGTGGCTACGCGATCTGGACCAATCTCGGCCTGATCCGCCAGGCCCGCCTGCCCGTGCTGGTGTTCCCGCTCGTGCAGATGTTCGCCGACACCATCAAGTTCTTCTACATCTTCGCCCTGCTGCTGGTGATCCTGTGGGTCGCTGGCTACCCACCGAACCTGGCCTATTTCGCCCTGCCCGTGCTGTTCGTGACGGTGTTCCTGTTTGCCGCCGGTGCCGGCTTCCTGGTCGCCGCGATCGTGCCACTGGTCCCGGATCTGCGTTTCGTCATCGAACAGGTGCTGACCATGGTGATGTTCCTGTCCGGCGTGGTGTTCTCGCTGGGCCAGTTGCGCTCGCCGCTGCGCGAGATCTTTGCGCTGAACCCGGTCGCCACCCTGGTCGATGCCACGCGGGGCGTACTCATGCGTGGCGAATGGCCGGACTGGATGGCCCTGGCCAAGGTGGCGGCGATCTCGGCGGTGGTCTGCATGATCGGCATCCTGGTCGTGCGCCGGCTTGCACCGCGCTATCCGAAACTGGCGGCCTGAGATGTCGGATACCCTCATCGAACTCGATCACGTCGGCGTTGCCTTCAACGCACAGCGGCGGCTCGGCAGCGGTGCGTTCTGGGCACTGGAAGACGTCAGCCTGCAACTCCGACGTGGCGAGCGACTCGGCGTGATCGGCCGCAACGGTGCCGGCAAGAGCACCCTGCTGCGCGTGCTCGCCGGCATCCTTGCGCCGGACCGCGGCGCGGTGAAGCGTGGCGCCGCGTCATGTCAGTTGCTCGCGCTCGCGCTCGGCTTCGTGCCCTACCTGTCCGGGCGCGACAACGCGATCCTGTCCGGGTTGATGATCGGCCTGCGCCAGCGCGACATCGTCGCGCGCCTGCCGGCGATCCGCGAGTTCTCCGAACTCGGCGATTTCTTCGACCAGCCGATCGCCAGCTACTCTTCCGGCATGGTCATGCGCCTCGGCTTCTCAGTGGCGATCCAGGCCGAGCCCGACGTGCTGCTGATCGACGAGGTGCTCGCCGTCGGCGATGCCGAGTTCCAGGAGAAATCCGGCAACGCGCTGAAGGAGCGCATGCGCCAGGGCCAGACGGTCGTGTTGGTCAGCCATGACGAGAAGCAGGTGACCGGATTGTGTGATCGGTTGTTGTGGATCGAACACGGACGCAGCGTGCTCGAGGGTGACCGCGACGCGGTATACGAAGCCTATCGCCGCGAGCTGCATCTGGCATCGCCGGAAGCACCGAAATGATGCGCGAGGACGCCATTCGCCTCGTCGCGCTGGCCCAACGCCTCGGCTGCACGCCATGCGAGCTGCTCGTCGCGGCCGCGCGTGGCGTCGACACGCCGGATGTCGCAGTTCCCGAGCATCTTGCACACGTGCGCGCCCTGGTCGAGGCGGGCGATCCGCGTGTGCAAGCCTGTGCCAATCTGCTGCTCACCTCGCCCGGCAGTTACGCGACCGACGAGCTCGACAACCTGCTGGCGTCGATCTGGCGGACGGGTGGTCCGTGATGCGCGGCACCGCGCTCATCGTGCTGGCCTGGAACCAGTGGCCGCTGACCCGGAACTGCCTCGACACCCTGCTCGGGACGGATCTCGATGGCGCCGAGATCATCGTCGTCGACAACGGCTCCAGCGACGATACGCCATCGGCGCTGGCCGACTTCGCCGGTCGCGTGCGCATCGTGCGCCTCGAGGAAAACCTCGGTTTCGTGCGTGGCATGAACGCCGGCATCGACGCCGCACGCCCCGGCGACGATGTCGTGCTGCTCAACAACGACCTGGAGTTCACCCAACGCGACTGGCTCGGCCGCTTGCGCGACGCGGCCTATGCGCGTGCCGACCACGGCATCGTCGGCTGCCGCCTGCTCGGCGCTGCCGGGGACGATCACCTCCGTCATCTGGCAAGCTTCATCGAGCCGGAGACGCTGTGGGGCCAGCAGACCGAGTCCGGCATCCAGGAGCGCGACGTCGGCCAGTACCGGCGCCTGCGCCATGTCCAGGGCATCGCCTTCGCCGTCGCCTACATCCGCCGCGACTGCCTCGAACGCATCGGTGGGCTCGACGAGGTCTTCCACAGCTATTTCGAAGACACCGACTACTGCCTGCGCGCCGCCGACGCGGGCATCGCCACCGTGACCGCCGGCGCAGTCACACTGCGGCACGTGCAGCATGGCTCGACGCGCGACGACGGTGGCTTCCGCAAACGGCTTTGGGAGGACAGCAAGGCTGCGTTCGCGGCGCGCTGGCAGCAACGCCTGCGTGACCTGCGACGTGGCTCCTTGCACTGGACCGGTCCGACACGCCACATCCATGCCAGCGCCGATTTCACCCGTGACCTCGTCTGGCGTCTCGACGCGCGCGGCTTGCGCATGAGCTATGCGTCGGGCAGCCGCGCCGAACTCGCGGAGATCACCGACTACCGCCTCGCCCTGGCGGCCGCACGCACGCAGGAGGGCACACCAGATATCAGTCTGGCGTGCCTGCCGCGCCTCACCGCGGCGCCGGTGCCGGCACGACTGCATACCGCCCTCGCTTTCAGTGAGGATCTGCGGCTTGGAGAGGACGAGGTCCTTGCCGGCAACGCCTATGACCGCCTGTTCGTTCCCGACGAGCACCAAGCCGATGTGTTCCGCCGCTCCGGCATCCGCACGCGCATCGACGTGCTCGATCCCGGCATCGACATCGACTACTTTCATCCCGATGTGCCATCCCCACGCCGCAGCGATTGCCGCTACGTGTTCCTTTCGATTGCCAGCGAACTGGAACGCGATGCCCCGGACGTGCTGGTGCGCGCCTTCCGCCGCGCCTTCGAGGCCAGCGATCCAGTCGAACTCCTGCTCTACATCGAGCCAAGCGACGATGAATTCGCGATCCGCGAGGCGCTGGCACCGTTGCTCACCCCTCTCAATGGCGGCTGCGTGCGCCTGCTCGCCGGCACCGGCTTTCCGCGCTACCAACGCGGCCGGCTGTTCGCCGCCGCGGACGCCTATGCAAGCGCGCGCCGTGGCGGCGGCTGGGATCTCGATGCGCGCCGTGCGATCGCTTCGGGTCGACCTCTCATCGCCCCTGCGTACGGCAGCCAACACGCACTGGTCATGCAGTGGGGGCATGCGGTCGCCCATGTGACCGATCGGGCCAGTGGCCGAACCGGCCGGGCTGGCTGGATCGACGTCGACCCGGAGACGCTGGCACGAGCACTGCGTGCTGCATTCGAGGAACGCAGCGAACGCGGGCGCCACGCACGCGATCAGGCGTTGCAGTTTGCGCAGGGGCATGGGCTCGATGCCGGCGCTGATCGTCTCGTCGAACGACTCGACGAAGCCGGCGTGCTGAAACCCGCAGCCCCGCGCCCACCGCCCCACCGCCCCGCCGATACCACGCAACCTTCCGGCCAGATCGTCGTGCTCGGCATGCACCGTTCGGGCACGTCGAGCGTCGGCGGCCTGCTCGCCTTGTTCGGCGCCTGGCCAGGACCGACCGAGCGCCTGCTGCGCGGCGACGACAATCCGAAGGGCCACTTCGAGCACGGCGAACTGCACATGGCCTGCCTGCGCCGCCTCGAAGCGGCCGGCGGCGACTGGAAACGGCCGCCGCGCGAAGCGCCGCCGGCCGCGATCGACGCATTCCGCCGCGAAGCCGCCGCCGTGCTGGATACGCTCGACGGACGGCGTCCGTGGTTCATCAAGGAACCGCGCCTGTGCCTGCTCGCGCGCGAACTGCTGCCGCTGCTGACCCATCCGGTGTTCGTGCACGTCGCGCGCGAACCGCTCGCCGTCGCCGAATCGCTTGCACGCCGCGACGCCATGGACCGCGACGAGGCACTCGCCCTGTGGGAGCACTACACGCGCGAGGCCTTCGCCACGAGCACCGGCTGGAAGCGCGTGCTGGTCGACTACGACGCCCTGCTCGCCGATCCGGTCACCACCGCCCGGCGCCTGTTCGACGAGCTCGTCGCTGCCGGCGTGCAAGGCCTGCACCGGCCCGATGCGGCGACGATCCGCGCCTGGATCGAAGCGCCCGCGCGCGCGCCGTCGACCCTGCCGGCCGATGCCCTGAGTCCCGCGCAGTCCACGCTGCGGTCGGCGCTCGCCGACCGCTCGATCCTCGACCTCGCCGATGGTGGCTGAAGCCTTCGCACAACCGCGATGGGATGGGCAGCGGCTGGAGATTCCGCCTGCCTGGGGCCCACGCGTCGCGCTGGACATCGACGGCCACTGGTTCTGCGACATCGAAGCCGATGGCGACGGCCGCCTCGGTCTCGACCTGCCATTCACGCCGAGCGGCCGCGATGAGTTCTCGCCGTGCATCCGCAGCGCGCGCGACGGCGAAGTGCTGTGGCCGCGCGAAATCGGGACGGCCCCGTGCAGCTTCGCCGCACACGATGACGGCAGCCGCAGGGTGGCCTTCGAGGCCGAACCGATGCGCGCCGAAGTCGTGGTCATCGTGCCGGTGTACAACGCGCCGGACGCCGTGCGCGCCTGTCTGGACAGCGTGCTCGCCCACACCAGCGGGCGCACGCGCCTGCTCGTCATCGATGATGCCAGCACCGACCCGGCGATCGCCCTGCTGCTCGCCGGCCTGGAAGGCCGCCCCGGCGTGCGCGTGCTGGCGAATGCGCGCAACCTCGGTTTCACCGCAACCGCCAACCGCGGCATCGCAGAAGCCGGTGATGCCGACGTGGTCCTGCTCAATGCCGACACCGTGGTCGGACCGAACTGGCTGACCGGCCTGCGTCGGGCCGTGCATGCTGGCGACGCCATCGCCACGGCGACGGCGGTGTCGGACAACGCCGGCGCGTTTTCCGTACCCGAGCTGGAACGCGCCAACCCGCCGCCACCGGCGTGGTCGGTCGCCGACACCGCACGCGCGCTGTGGCAACAGGCCGGCCATGCCTATCCCGAACTGCCGACCGGCAACGGCTTCTGCCTGTACATCCGCCGTGCCGTCATCGATGCCGTCGGCATGCTCGACGAGGCCGCCTTTCCGCAGGGCTACGGCGAGGAGAACGATTTCTGCCAGCGCGCCAGCGCGCGCGGCTGGCGTCATGTCATCGCCGGCAATGTCTTCGTCCATCACGCACGCAGCCAGAGTTTCGGCGCTGAGCGCCGTCAAGCGCTCGGCCGCGCCGGCATGGCCGTGCTGCGCGAACGTTGGCCGGATTACGAACGCGAGGTCGGCGCCACCTTGCATTCGTTCGCACGGCGCGTGCTCGATTGGCGTGTGCGGCGCTGCTACGCGCTGGCCGAACGCGGCTGGCGCGCGCGCCCGCGCGCGCTCGTGTTCGGTGCTGTCGACGCGGTGCCCACAGCATTCGAAGCGTGGCAGGCGGACTGGCGCGACGCTGCACTGATCGTCACGCATGACGACGACGGCGCCACGCGCGAGGAGCGCATCGGCACCGATGCGGCCAGCCTCGCCGCTTGGCTCGAATACGCGGCGATCGAACTGGTCGACCTCGGTGAGGATGCTTCGCCGGCAGCCGTAGCCCTGCGCGTGCAGGCCCAACGCCTCGGCATCGCTGTCACCGATGTGCTTGCGTCGGCCGGCACGAACGGCTACACCGTCGCCGTTTGCGCCTCGCGCAGTTTTCCGGATCCCCGCGCATGACCCTCGCGCTCGTCACCGGCATTGGTGGACAAGACGGTGCCTGGCTCGCCGCACGCCTGCTGCAAGACGGCGTGCAGGTGATCGGCACGCATCGGCCGTCGAGCACGGCCGGCAACTGGCGACTCGACGAACTCGGTATCGCCGCACACCCGCGCCTGCGCCTGGTCGCACTCGACCCCGGCGATGCCGCAGCCTGCCGCCAGCTCGTCGCCGACATCGCACCGGATGTGATCTACCATCTGGCCGGACAATCTCGCGTGGCCGACTCGTTCCGCGACCCGCTCGGCAGCGTCGCCGTCAACGGCATCGGCACCCTGAACCTGCTCGAGGCGATGCGCCGGCACGCGCCTGACAGCCACTTCGTGCTCGCCGCCAGCGCAGAGATCTTCGGCACCGCGCCGGCACCGCAGGACGAAACGACACCGCCACAGGCCGCCTCGCCCTACGGCCTGTCCAAGCTCGTCGCGCATGCCGCGATCGGTGCCTGGCGTGCCAGCTTCGGCCTCACCGCGAGCAGTGCGATCCTGTTCAACCACGAATCGGAGCTGCGCGACGAAGCCTTCGTCACGCGCAAGATCAGCCGCGCTGCGGCACGCATCGCGCTTGGCCGCGAGCACGACATCGCGCTCGGCAACCTCGACGCACAACGCGACTTCGGCTACGCGCCCGAATACATGGATGCTCTGGTCGCCATGGGCGCGCGCGAACCGGGCGATGACTACGTGCTCGCCACCGGCCATGCGGCGAGCGTGCGCGAATTCGCCACTGCCGCGTTCGCCGCCGCCGGCATCGAGCTGGAATGGTCGGGACAGGGCCTCGCCGAAACCGCGCGAGACCGTCGCGACGGTCGCGTGCGCGTGCGCGTCGATCCGACCCTGTTGCGTCCGGTCGACGCGCCGCTGCTGGTCGGCAACGCGCACAAGGCGCGCAAGCTACTCGGTTTCGCGCCGCGCGTCGGCCTCGCCGAACTGACCCGGCGCATGGTCGAAGCCGATCTCGCGCGCGAGCGCGCCATGCAGGGCGGCTGATGCGCGTCATTCTCAACGTCGACGCGATCACCGCGCCGCTGACCGGCATCGGCCGCTACGCACTCGAACTCGCCCATGGCCTGGCTCGTCACGCCGCGGTCGAGGAACTGCGCCTGTATTCCGCGTTCCGCTGGGTCGACGACCCTGCCCACGCGCTCGCCGCGAACCGCACCATCGCCCAGCTTCGTCGCAGCATCCCGTTCAAGACACAGGCGCTCGAGCTCTACACGCATCTGCGTGCAGCGCTGTTCCGTGCGCATACGCGGCGCCTGCGCGGTTACCTGCTGCACACGCCGAACTACGTGCTGATGCCGTTCGACGGGCCGAGCGCGACGACCGTGCACGACCTGTCCGCGTTCAACTATCCAGAAACGCATCCGGTCGAACGGGTGCGCTTCCTCGAACGCCATCTGCCCCGCACGCTCGAGCGCGCCGCAGTCGTGCTCACCGATTCTCGCTTCATCGCCGACGAGATCCACCTCCGCCTCGGCGTGCCGCGTGCGAAGTTGCGCACGGTCGCGCTCGGCGTCGATCCGTCCTATCGGCCGCGCGGGAACGACGAACTCGACGCGGCACTCGCCGTTCATGGTCTCGTCGCCGGCGCTTACCTGCTCGTCGTGGCCACCCAGGAGCCGCGCAAGAACCTGGTGCGGCTGGTGCGCGCCTACGCCGCCCTGCCGGCCGCGCTGCGCAGGCACTCACCGTTGGTCATCGTCGGTGCGCGTGGCTGGCTCAACAAGGAACTCGAACGCACCCTCGGTCCGCTCGAGGCGAGCGGTGCGGCACGGCGGCTCGGCTACGTCGACGAGAACGCGCTGCCGTTGATCTATGCCGGTGCGCGCGCCTTCGCGTTCCCGTCGCTGTACGAGGGTTTCGGCCTGCCTGTGCTCGAGGCGATGGCGAGCGGCGTGCCGGTGCTGACCTCGAATGTTTCCTCATTGCCGGAAGTCGGTGTCGACATCGCCCTCGGGGTCGACCCGCTCGACGAGGACGCCCTGCGCAACGGCCTCGAACGCATCCTCGACGACGAACCCTGGCGCAGCGGCGCCATCACGCGTGGACCCCTGCATGCGCAGCAGTTCCCGTGGTCGCGGTGTGTGGACGAGACGGTGGCGGTCTATGAAGAAGTTGCCGGGAATGGGGAATAGGGGATCGGGAATGATCGGAAGCAATGCTTTTGATCTTCCATTCCCGATTCCCTATTTCCCATTCCCGGCTTAATCGGTTACCCGCCTGCGCAACGTCAATCGCGCACTCGGCACCGGCTGGCGAACGACGCCGAGCTCGGCGGCGACGTCGACATAGCCAAGCAGGGCGGCGACATCGCCGGCGCTGCGGCCGAAGCCGTCGGCGAGGTCGGTCGATGCGCCGTGCGCCTTGAGCAGACGGGCCACGCCGAGCAGGCCGTGCATCGCGCAGGCATGCAGTGGGCTGACGCCGCGTTGGTCCTGCACATCGACCGCCGCACCGGCTTCGACCAGGACGCGGGTGAGGTGACACAGATGCTGGGCGTCGCAGGATGCGCCTGGCTCGGCACGCGCGCCGAGCACGAGCAACAGCGCGGTCTGGCCAGCCGGGTTGGTCGTGTCACGCCTGGCCCCGGCACGCAACAGGGCTTCGAACACAGCCACCCATGTCGCGCTGTCGCGGCTGTCGAAGGCAGCCTGCGCGGCGGCCAGCAGCGGCGTGTTGCCGCGTTCGTCGCGCGCGTTGGCGTCCGCACCGTGCGCGAGCAGGGCCTCGACCATGTGCGGCAGGCCGAATGCGGCTGCCATCATCAGCGCAGTGCCGCCACCGGGCAGGCGCTGGTCGGCTGCGACGCCACGTTCGAGCAGGGTGCGCACGACCGCTTCGCGGCGCGCGGCGATCGCCGCCGACAAGCAGGTCGCGCCGGATGCGGCCGCATGGCTGAGGTCGGCGCCGGCATCGATCAGGCGTGCGA
The DNA here is from genome assembly GCF_019634775.1 of Dokdonella sp. NCBI lineage: Bacteria > Pseudomonadati > Pseudomonadota > Gammaproteobacteria > Lysobacterales > Rhodanobacteraceae > Dokdonella > Dokdonella sp. Next base: position 746,780 of record NZ_JAHCAS010000001.1, read on the forward strand.
CGAGGGCGGCGTAGCCGGATCCGGCTGCACGGATCAGTGCGGTCGCACCCTGCGCATCCACGGCCTCGATGTCGATGCCGAGCAGGAGCAGCTTGTCGACCGCCTCGATGTCGCCGGCCGCCGCCGCCGCAGGCAGATCCCTGGCACCGAGCGCGCGCAGCGGCAGGCGCCAGCGCGGCCAGTTGAGCCACTGCACGAGTTCGCTGTCGCCACGCGCAAGGGCGAGCCCGAGCGGCGTCTCGCCGTTCGCCGCGGGCCGGTCGGGATCGGCACCATGGCGGATCAAGGTACGGGCCACCGCGATCGCCGCCGCGCCACGCGCCTTTGCGGCGAAGTGCAGCGGCATGCGTCCGCGCGCGTCGCGCAGGTTCGCATCGGTGCCGCGCGCGAGCAGGGTCGAGACGAGGCCGGCATCGCCGAGGCCGGCGGCGAGATGGATGGCATGGCTGTCGCCGCCGATGCGCCCGCCGATGTCGGCGCCGCGTTCGACCAGGTCGGCAGCGAGCGCCGCCAGTGGCTCGTGACCACCGTTGGCCGGGGCCGCGGCGAGCACGCGCGCGACCAGGCCGGCACCACCGACCGGCGCGCCACGCGCGACGAGTTGCGCCAGCGCTTGCGCGCTCGACGGCAGCAGGTCGACCAGGGCATCGAGCAGGCTGCGGCCATCCGGCAGGCGGGCATCGATGGCAAGACCGGCATTGGCAACCCAGTCGCGTGCCTTGTACTGACTGTCGTCGGCCAGGGCGAGCCAAAGCGCAGCGACTTCGTCGGACGGCCAGTCGACAAGCGTCGCGCGGAACGTATCGGCGATGTTCCAGTGGCCGAAGCGCAGGGCGTCGACGAGATGCGCGGCGTTGGCCGGCTCCTCCGCGGAGTGTGCCGCATCGAGGCTGCTCGGCAGCGGGTAGGCCGGATCGAGCAGCGCGACGATATGCCAGCGCCCACTCGCCACCGCATGATCGAGCGCGCGCTTGCCGTCAGCCCCGGTGATGCCGCGGTCGGCGCCGAGCGCGAGCAGTGCACGCACGGTCTCGTCACTGGCCAGGCGCGACGTACAGGCGATGATCAGCGCGCTGCGGCCGGTCGCATCGATGCGGTCGGGGTCGGCTTTGCGCTTGGCCAACGCATTGATCACCGACACCGCCCCTGCGCGCGCGGCTTCCATCAGGGCCGTGGTGCCGTGGCGATCGGCGAGGTCGACGCCGGCGCCGCTGCCAAGCAGGGCTTCGACGATGCTCACGTGGCCGGCCAGTGCCGCCGCCATCAACGCCGTCCGATCGAGCGGGCCGCGTACGTCGACTCGCGCCTTGCGCTTGAGCAGCAGGCGCACGCCCCGCGCATCGTCGTCGGTGACCGCAGCGGCCAGCGGCAACGCCGGGTGGGCATGCTCGACTTCGCTGCGCGCACCGCGCTCGAGCAGGAATTCGGCGAGCACCCAGTTGCCGTTCGCGCAGGCCACGTCGAGCGGCGTATGCCCCTCGCGGTTGACCGCATCGACGAGCGCACCGGCATCCAGCAGCAGCGCCGCCACACTCGGTTCGGCACACAGCGCGGCGTGATGCAGCGCCGTATTGCCCTCGGCATCGGCGAGGCGCGCATCGGCGCCGTTCGCAAGCAGAGTCATGATCGCATCGGGCCGCCCCTGATAGCTGCCGCGGGTGGCTGCAACCAGGGCGGTCATGCCACCGTGCACGCGATTGACGTCGACGCCCTTGGCGATGAGTCCGCGCAGCAGGCGCAGGTCAGGCAGGATCACCGCATGCAGCAGCACGCTGCGCTGATCGCGGTCGCTGGCCAGCGGCAGGGTGTCGGGGTTGGCGCCGCGATGCAGGGCGGCCAGGGCCAGATCGACCTGGCCCGAACGCGTGGCGGCGAGCAGGGTCGCGCCGAGCTCGAGCATGCCAACGCCGGCGGGCAGCAGCTCCGGATTGCCCCCACCATCCGGCTCGTCGCCCGCGTCACGGCGCCCGCGCACACGATGCCGGCGTGCATCGGCGAGCAGGGCATTCGCGCAACGCGTGGCGATGACCAGCTGGGCCAACGGCACCACCGCCAACGCATAGATCACAAGCAGCACGACGCGCAGTTCGTCGGCCAGTGCGGGCGCGAGCGTGGCCAAGGCCAATGCGCCACCGCATGCGACAAAGGCGGCCAGCGCAGCGGCGAGGCCGTGCGAAAAGAACAGTTCATGCTCGCCGGTGAGGTGCCGCGCAAAGGCCAGCGAACGGCGCAGTGCGGCAAGCAGCCAGGAGCCCTGCGCCGCCTCGGGATAGGCGTCATCCCACACGAACGGCAGGGCAAATGCCGGCCACAGCCGCCACAGCGCGAGCACGGCCAGCAGGCCCGCCGCCGACAGGGTCAACGCGGCCGGCAACGAGGGTTCGCGCAGCAGCCACCAGGCCGGTGCGGCCAGCAGCGCGGCGATGAACAGGGTGTAGAGGGTCAACACAACCAGGCCGGCAAGCCCGCGCCGCGCGACACTGCGCGCATAGCGCAGGTCCATGTCGAAGCCGATCCCGGCACAGGTCGCGGTCAACACCAGCGCGTTGCCGGCCAGCAAGGCGATGAGGATCAGTGGGTGGGCGAACGGCAGGGCCAGGGCGAACACCGCGAACGCCGCCAAGAAACGCGCCAGGGAAACGAGGATCGATCGGGGACGGGCGGCAGCGGGATTCGACATTGTTCAACCAGGCCGCGGTTTCGGCCGCGTCGGCGCGAGTATATCGATGCGCGCAAGGCTTGCGGATGCGCAGGGTGATCTTGTGGAAGCGTCGCAGGTGTCCGTTCACGGGCGATGCTCTCGTCGATCGCGCCGCAAAGCATCGCCCGTGAACGGGCTCCTACACCGGCGGTGGCGGCAGCTGCAGGTGCCAGCCGCGGGCGGCGAGGTTGGCCATCACGGTGCCGACGTCCTCACGTGCCAGCTGGCGCTGCGGCGAGAGTTCGATCTCGATGACGAAGACGAGTTCGCCGAGACGTTCGACAAGCTCGGCCGGCAATACGCCGAAGCTGCCCTCCTCGCGCAGGAACAGGTAGGTCTCGGCCTTGCGCCGGCTCTTGTAGACGAAACACTGCATGGGGCGCGCCGGCTGCGGGAACGAGCGCGGAGGATAGCGCGGTGCGGACGCCTTCCACAGCGCCCGCACCGGCGCGGTCATCTCTGCGGCTGGCCGAAATCGACCGGTGCCGGCGGCGCGACCGGTTTACGCGGCGGCCGCGCGGCCAACTCGCCCAGCAGTTGCTCGACCGCCTTCTCGATGCTCGGATCGCGGCCGGCGGCAAGCAGCTCGGGGCGATCGATCACCTCGATATCCGGCGCAACACCCTCGTTCTCCACCGCCCAGCGGCCATCGGTATCCATGAAACGGAACGTCGCCGCGAGCAGCATGCCGCCGTCGGCGAGCGTGGGATTGCCGGAAATGCCGATCAGCCCCCCCCAGGTGCGCGTGCCGATCAGCTTGCCGAGGCCAAGCTTGCGGAAGTAGTACGGGAACGCATCGCCACCGGAGCTCGACAGGCCATTCATCAGCATCGCCTTGGGGCCGTCGTGAGAGAGCAGCGGCGTGGCCTGCGGATCGAGACCGCGGCGCTTCCAATGGTTGAGCGGCTTGCGTGCGACCAGTTCGATCATGCGATCGGGGATGAAGCCGCCACCGTTGTAGCGGTCATCGATGATCAGCGCATCCTTGTGCGCATAGGCGAGCATGCCGCGGAATAGCTCGCGGTTGCCATCCTGCGAGGTGTTCGGCACGTGGATGTAGCCGATGCGGCCGTTCGACAGGCGATCGACGAGGGCGCGCCGCTGCGCCACCCAGTCGTTGTAGCGCAGTGTGTATTCCGATGAGAGTGCCTTCACGCGCACGTCGCGCGCGCCACTGCCGCCGGCTTTCGCCGCGATACGCAGCACGACGTTCTGCTCGCCCTTGTCCTGCATGAGCTGATAGAAGTTCTTCACCGTGCGCGCATCGACACCGTCGACGGCCAGGATGTACTCCCCTTCACGCACGTTCGCGCCGGCCTCGGTCAGCGGCGAGCGCGTGCGCGCATCCCAGTTCTCGCCCGGGAAGATGCGCGCGATGCGGAAATAGCCCGAGGCGTCGGCGACGATGTCGGCACCGAGCAGGCCGCCCGGCGTGCGCTCGATCTTCGGCTCGTCGCCCTGCTGCACGTAGACATGTCCGGAATTGAGTTCACCCACCAGTTCCTGGAACACATAGTCGAGATCCTGGCGCGTGGCGACATAGGCGACCAGCGGCTCGTAGCGCGCGCGGATCGCATTCCAGCGCTCGATGCCGCCATGCATGCCGGGGTCGTAGAACCAGTCGCGCAGGATGCGCCAGCCGTCGGTGAACTGCTGCTTCCATTCGCGACGCGGATCGACCAGCAGCTTGAGGCGCGACAGATCGAGCGTGGCTTTGGCGAAATCCTGATCGGCCTTGGCTTCGAGCAGGGCGAACTTGTCGCCCTGGCGGGCCAGCACCGTCTTGCCGTCGGCACTGATGCGTACCCCGTTGAGGCCGCGCGCGATCGTCACCGGCGTGTCGCCCTCGATCGGCAGCATGCGCAGTTCGCTGCGGCCACCGCCGCGGCCCTCGCCGCCGACCGCGTAGAACACCGCATCGGCGCTGGCGTGCAGGGCGACATAGCTGCCGTTCGGCGCCTTCAGCGCCTGCTCGCGGCCAACCAGCCCATCGAGGTCGATTCGCACGGACGGGAAAGGCCGCGTATCGGCCTTGCGCTTGCCCTTGCCCTTGTCGCCTTCTCCCACATCCGCCTTCGTCGCCTCGCCGTCGCGGAACAGATACGGGCCGTCGGCAGCCAGCGGCAGCGCATAGATGCGCGTGGCGTTCGTGTACAGGTAATTCGATTCGTAGGCGCTGAAGGTCAGCGCGTAGTCGCGGCTGGAGAGGAAGTACAGGCGCTTGCCGTCCGGCGAGAACGCCGGATTCGAGGCCGGCGAGGTTTCCTCGGTCGCCGGCGTGCGTGTGCCATCCTGCAGCGAGTACAGCCAGATGCGCGTGAGCTGGGTGTCGGCGGTCAGCGTGTAAGCCAGCCACTGGCCATCCGGCGACCAGGTGTATTCGGTGATGTCATCGTTGCGGCTGGCGTCGACCTCGCGCGTGCGTCCGGTTGCCACCTCGACGATGCGCAGGCGCTGCTGCTTGTCGGCATAAGCGATGTGACGCCCATCCGGTGACCACTCCGGCGCGAAGCGCCAGATGCCGCCGTCATGGGTGACGCGCTTCGCCGCGCCACCGGCCAATGGCTGGGTGTAGATCTCGTATTCGCCGCTGGCGTCGGACAGGAATGCCAGGGTCTTGCCGTCCGGCGACAGGGTCACGGCGATTTCGCGCGCATCGGGTGTGTGCGAGAGATTGGTGATGTCTCTGTCCTTGCCGGCCACGCGGAACAGCTCGCCACGCGCAGCAAACACGATCGTCTTGCCGTCGGCCGAAAGGTCATATGACTCGACCTGCGCGGCGACATTCTTCCAGGCCGGCACGGTCTGGGGGAAATCGCCGGTCACGCGGATCGGCACTTGGGTGGCCTGTTCCGTTTTCGGATCGAAGCGCCAGATCGCACCGCCGTTCTCGAACACGATCGCGTCGCGGCCCGCGCTCGGCCAGAGCACGTCGAAGTCGGAGAAGTGCGTGAGCTGGCGCGGCGTGCCACCGTCCGGAGACATCGCGAACAGGTTCAGCGTGTAGTTGCGATCGGAGACGAAATAGATCGTATCGCCCACCCACATCGGCTGATGGTCGGTGGCGGCGTCATCGGTCAGGCGCTTGGAGGTGTTATTGACCAGGTCATAGCTCCACACGTCCTGCGCGCGTCCGCCGCGATAGCGCTTCCAGCTGCGGAATTCGCGGTCGATCGGCGTGTAGACGTAGTGCCTGCCGTCCGGCGAGAGCATGCCGCCGCCGGTTTCCGGCACGGCCAGCGGCGTTTCCATGCCGCCGTCGACCGGCACCAGATACGGTCGTCCACCGCGGTCGTCGGTCGGCGTGCGGTTGGCGCGCACGAGGATGTTCTTCCCGTCCGGCGTCCAGTCGAGCACGCGGTAGTCGGTGCCACCGCGCGGCGGCTGCGCACCGATGTCGTTGTACCAGGTGAGCTGCTTCGGCACGCCGCCGGTGGATGCGATCACGTAGACCTGGCGCGTGCCGTCATACTCGGCCGAGAACGCGATCGAACGGCAGTCCGGCGAGAACTTCGGATACAGCTCCTGGCCCGCATGCGAAGTCAGGCGCAGCGCCGTCCCGCCGGTCGCGCCGACCGAGTAGATGTCGCCACCATGCACGAAGGTGATCGCGTCGCCGCAGATGTCGGGAAAACGCAGCAGGCGTGAATCACCGGCCGGCATCGCCTCGACGCTCGAGGTGGCGGCCAGGGCGAGCAGGACAGGCAAGACGCAACGACGCATCGGTAGCTCCCGGATTGGCATGGGCGACCGATTCTAGATGCTGGCCTCGCCCGGCCCGTGGGCCGGAAGGCATGGGCGCCTGCAGTGAAGCCCCGAGCGGTACGGACGTCACGGCCGGGAGGTTCCGGGCGCGCGCGCCGGTCAAACGGCGCGCCGGTCGGCACGGGGGAGGCCGACCGGCGCTCGCAGGGACGCCCTGCGTCCCTCGGCAACGTCGCATCCCTGCGCCCTGGCGTATCCCCATGACCCGTTCACTGGACGGTTTCGCCCCGTTGCATGATCTGGTACGAAGTCCGACGACATTTCCTGACATTCGAATCCGGGCACCATGCCCGTGCATCGGATGGCTCCGCTGGCGGTGATGAGCGTGACCGCGTGCAGATCGTGCGCACAGCGCGGGATCGACGGCGCCCGCGACTCCAGACATTCCGACCGACCGCAAGCACCCCGGTACCGGTGCGGAACAGGCGGGATAGAATCCGGCGTTCGTCCTCCGCCATGTGCGCGCATGAGCATCGACCTGACCCGCCGCGAACTGCTGAAGGCCGCCTGCCTGGCGGCGCTTCCCGTCGGCGTGGCGGCGTGTGCGGGGGGTGGAAGCAAGGGGTCAGTGCAGGTCGGCGGCCTGCCGGTCACCTGCAACCTGACCTTGCCGGTGGCCTGCACCGCGCGCGAGAAAGCCAACCAGGCAGCCGCGGAAGACGCACCGCGTTTCGCCTACGAGTACCTCAAGTTCAGCGGTTGGCCGGAGATCAAGGAATCGCTGATGACCGGGCGCATCCAGGCCGGCTACATGCTCGCGCCGCTGGTCATGGATCTTGCCGACCAGGGCATCCCGGTCAAGATCGTCTCGCTCGGGCACCGCTCCGGCGCGGTGATCATGGTCAAGACCGCTTCGCCCTACCAGCAATTCCGCCAGTTGGCCGGCAAGCGCATCGCGATCCCGAGCCGCTTCGCGGTCGATTTCCTGTTTCTGCGCAAGATGCTCGCGCGCGAGGGCATGACGCCGGCCGATATCCACATCATCGAGATGCCACCACCGGACATGCCGGCCGCGCTCTACGCCGATGCCGTCGACGCCTACTGCACCGGCGAGCCATTCGGTGCTGCGGCGCAAAGCGCAGGCTATGCCCGCGCGCTGCGCATGACGCGCGACGAATGGCGCAACTACATCTGTTGCGTGCTGACCGTGCGCGAGGAGCTGATCGCCACACAACCCGAGCTGATCCAGGATCTGGTCGACCACGTGCTCGGCGCCGGTGTCTGGCTCGACCAGCAGCCGCAGAACCGCGAGACTGCGATCCAGATCGCCGCGGCGCGGCGCTTCTTCAACCAGGATCCGGCCATCCTGCGCTACGTGATGGAAAATCCTGCCGACCGCGTGACCTATGGTGACCTGCGCATGATCCCCGAGGAATTCGAAGAACTGATGCAACTGTCGATCGAGGCCGGCACGCTGAAGCGCCCGGTCGCCTACGACAAATATGTCGACGAGCGCTTCGCGCGGCGCGCGACGGCTGCGGCGATCGCAGTCTGATGGCCAGCCACTTCACGATGCGCATCATGCTGGCAGCGTGCCTGCTGCTTCCCGCCGCGCTGCTGGCGCAGTCGCCGGCACCGGCACCGGCACCGACTCTGAAGGCGGGCGTGTTCGAGCCGCCGCGTGAAGCGCCGGACTTCACCTTGCCGGGCACCACCGGCGCCGACGTGTCGATGCGCGACTGGCGCGGCAAGGTCGTCGTGCTCGGCTTCGGATTCACCCATTGCCCGGAAGTCTGCCCGATCACGCTGGGGACGCTTGCCGCGGCACGCAGGCAGCTCGGCGCGCAGGCCGACGAAGTGCAGGTGCTGTGGATCACGGTCGACCCGGAACGCGACGATGCGGCGCGCCTGGGCGCCTATGTCACCGCCTTCGACAAGAGTTTCGTCGGTGCAACCGGCAGCGAGGAACAGCTCGCGGCGGTGCGCAGGGACTACGGCATCGCCGCCGCGAAGGTGCAGCGCGAGGGCCAGTCCGACTCGTACTCGCATTCGGCCTTCACCTACCTGATCGACCGCGAGGGCCGCCTGCGCGCGCTGATGCCCTATGGCCACCCGCCTGAGGATTTCGTGCACGATCTGCGCATCCTGCTGGCGGTGCCGTGAAGCGATGCCGGCGCGTCATCGCGATCGCCCTGGCGTTGGCGGCGGGTGGAGTGGTCGCCGCGGCGGCGTTCGTGCCGGTATCCCAGGACACGCGCGAGGAACTGTTCGAGATTCCGCAGGGCACCTGGGCGCGGCGCATGTCGGGTGATGCGGTCGAGATCCTGCCGGCGGAAATCCATCTCACCCTCGGTGTGCGCGACATCCTGCTGTTGAGGAACCTCGATGATGTCCCCCAAGTGTTCGGTCCGACCGTGATGATGCCCGGTCAGAGTTTCCGCCTGCCGTTCGGCGTGGCGTCCACATATCACTTTGAATGCACCGCGCACGCCAGTGGCCAGATGGCCGTGGTCGTGCACGAGGCACCGGACTCACCCTGGGCGCGGTTGCGCTGGCGCGTGGGCCGGCTCTTGCGGAGGCTGGCATGACGCGGATCAAAAGCTGGTTGCCCTCGATCGTGGTGATGGTGGTGATCATCGCCGTCTGGTGGATCACGGTCATCGCCACGCGCAGCCCGATCTTTCCGACCCCGTGGCAGGTGCTGACCGGCACCAGCGAACTGATCGGTGACGGTTCGCTGTGGGCGCACATCGGTGCCTCGCTGATGCGCGTGGGCATCGGTTTCGGTCTGGCGGTGCTGGTGGCATTGCCGCTCGGCCTGTGGATGGGCTGGGTGCGCGGCGCCTTCGTCACGCTCAATCCGGTGTTCCAGATCCTGCGTCCGATCTCGCCGATCGCATGGATTCCGATCGCGATCCTCTGGTTCGGGGTCGGCAATGTCTCGCCGATCTTCCTGATCTTCATGGCCTCGGTGTTCCCGATGATCGTGCAGACGGTGGAAGGTGTGCACACGATCGAGCCCCGCTATCTGCGTGCCGCGGCCAACTTCGGCGTCTCGCGCGGCACGCTGTTCCGTCGCGTGGTGATCCCGGCGGCGCTGCCACAGGTGATCGTCGGCATGCGCATCGGCCTGGGCGTGGCCTGGCTGGTCGTGGTTGCCGCCGAGATGATCGCGCTGAACTCGGGCCTCGGCTATCTCATCATGGACTCGCGCAACGCCGGCAACCGCTACGACCTCGTGGTCGCCGGCATGATCATCATCGGCCTGATCGGCCTGCTGCTGGATGGACTGATGCGCGGACTCGAAGGCATGAAATCGGTGCGGTGGCGCTATGCACGCTGAGTCGACGAAAGCAGCGAAGATTTCGGCACAGCGCGTCAGCAAGGGCTTCGCCACCGAACGCGGCACCCTGCAGGTGCTCGACGGCATCGATCTGGAGGTGCGCGAAGGCGAGACCGTCGCCATCGTCGGGCCTTCCGGCTGCGGCAAGTCCACGCTCATGGGCATCCTCGCCGGCTTCCAGCGCCCCGACCACGGCACGGTGCGGATCGACGGCCAAGTGCTCACCGGGCCGGGGCCGCGCGGCATCCTGATCTCGCAGCAGGGCTCGGTGTTCCCGTGGCTGACGGTACGGCAAAACCTGATGTTCGGCCTCGGCACTCGGCCTCCGGCCGAACAGCGCGAACTGGCCGACCACTACGCCGCCCTGGTCGGCCTGAAGGGTTTCGAGCACAGCTACGCGCACGAACTCTCCGGCGGCATGCTCAAGCGTGCCGAACTGGCGCGCGCCTTGGTGCTGAAACCGGACATCCTGTTCATGGACGAACCGTTCTCGGCCCTCGATGCCCTGCTCAGCCTGCGCATGCGCAACGAGCTGTTGCGCATCCTTGACGAGGAGCGTCACACGGTCGTGCTGATCACCCACGACGTCGAGGAAGCGATCCACCTCGCCAACCGCGTGCTCGTGCTTTCCTCGCGACCGACCCGCGTGCAGGCCAGCTTCGATGTCGCCATCCCGCATCCACGCCACCTCGCGAGTGCGCCGGTACAGGCGCTGCGCGCGCGCATCCTGCGTGAACTCGGGGTGGAGCGGGACACGATCTGACCGGCGGCGCCGCGCCTGGTCAGACGCATGCGCCCGCGCGGCCCCTCCTCCGGCAACGTCGCATCCTTGCGTCCTGGCGTATCCCCATGACCCGTCCACTGGACGGTTTCGCCCCGTTGCATGGGTACATACGCAGGCAGGTGGGATTTCCTGACATTCGCGGTGACGGCGCGCATCCGGCTATGGCGGGCGCGTGCGGGTGGCGAGGTCGGCGACGGCTGCACGTGGCAGGTCGGCAAGACCCGCTCCGCCCATTGCGAGATGGGCGAGGAGCTGGCGCCGCATGCGCGGGTCCCAGAAGCGTTCGAGGTGGCTGACCATGCCGGCGATGGCGGCGGCGCGGTCCGGTTCGGAGGCGAAGTAGGCGCCGATGTCGTTGGCCATCTGCACGAGCCGCTCGATGTCCATGTTCAGTCCTCGGTTGACCGGCGTGCGTAGACGACGTGGCCGTCGTCACGGGCGAAGCCGACCAGGGTGATGCCGGTCGCATCGGCGAGATGGATGGCGAGCGCGGTCGGTGCCGAGATCGCGGCGATGAAGCCGATGCCGACCGTGGCCGCCTTCTGCACCATCTCATAGCTGGCCCGGCTGGTGACGACGAGGAAGCCGGTGCGCACGTCGTCACCGGCGCGCGCGACCGCGCCGATCAGCTTGTCGAGCGCGTTGTGGCGGCCGACGTCCTCGCGCACGTGCGCCAGCGAACCGTCCGCGCGTGCCCAGGCCGCGGCGTGGGTGGCGCCGGTCAGCGCGTTGAGCGGTTGCCGGTGTTCGAGCTCGGCCAGCGCACGCTGCAGCGCAACCTCGGAGACCGCGATCGCTGCAGCGACGCGCGGCGGATGGCGCAGCACATCCTCAAGATGCTGCGTGCCGCACACGCCGCAACCACTGTTTCCGACCAGGTTGCGCCGACGCTGCGCCAGCGCCTGCGCGCGCGCAGGCGGAATGCGCAGCGAGAGGCGGATGCCTTCGAGCAGGGTGGTCGCGGTGCAGGAGTTGAGTTCCGCGGGCGTGGCGATGACCGCTTCGCTGAGCGAGAAGCCGAGCGCGAAGTCGGCCAGGTCGTCCGGGGTGGCCATCATGACCACGTGCGGCGCGTCGTTGTAGTCGATCGCCAGCGGCACTTCGGCGGCGACCCAATCCTCGGCCATGCCGTCGTCATGCGCGCGATGGCGTTCGACACGGCGGCGCACGGCGCCGTTCAGGTGCCCACTCACCGTGCCTGCTCGGCTTCGCGGCGGCGCTCGCGCAGAAGCACCTGCTGCTGCTCACTGAAGGCGCGGTAGCGCTGCTGCCATTCGGACGGCTGGCTCACGCGCGTGATCTCGACCGCGGTGACCTTGTATTCGGGGCAGTTGGTCGCCCAGTCGGAGTTCTCGGTGGTGATGACGTTGGCGCCCGAGAACGGGAAATGGAACGTGGTGTAGACCACGCCAGGTTGCATGCGTGTGCTGATTCGCGCGCGCAACACGGTCTCGCCGGCGCGGCTGGCGATGCCGACCCAGTCGCCATCGGCGATGCCGCGTGCCTCGGCATCGTGCGGATGGATGTCGAGCAGGTCCTCGGAATGCCAGCGCGTGTTCTGCGTGCGCCGCGTCTGCGCGCCGACGTTGTACTGGCTGAGGATGCGCCCGGTGGTCAGGATCAGCGGGAAGCGTGCGTTGACCTTCTCGCGCGTCGGCACGTACTCGGTCAGCATGAACCTCCCCTTGCCGCGCACGAACTCGCCGATGTGCATGGTCGGTGTGCCGTCCGGCGCAGCGGCGTTGCATGGCCATTGCAGGCTGCCGCATTCGTCCAGCCGTGCGTAGCTGACGCCGGCGAAGGTCGGTGTCAGCCGCGCGATTTCGTCCATGATCTCCGACGGATGCGCGTAGTCCATCGGATAGCCGAGCGCGTTGGCGAGGAGCTGGGTGACTTCCCAGTCGGCATGGCCGCTGCGTGGCTGCATCACGCGGCGCACGCGCGAGATGCGCCGTTCGGCGTTGGTGAAGGTGCCGTCCTTCTCGAGGAAGGTCGAGCCGGGCAGGAACACGTGGGCGAACTTCGCCGTCTCGTTGAGGAACAGGTCCTGCACGACCACGCACTCCATCGCCGCCAAGGCGGCGGTGACGTGCTGCGTGTTCGGATCGGACTGCGCGATGTCCTCGCCCTCGATGTAGAGCGCCTTGAACTCGCCATCGAGCGCCGCCTCGAGCATGTTCGGGATACGCAGGCCCGGCTCGCGCTGCAAGCCGACACCCCAAGCCTGCTCGAAGCTGGCGCGCACGGCGTCGTCGCCGACGTGGCGATAACCCGGGAACTCGTGCGGGAACGAACCCATGTCGCACGAGCCCTGCACGTTGTTCTGGCCGCGCAGCGGATTCACGCCGACGCCCTCGCGGCCGAGGTTGCCGGTGGCCATGGCGAGGTTGGCGATGGCCATGACCGCCGTCGAACCCTGAGCATGTTCGGTCACGCCGAGGCCGTAGTAGATCGCGGCATTGCCGCCGGTCGCGTACAGCCGTGCGGCGGCACGCACTTCGGCGGCGGCGACGCCGGTAACGGCCTCCATCGCCTCCGGCGAGTGGCGCGGCTCGGCCACGAAGGTACGCCACTTGGCGAACGACTCGCCTTCGCAGCGCGCGGCCACGAAGGTCTCGTCGACCAGGCCTTCGCTGACGATCACATGGGCCAGCGAAGTCAGCAGGGCGACATTGGTGCCGGGGCGCAGCGCCAGGTGATGCGCGGCGGCTACATGCGGCGTGCGCACGAGATCGATGCGGCGCGGATCGGCGACGATCAGGCGCGCGCCCTGGCGCAGGCGACGCTTCATCTGCGAAGCAAACACCGGATGCGCGTCGGTCGGGTTCGCGCCGATCACGAAGATCACATCGGCCTGCATGACCGAATCGAAATCCTGCGTGCCGGCCGATTCGCCAAGCGTCTGCTTGAGGCCGTATCCGGTTGGTGAGTGGCAGACCCGCGCGCAGGTGTCGACGTTGTTGTTGCCGAACGCGGCGCGCACGAGTTTCTGCACGAGGTAGGTTTCCTCGTTCGTGCAGCGCGACGAGGTGATGCCGCCGATCGAGTCGCGCCCATGCTGCGCCTGGATGCGCCGGAACTCGGCTGCGGCGTGGTCGATAGCCTCCGCCCATGACACTTCGCGCCACGCGTCGCTGGTCTTCGCGCGGATCATCGGCTTGAGGATGCGTTCGGCATGCGTGGCATAGCCGATGGCGAAGCGGCCCTTCACGCAGGAGTGACCGTGGTTTGCCCCACCGCCAGCGTCGGGCACCATGCGCACAACCTCCTCGCCCTGCATCTCGGCGCGGAACGAGCAACCGACGCCGCAGTAGGCGCAGGTCGTGACCACGCTGCGCCGTGGCTGCCCCATCGAGATCAGCGAGTTCTCCGTCAACGTCGCGGTTGGACAGGCCTGCACGCAGGCGCCGCAGGACACGCACTCCGAGTCGAGGAAGGTTTCGCCATGGCTCGCTGCGACCTTCGACTCGAAGCCACGTCCGGCGATGGTCAGCGCGAACGTGCCCTGCACCTCGGCACAGGCACGCACGCAACGTGAGCAGACGATGCACTTCGAAGGATCGAAGGTGAAGTACGGGTTCGATTCGTCCCTGGGGCTGAACAGTGGGTTGATGTGCTTCTGGTTGGAAGTGCGGTCATGAATGGCCGCTTCTTGATTCTCGCGATCAGGGGCGATCGCTGGAAATACATGGTTGGCGCCGTCGTAGCCATAGCGCACCTCGCGCAGCCCGACCGCGCCGGCCATGTCCTGCAGCTCGCAATGGCCGTTGGCCGGACAGGTCAGGCAATCGAGCGGATGGTCGGAGATGTACAGCTCCATCACGCCGCGACGCAGCTCGGCGAGTCTCGCGCTCTGCGTCGTCACGCGCATGCCCTCGGCGACCGGTGTCGTGCACGAGGCCGGATAACCTTTCATGCCGTCGATCTCGACCAGGCAGAGCCGGCACGAGCCGAAGGCATCGAGTGCATCGGTCGCGCACAGCTTCGGGATCTCGACGCCGTTCAGCGCCGCCGCGCGCAGCACCGAGGTGCCCGGCGGCACCGTGACGGACACGCCGTCGATGTCGAGCCGCACCGGCTTCAAGGTCGAGATCGGCTGGACGGCCGGCGTACCGTAGTCGTGTTCGGCGATGGATCGCATGCGTGTCTCCGTTGACTTCGGAGGGTGTCCGCAAATCACGGCCAGAGCAAGAGCCGCCCGCCCTGGGCTCATTCCCCCGATCAACGCCTGCGCACGCGCGGCTCGCGGGAAAACGCCGGTCCCGGTTCTCGGCAGGCTCTCGCGGCGGGGTCAAGATCCCGAAGATCGATGGCGACTACTTCGACGAAGAGGCGGCCTAACCAGTCGCTCAACCGGAGCCGAAGCGAAGTCTTCTGAGAAATGGTCAAGCGCGCTCAGCACCGGATGCGGCGTCAGCCCACCGAGCGCGCACAGCGAGCCGTGCAGCATGGTGTCGGCGAGGCTGCGCAGCAGGGCGATGTTGCGTTCGCGCTCGTCCGCGGCACGGATGCGGTCGATGACCTCGACGCCGCGGGTCGAGCCGATGCGGCACGGCGTGCACTTGCCACAGGATTCGATCGCGCAGAATGCCATGGCGAAGCGCGCCTGTTCGGCCATGTCGACGCTGTCGTCGAAGGCGACGATGCCGCCATGGCCGAGCATCGCGCCGATGGCGGCAAAGGCTTCGTAGTCGAGCGGCGTGTCGAACTGCGATTCAGGCAGGTAGGCGCCAAGTGGGCCGCCGACCTGGACGGCGCGGATCGGCCGGCCGCTGGCGCTGCCGCCACCGTAGTCGTACAGCAACTCGCGCAGGGTCAGGCCGAAGGCGCGCTCGACCAGGCCGCCGCGCCTGAGGTTGCCGCCGAGCTGGATCGGCAGCGTGCCGCGCGAACGGCCGATGCCGTAGTCGCGATACCACGCGGCGCCATGCACGAGGATGTCCGGCACCGAAGCCAGGGTGATCACGTTGTTGATCAGGGTCGGCTGACCGAACAGGCCCTTGATCGCCGGCAGCGGCGGCTTGAAGCGCACCTGGCCACGCTTGCCCTCCAGGCTGTCGAGCAGGGCGGTTTCCTCGCCACAGACGTAGGCGCCGGCACCGAGGCGCAGGTCGATGTCGAAGGCGCGACCGCTGCCGTGCACGTCGGCGCCGATCCAGCCTGCCGCACGCGCGCGATCGAGCGCTTCGGCGAACACGCGCCGGGTGAGCGGATACTCGCTGCGCAGGTAGACGTAGCCGACGGTCGCGCCGGTGGCCAGGGCGGCGATCGCCATGCCTTCGATCAGGCGATACGGATCGCCCTCCATGACCATGCGGTCGGAGTAGGTGCCGGAGTCACCCTCGTCGGCATTGCAGACGATGTACTTGCGGGCGGCCGGCGTGTCGTGCACGGTCTTCCATTTGATGCCGGCCGGGAAGGCGCCGCCGCCGCGCCCACGCAGACCCGAATCGAGCACGGCCTGCACGATCGCTGCGGGAGCAAGCGCAAGCGCGGCCTCGAGGCCCTTCCAGCCGCCATGCGCGGCGTAGTCGTCGAGGTCGAGCGGATCGATGATGCCATTGCGCGCGAAGCACAGGCGCTGCTGGCTGGCGAGATACGGAATGTCGTCGACGCGGCCAGCCCCAAGTGCATGCGCCCCGCCATCGAGGAAACCGGCGTCGAACAGGCTGGCGACATCGGCGGCGGCGACCGGTCCGTAACCGACGCGACCGCATGACGTGGCAACCTCGACCAGTGGTTCGAGCCAGTACAGCCCACGCGAGCCGTTGCGCACGAGGCGGATGTCGATGCCGCGCCGCGCGGCTTCGTCGACGATCGCGCGCGCGACGGCTTCGGCACCGCAGGCGAGCGCGCTGGTATCGCGTGGAACGTAGACGGTCGTCGCCATCATGCTCCCCGGCAGCGGGCGACGACGGCATCGAGTGCGGCTGCATCGATGCGCCCGTGTACATCGTCGTCGATCATCAGCGACGGCGCGCAGGCGCAGTTGCCGAGGCAATAGACCGGTTCGAGCGTGACCGCACCATCGGCGGTGGTTTCATGGAAGTCGATGCCGAGCGTCTCGCGCAGGCGCGCTTCGAGCGCGCGCGCACCCATCGCCTGGCAGGCCTCGGCGCGGCACAGGCGCAGTACGTGGCGCCCAGGTTTCGTGCTGCGGAAATGGTGGTAGAAGCTGATCACGCCATGCACATCGGCACGGCTGATGTTCAAGGCCTGAGCGACCAGCGGCACGCTCGCCGGCGGCACGTAACCAAGCGCGTCCTGGATGCCGTGCAGGATCGGCAGCAGTGCACCCGGCAATGCGTGCAGCTCATCGAGCACGGCGACGACATGCTGGCGCTCGTGCTCGGCGAGCGCGGCGGGAGCTTCGGTCCTGGCGGCGGCTGGACTCACGGATGGCCTCGGTGGAAACGCGCCCGATGCGCGCGACAACGGCGACAAGTATGTGCGGCGCGGCGAAGGATGGTTGCTGCAATGCGACAAGAGTCCGGGTCGCGGCGGGCGGCCTTGCGATACTCGGGGCCGATCACGGAAGGCACGATCCCGCCGGTATACGCTGGCTCCGCCCGATCGGTCGCGAATCGGCGCACGGGGATCATCGGATCCTCCGTCGCTTCGGAATCGAAGCCCTGGCCGCGCTTTCCCCAACGACCTTTTCTTCGCGGAAACTGAACTGGCGCATGCATTATCGATTCGGCAGCTTCATCGTCAGTCCGGCCACCCGTCTGCTGCAACGGGAGTCGGTCCAGCTCAACGTCTCGCGCAAGCTGTTCGATTGCCTTGCCTACCTGATCGAGCATCGCGACCGCGCCGTCGGCCGCGATGAACTGGCCCGGGCCCTGTGGAAGCACGACAACGTTTCCGACAACCAGCTGGCCCAGGTCGTTGCGGCCGTGCGTCGACTGGTGGACGACGATGGCAGCCTGCAGCGCCTGGTCCGCACCGTACCCGGCTTCGGCTATCACTGGATCGGAACCGTCGAGATCGTCGAGGCGATCGACATCGAACCCGGCGATGGCGTGGCGGCGATCGCGCCCGACGTCGGCACCGCTGTGGTTTCCGCTCAACCCGTCCCTGCAACACCGGACGAGGCGCTCATCCCTGCACGCAGCCTGTCCACACCGATCCGCGCAGCCGCACCCGTGCAGCCGACGCTGCCAGCGGCATCCCCGGCGAAGCCTCCGGCACGCCAGCACACGCACCGGGCAGCGCTCGTCCTGCTGGTGCTGGCCCTGCTGGTGCTGGTCGGCATCCGGCTGCGGGGGCCCGTGGAAGACGCGTCGACTGCCCGACAACCGGCTGCTGCCACCTCGCCAGCGCAGGCATGGGTATTGCCAGCGGTGCTGCCCGACGACTCCGAAGCCTGGGCGCGTATCGGCCTGATGGCCATGGTTGGCGAAGGCCTGCGCCGCACCGGTGCGGTGGTGACGCCGGTCGAGAAGGTGCTGGCACGCATCAGCGAGCCGGTCCCGAATGAGCGGTTGCCCATGCTGCTGTCCGAACTCGATGCCGCGCTGGTGGTCGCGCCGCGTGTGCATCGGCTCGATGAGGCCTGGGTGGTCGAGCTGATTGCCGCATCGAAGACCGGCGACAGCGTGCGCGTCGATGCCAACGCCAGTGACCTGACGGCGGCGGCTCGTGCCGCGGTTTCCCGGCTGAACCGGCGCCTGCAACGCTCGGGCGCGGAGCTGGACGGGTCGATCGAAGAAACCTTCGGCGTGATCGAGCAGGCCATTCGCGCGAGGGACTTCGAAGGAGCGCTGCTGCAGCTCTCGCGCCTGCCTGCCGATGCACGTGAGATGCCCGAAACCGGCATCCTCGAAATCCGGCTGAAGCTGGAGAAGGGGCGCTACCTCGCAGCTCGTGACGAGGCCGATCTCTGGCTTGGGCGGCTGGATCGGGTCGCCCGGCCCGGCCCGTTCGCGCGCACGCTGCTGTTGAAGGTCAACGCCATGCGCCAATTGAACGAGCCGAGCTGGGCGCCGCTCGTGGATGAGGCACTGGGTCTCCTGAAAGGCACTGATGCGCCGCGCGATCTTGCCGTCGCCACGCAATTGCGCGGCATCGCCGCGATCATTGACGGTCGGCCCACCGACGCAGCCAAGGATCTCTCCCGGGCACGCGAAATGTTCGTTGCCATCGGGGATGAGCTCAAGGCCGCCGCGGTCGCCGGCACGATGGCGCAGATGGCCGTACTGCAGGGTCGGCACCTGGAAGCGCTCACGCTGCTGGAACAGAGCCGCCAGGTCATGAGCGCGTACGGCGCGGTGGGGCCGCTGATCCAGAACTCCCTCTGGACCGGCTACGTGTTCAGCGCGCTGTCCCGCTGGAACGACGTGCTGCACGTCACCGAGCAGATGCAGTCCCTGCTGCAGGCTGGCGGCGGTGCGAGTGGCTACGAGCAGTTCACCTACCTCCGCCTTCGGGTCCATGCACTGATGGAACTGGGACGACTGAAGGAGGCCGAAGCCTTGCTCGACGAACAGGTGCATCAGGTGCAGCGGGAGCTCTCCGACAACCCAGCCAGCGACGGTGGCCCGCTGAACCAGGTCACGATCGCCGCGCAACGTGCGCGACTGCGGATCATGCAGGGGCGATGGCAGGAAGCCGGCGCCGCTGCCAGCGACGGGCTCAAGCTGATGAGCCGGGCCGGGGAGAATGGTGGGTCGTTCGTGGGGGCCAATGTCGCGGAAGCACTCCTGTTGCTGCTCGTCCGCGCACAGGCGGGTGACCTGCCATGGAGCCCGCGGGCACCACTGCCCAACCTCACCCAATCCCAGATCGAGGCCCTGCAAAAAGTCGAGTCCCCCGACGGATTCCTGGCTCGCGCCTACTGGAACGCCCGTAGTGGAAACATCGAGGAGGCTGAAGCCGACTATCTGGCCGCGCTGGCGATGGAGTACACCCAACGCAGCCCCAACGTCACGCTGATCGTGATGGAAGCCTACATCCAGTTCCTGTTGTCCCGTGGACGCATCGAGGACGCATCCCGACAGCTCGACCAACTGGAAGCGCAGGCGCCCGGCGCGGTCGAACGGGATTACGACACCGCGCTGCTGCGACTGCGTGTCCGCCTGGCAGAGGGCGGGAACGAGCACGCGCAGGTTGCCGCCCGCCGCGTGCTCGCGCTGATCGGGGAACGTCCGCCACCCGCCGACGTGCGACCGATCCTCGAGTCCGGGCAGCGCATGGCGATCGAGTGACCAACGGGCGCGGGTCGCCTGCTGCGTCCAGCGCATTCTCTGCCTTGCGCGCCATGCGCCTGCGCCCGTGCAATCAATGCCTTGGCGCCTCGCATCAATGCGGCAAATCCGCATTTCATCATCGGATCCACACCACATTCACACCGGATCCGCACGACAAGCGGCTGGTCCGGGCACACCGTCGACAGGGCCGGGTGCGCTGTGGCCATCGGTTCCTCGCCCCGGACGAAACCGATCCATCACCTCAATTCGAGAGAAACGCCAATGAAGACCCTGACTACACTGGCCGTTGCGGTCGCCCTGAGCCTGTCAGGCTCGCTGTATGCCTCCGCGGACCAGGAAACGGACCGCTCACACGATCCTGCAGCAAGCAATGCCAAATCGGCGCAGCATGGAGACAACCAGCACGTCGAGCTCGGCGACGACGATGTCCTGGCGACATCAAACGACATTACCCTCGCTGCCAAGGTCCTGGCTGGCCAACTGACCGACGACGAACACGTCATCGAAGTCCGCTACGACGACGCAGGTCATGTCTGGGCCGTGGTACTCGGCGGCTACTGCGAGAGCGAGAACGATTGCGTCCAGTACACGCGCCAGCTGAGTCTGGATGCGCACGATCACGACGCCGACAAGGCCGGCGGCTCCAGTCTTGGGGGCGCCCCGCTGCAAGGCGGCAACTTGATCGACGCAGTCGCGGCTTTGCCTTCGGTGCACATGGCCCATGTCGTCATCCAGGCGCAGGTCGAGCCGTTCCGCGGCAACCAGTCGGCGCTGGCCGGCGATGCCGACGTCATGCGCGTGCAGTCGGGCCTGAACGCCAAGGGCATCAGCACAACCGTGGATGGCTGGTACGGCAACGGCACCACCAGCGCCTATGCAACCTGGCAGCGGCGCCTGGGCTACACCGGCCTCGATGCCACCGGCATCCCCGGCCCGAGCTCGCTGGCTGCACTCGGACAGAATCGTTTCGTGCTGACCAACAAGATCACGGTCGGGTCCAAGACGACGTTCTCCGGCAAGCGCGTCAATACGCGCACCCGCTCGATGCTGCGCGAGGCCGAGCGCCTGTTCGGTCGCAGCATCACGGTCACCCAGGGCTCCTACAACGCGGGCGGCGTCGGCGCTTCGGCCGGCACGCACGATGGTGGCGGCGCGGTCGACATCAGCGTGTCCTCGCTGAGCGAAACGCAACGCTGGCAGTTGGTGAGGGCGCTGCGCAAGGTCGGCTTTGCCGCCTGGTACCGCACGGCCATTCCGGGAACCTGGGCCGCACACATCCACGCCATTGCGATCGGTGATACCGACATGTCGCTGTCGGCGCGCAACCAGGTGGCCGACTACTATGTCGGCAGGAATGGCCTGGCCGGGCACGGCGCGGACAACACGCCCTCGGCCTACCGCGTGCCGTTCACCTGGTGGGAAAAGTACTGAGCTGCCAGGGAAGCAGGCGGCGACACGTCGGTCTTCGCTTCAGCATGAAGCTTCGCTGATCGTGCACGCTGCCACGACCGCCGGGAATGTGCCAGTCACATTCCCGGCATTTCTTTGGCCGATGCCGCGCTCAAGTCCCGTCATCAGCCGCGACTGTCGATGTCGCGATCGGAAGGGTCGGCGCATCTCCGCTGCAGTGGCAACCATTGCGCCAGCGCCTCGCGCGTGCGCACGCGGCCGATCTCGATGGCCTCCTCGGCGCGGTGGAAATCGTAGAAGGTGCAGACGTTGCGCGGGATCGTGATGAGGAGATCGGGCGGCTGCGCGGCCAGCTTGAGGCGCGTGATCGTTTCCTGCACGACATCGAGCGTGCGCGAGAACAGTTCGAGCAGGCCTGGCTCACGCGCGATGGCAGCCGGCAAGCGACGCCCGAGCAGGGCGCCGAACAGGCGCCGGCTGCGACTGCGCGGCGGCGATGCATCGGCATCGCTGCGCACCCGCTGCGAAGGGTCGTCGCCCGGCAGCGGCATCACGCCCGGCAATGGTTCGGCCATGGCATTGACGTCGACCGCGATGGTGATGTCGGTCATGTCACTCAGGGTCGGCGACACCGGCAACGGATTGAGCAGTCCGCCATCGACCAGCAGACGGCCCTGCACGCGATGCGGGCGGAAGATCGTCGGGATCGCGATGGAGGCGCGGATCGCGTCGAACAGCGAGCCGCGCGAGAACCAGACCTCGCGCTGCGCGTCAAGGTCGACGGCGACCGCCGTATAGCGAATAGGCAGGTCCTCGATGTCGATCTCGCCGATCTGCTCGCGCAGCATGCGCACGATGCGGTCGCCCTTGATGAAGCCGCCGCCGGTCAGGGTCCAGTCGACCATGCGCAGCACGTCGAGGCGCTGCAGCGGCAGCACCCAGTCGCGCCACTGCTGGAGCTTGCCGGCGGCGTACACGCCACCGACCAGCGCACCCATCGAACTGCCGGCAATCGAGCGGATCTCGAAGCCCTGGCGTTCGAGCTCCTCGATGACGCCGATGTGCGCATAGCCGCGCGCACCGCCGGAGCCGAGCACGAGCGAGAGCGTGCGGCGGCGGCGATGGCCGTCCACGTTCACGCCGGCGGGCCCCATGTTCACGCTCCGCCTCCGGCGTTGTAGGCCCCGATCGCCAGCTGCAACATGATGCGCATCTCCTCGCGCAGCGACACCGGCGAGACGATCTCGGCTTCGGGGCCGTACTTCAGCACGTCCATTAACAATTCGCGCGAGTTGCTGTACGGCAGCTTGAGTTCGTATTGGCCGTCCGGCAGCCATTGACCCTGCTGCTGCGAATGCCAGCGCTCGTCGGCAACCCAGCGCGCGGCATGCGCGGAGAAACGGATCGTCGCCCAGGCCTTGGGCGGGCCGGAGAAGATGCCGTAGCTGGCAGCGAGGTGGTCGTCGAGTTCGGCGACCCCGCGGTCGAGCGCCACGGCCTCGATCGAATGGGCCTCGCGCATGCGGTCCAGGGCGAAGCTGCGCAGGGCGTCACGGCCATGGTCCCAGGCATCGAGGTACCAGTTGTCACGGTAGTGGGTCAGACGCTGCGGCGAGACCTCGCGCGTGGTCAGCGCATTGGTGGTGCGCGCGCGGTACTCGAAACGCAGGCGCGTGCGCGAGAGCAATGCGCCGGCAACCGTGCGGAAGGTCGCCTGGTCGAGCTTGCGCGCGCCGCTGGCGATGACGCGAATGCGCTCGATCGGCAGCTTGCGTCCGCTGACCTGGTCGGACAGCAGGCCCTCGATGCGCGCACGGAACGGCGCCAGCGCGCCGGCCAGCACGCCGGGATCGGCGCGCCCGAGCAACTCGTTGAGGGCGAGCAGCGAGGCCAACTCCTCGCTGGTCAGCCACAGGCCGGGCAGCTCGAAACGATCGCCCTCGGTCGCGTCGTAGCGGATCGCGGCCTGCTCAGGATCGCTCTCGATCGGTGCGCCAAGCGCATCGCGCAAAAAGGCGATGTCGCGGTAGATCGTCGCCCGCGAGCAGGCCAGTTCCTCGCGCAGTCGCGTCAGCGGCACCGGATAGCGCGAGGCCTTGAGGATGCGATGCAGGGTAAGGATGCGCTCGTAGCGGTCCATGGCGCGGCAGGTTCGACGGCGACGCCGGCGAGTGTGGCATATCACCCCGAACGTGGGCATCAGGCTTCGCCATCGAAACCCCCGTACGAACCCCTCGGGCGATGTTCGATTGCCATCCCGCCGCATCCGCTACCATGCGCGTTTTCCCGCGCCGCCAGCCGCCGCATGCCGCACGCACAACTGCAACTCGACACGCCGACTGGCGACGCCGTCAAGACGACGACGTGCTACATGTGCGCGTGTCGCTGTGGCATCCGCGTGCACCTCAAGAACGGCCGCGTTCGCTACATCGACGGCAATCCGCAACATCCGGTCAACCGCGGCGTGATCTGCGCGAAGGGCTCGGCCGGCATCAAGCAGCACTATTCGGCGGCGCGGTTGTCGAAACCGCTGTTGCGCGTCGGCGAGCGCGGTGCCGGCGAGTTCCGCGAGATCGAATGGGACGAGGCGCTCGACCTCGCTGCGCAATGGCTCGGCGATATCCGGGCGCGCAATCCCGACGAACTGGCCTTCTTCACCGGCCGCGACCAGTCGCAAGCGCTGACCGGCTGGTGGGCGCAACAGTTCGGCACGATCAACTACGCCGCGCACGGCGGTTTCTGCTCGGTCAACATGGCCGCGGCGGGGCTGTACACGCTCGGCGGCAGCTTCTGGGAGTTCGGCGAGCCGGACTGGGAGCTGACCAGGTACCTGATGCTGTGGGGCGTCGCCGAGGATCACGATTCGAACCCGATCAAGACCGGCCTCGGCCGGCTCAAGGCGCGTGGCGCGAAGATCGTCGCGATCAATCCGGTGCGCACCGGCTACGCCGCGATCGCCGACGAATGGGTGCCGATCAATCCGGGCACCGACGGCCTGCTCGCCGGCGCCCTCATCCACGAGTTGCTGGTTGCAGACCGCATCGATTTCGAATTCCTGGTGCGCTACACGAATGCGCATCATCTGGTGATCCGCGACCCCGGTGCAGCCGACGATGGCCTCGTCGCGCGCGACGACAACGGTCGCGCCTTGTGTGCGGCACGTCACGGCGCTGATGTGCACATCGTCGACGCCGCCGCCACCGGCATCGCTCCGCTCGTGGTCGGCGAATACGTGCTGGCCGATGGCCGTACCGCGGTGCCGGCGTTCCACCTGCTCGCCGAACGCTATCTCGACGATCGCTTCGCGCCGCAGGCCGTGGCCGAGCGTTGTGGCGTTGCCGTGGAGACGATCCGCCGCCTCGCGCGCGAACTCGCCGACACCGCCTTCGAACAGGCGATCACGCTCGACCAGCCGTGGACCGACGCCTTCGGCCGCGAACACGCGACGATGACCGGCCGCCCGGTGGCCATGCATGCGATGCGCGGCATCTCGGCACACGTCAATGGCTTCCACACCTGCCGCGCGCTGCACGTGCTGCAAATGCTGCTCGGCGCGATCGACACGCCGGGCAGCTTCCGTTACCAGCCGCCATACCCGAAACCGATCCCACCGCCGAATCGGCCCGGTCGCACGCGCAAGGACAACGGTGCACTCGACGGCGGACCGCTCGGCTTCGTGCACTCGCCGGCCGATCTGCTCGTCGATGCCGACGGCCGGCCACGGCGCATCGACAAGGCCTATTCCTGGGAGCATCCGCTCGCCGCGCACGGCCTCATGCACTCGGTGATCCGCAATGCCTGGGCCGGCGATCCATACCGCATCGACACCTTGTTCATGTTCATGGCCAACATGGGTTGGAACTCGGCGATGAACACGACCGGCACGCGGCAGATGCTCTGCGACCGCGACCCGGCGACCGGCGAGTACCGCATCCCGCACATCATCTATGCCGATGCCTACGCCTCGGAAACGGTGGCGTTCGCCGACCTCGTCCTGCCCGACACCACATATCTCGAAAGGCACGACTGCATCAGCCTGCTCGACCGCCCGATCTCCGACGCCGACGGCGCCGCCGATGCGATCCGCCAGCCGGTGGTCGCACCGGACCGCGACGTGCGGCCGTTCCAGGATGTCCTGCTCGATCTCGGCGCGCGCCTGCGCCTTCCGGGCATGGTCGACGACGACGGCCGACCGAAGTATCCACGCGGTTTCGCCCAGTACATGGTCGAGCACGAACGCACCCCGGGGGTCGGACTGCTCGCCGGCTGGCGTGGCGCCGATGGCCGCCTGGAAGGACGCGGTGAAGCGAATCCGCGCCAGCTCCAGCATTACATCGAACACGGTTGCCACTGGCATGCCGCGGTGCCGGCGGCGGCGCGCTATTACAAGATGGCCAACCGCGAATATCTCGACTGGGCGAAACGGCTCGGCTTCATCGGCGCAGCCGAACCGGTCGTGCTGCAACTGTATTGCGAAACCCTGCAACGGTTTCGGCTCGCTGCACTCGGCCACGGTCCGCAGCAGCCGCCGGCGCGTGAGCGCGAACGCGTGGCCCGCCATTTCGATCCGTTGCCACAGTGGTATGCCGTGCTCGGCGACGGCGACGCGGACCCCGCATATCCGCTGGCCGCGATCACCCAGCGGCCAATGTTCATGTATCACGCCTGGGGTTCGCAGAACGCCTGGCTGCGCCAGATCGCCGCGCGCAACGTGCTCTACCTTCATCCCGACACGGCACGCGCGCACGGCGTCGCGGACGGCGACTGGATCTGGCTGGCCTCGCCGCTCGCGCGCATCCGCGTGCAGGCGAAGTTTCATGCCGCGACCGCGCCCGGCACGCTGTGGACGTGGAACGCGATCGGCAAGGCGAAGGGTGCGTGGAAACTCTCGACCGACGCGCCCGAGAGTCGTGACGGTTTCCTGCTCAATCATCTCATCGGCGAGCAGCTCGACGATGGCTACGCCAATGCCGATCCCGTGACCGGCCAGGCCGCCTGGTTCGACCTGCGCGTGCGCATCGAGCGCGACACTCGACCGGACAGTCCGGGAACGAGGATCGAATCCAACCATGGAGTACACGCATGACCCGCTGGCTCGCATCCATGTTCGGCGGCGGAAATCCGCCAGCCGAGGAAGCCGTCGTCTGGGCATATCGGTTGTTCCTGAACCGTGAACCGGAGAACCGCGCCGTCGTCGAACGCACCGCGGCCAATGTTCGCGGCTGGAAGGAACTGCGCGCCCACTTCGTCGGATCGGCCGAATACCTGCAATCGGCAGGGGGAACCTCGCGCCCTTCGCTGACCGGTCACGAACCGCCGATGGCCATCGAGCGCGTCGAGGAAGCAGCGACGGTTTCGCGTTTGCTCGAGCATGTCGCCAAGGCATGGACGCACATGGGCGACGTCGAGCCACATTTCTCGGTTCTCACCGATCCGCGCTACAAGCCGGACAAGCTCGAAGCCAACCTTGAGGAGTTCCATGCCAGCGGCCAACACGATCTGGCTAGGCTTCAGTCCGCTCTCGCACGCAACGGAATCACGCTGGCGAAAGATTCCGTGGCCTTCGAACTCGGCTGCGGCGTCGGCCGGATCACCCACTGGCTCGCCCGCGAAGTCGATCGCGTCGTAGCCGTCGACGTCTCCGCCAACCATCTGGCGCTGGCCCGGCGGCATCTCGAGGCCGGAGGCGCGAACAACATCGAGTTCGTGCAGCTCAAGCACGTCGACGACATCCGTCGCCTGCCTGCCTACGACTTGTTCTTCTCCGTCATCGTCCTGCAGCACAACCCGCCTCCGGTCATCGCGGCGATCCTCGAACGCGCGTTTGCCGGCTTGCGCGAGGGCGGGATCGCCTGGTTCCAGGTGCCGACCTACCGCGCCGGCTACCGCTTCGACCTCGCCTCCTACCTGGCAGACCAGGTCGGCAACAACGACATGGAAATGCACGTGCTGCCGCAGCGCGAGGTCATGCGTCTGGCCTCGGCCCATGATTGCGAACTGGTGGAAGTGATCGAGGACACCTACACCGGCATGCGTGTCGGCGAGATGTCGAACACGTTCCTGCTGAGGAAGCGGAAGGCAACATGACTTCGCTGCCGCCACCCGCTGCGAAGAAGCTCGGCCTGGTGATCGACCTCGACACCTGCGTCGGCTGCCACGCCTGCGCGGTCGCCTGCAAGGAATGGAACGACGGCGGCGCGTTCGGGCCGCTGATCGACGAGAACGCCTACGCCGCCGAACCGTTCGGCGTGTGGTTCAACCGCGTGCACAGCTATGCGGTTGAAGAGCAGGGATTCGGGATTCGGGAAAAAAGCCGTGTCGGCTCGTCATGCGCCCCTGCTTCTCCCAATCCCCAATCCCCAATCTCCAATCCCGGCCTGACCATCCACTTTCCCCGCTCCTGCCTGCACTGCGAGACGCCGGCCTGCGTGACGGTGTGCCCGACCGGGGCGAGCTACAAGCGCGCCGAGGACGGCATCGTGCTGGTCGACGAGGACAAGTGCATCGGCTGCCAGCTCTGTGCCTGGGCCTGCCCGTATGGCGCCCGCGAGTTCAGCGCGCGCCGCGGCACGATGCAGAAGTGCACGCTGTGCGTCGATCGCATCTACAACGAGACGCTCGACGAAGCCGACCGCCAGCCGGCCTGCGTACTCGCCTGCCCGACCCGCGCGCGCCATTTCGGCGACCTCGGTGACGAAACCTCCGCGGTGTCGAAATTGGTTGCCGAGCGCGAGGGCTATGCACTGATGCCCGAACTCGGCTACAAGCCAGTCAACCGCTACCTGCCGCCGCGACCGCGCCGCGACGAACGTGCCGCGAAGGTCGATGCGCAACCCGAAACCGTCGATCACGCGCGCCTGCCACCGCTGCTGCGCTGGCTCGATCGCACGCTCTCGCGCTGAACGCCGCCATGCGCCCCGCCCTGTCGATCATCTTCTTCACCACACTGTCGGGCGCCGGCTACGGCCTGTGGTTCCTGTGCGGCCTCGTGCTCGCGGTGCATGCCGGCCATGCGCTCGTGCGCGTGCCGTTGCTCGCCGCGTTCGCGGTTGGCTTCGCGTTGACCACGATCGGTCTGCTCTGCTCGGTCGGCCATCTCGGCAAGCCACTGCGTGCCTGGCGCGCGCTGAGCCAGTGGCGCAGCTCATGGCTGTCGCGCGAAGGCATCGCGGCGATCGCCTGCGCCTTCGTCGCCATCGCCGCGGCGGTGGTCGTCCACATCGACGGCAGCATCGTCGCGCAACGCTGTGCCGGTCTCGCGCTGGCACTGAATGCCGTCATCGTGGTGGTCTGCACGGCACGCATCTACACCTCGCTGCCGACCATCGCCGCCTGGCACGACGCGCGCGTGCTGCCATCGTTCCTCAGCTTCGCCTTCGCCACCGGCGCGACCTGGTGGTGGCTGCTCGCGGCCGCCAGCGGCTTCAGCGCAAGTGCATGGCCGCTCGCCGCCGCCAGCGGCGCGCTGATCGCCGCGGCCTGCAAGTTCGCCTACTGGCGACGACCCGCCGAAGCCACGGCCGAAACCGGCACCGGCACCGCCACCGGCCTCGAACGCTACGGCCACGTGCGCAGCGTCGAGGCGCCACATACCGAGGCGAACTACCTGACCCACGAAATGGGTTTCGTGCTGGCGCGCAAACATGCCGCGCGCCTGCGCCGGATCACCCTCGTGCTGGTCGGCGGCATCGTGCCGCTGCTGGCGCTGCTCGCGATCGCCCTGCCCATCGCCGCCGTGCCGTTTGCCGTGCTCGCCACCACGGCCGCCGCGCTCGGCGTGTTCGTCGAACGCTGGCTGTTCTTCGCCGAAGCCCGCCACGTGGTCATGCGCTACTACGGCGCAAGCCACAATCCTTGACGGCCTATTCACCCGGCATTCAAGCGCCACCGCTAGCATTTTGCGGCGCTGCAACATGCGCTCCCTGCGCACCCGACCGGGTGCCGCCCCCCCGTACAAGGAATCACGCCATGAACAAGACGCTGATCGCGAGCGCGCTGCTGCTTGCCCTTCCCCTGGTCGTCCAGGCCGATGACGGCTCCTGGTCCGGCAGCGGCGAGCTCGGTCTCGCCCTGAGCCGCGGCAACACCAAGTCCGAGAACCTCAACGCGAAGCTTGCGTTCAAGAAGGAAGACGAGGCCTGGAAGCACAACATCTTCTTCAACGCGCTGCGCAACAAGGGCGAGGTCAAGGTGACCGACGCCGCCGGCGACACCGTCGACAGCTACCAGTTGACTGCGAACCGCTTCGAACTCGGCGCCTCGTCGGGTTACAAGCTCGACGAACGCAGCTACGTCGTTGGCGCGATCCGCTACGAGAACGACGATTTCTCGCCGTACGAGTACCAGGGCGTGTTCTCGCTCGGCTACGGCTACACGGCGCTCAAGAACGAGCGCACCGAACTCGCCTTCGAAGTCGGCCCCGGCTACCGTCGCCTCGACAAGCGTCCGTATACCGCGTTCATCGGCACACCGCCGGTGGCGACGACCATCAACCCTTCGGCCGACGGACAGGTCGTCGCCCGCGGCCTGGTCGCGTTCAAGCACAAGCTCACCGACAACACCGCGTTCGAGAACATCCTGCTGGTCGAAGCCGGTTCGGACAACAAGTTCTTCCAGAACGATGCCGGTCTCGCCGTCAGCATGAACAACAAGCTCGCGCTCAAGCTCGGCTACCAGGTGCGCCACAATACGGACGTCAGCCCCGGCACCGACAAGACCGATCAGCTGATCACGACGAATCTCGTCTACAACTTCTGATCGATCGCCGCCGGCGTCACGGGAACGGGCCCTTCACGGGCCCGTTTTCATTTGCGCGGATTCGTCACGAAATCCGCGCGATATCGGTTATCCCGCATGCGCGGCAAGCAACTCCCCCGCCCCGCGCTCGAACAGCATCGCCGCAACGCGCTTGCCGAGATCGACGGAGGATTCGCCGTCCATCGCCACGGCCCCGGCGCGCACCAGGCGACCGCTGGCGGGATCGCCGACGAGACCCAACAGTTCAAGGCCCTGCTCGGTTTCCGTGCAAAAGCCCGCAACCGGCACGTGACAGCTGCCATGCAGGGCGAGGTTCATCGCCCGCTCGGCTTCGACGCAGCGGCGCGTGTCGGGGTCGTCGAGCACGCCGACGAGATCGGCGACGCGGTTGTCGCCAAGGCGCTGCTCGATCGCGATCGCACCCTGGGCAACGGCCGGCACCCAGGTCGGCGCCACCAGGCGTGCCCGCACGCGCGCACCGAGACCGAGGCGTTCGAGGCCCGCGCAGGCGAGGATGATCGCGGCGTAGCGGCCTTCGTCGAGCTTCGCCAGGCGCGTGTTGACATTGCCGCGCAGGTCGGTGAGTTCGAGGTCGGGACGCAATGCGCGCAACAAGGCCTGGCGACGCAGTGACGAGGTACCCACGCAGGCGCCCTGCGGCAGTTCGTCAAGGCGGGCAAAGTCGTTGCTGACGAAGGCATCGGCCGGATCGGCACGTTCGAGGATCGCGCCGATCGCAAAGCCAGACTCCAGCTCCATCGGCACGTCCTTGCACGAGTGCACGGCGAGGTCGGCACGATCTTCGAGCATCGCGACCTCGAGTTCCTTGAGGAACAGGCCCTTGCCGCCGATCGCGGCGAGCGGGCGGTCGAGCACCTGGTCGCCGCGCGTGGTCATCGGCACGAGTTCGACGGCGAGGCCGGGATGCGCGGCGCGCAAGCGCGCGGCGACATGTTCGGCCTGCCACAGGGCAAGCGCACTTTCGCGCGTGGCGATGCGCAACGTGTTCACAGCGAACGCACCGTCTTGCGCAGCGCCGGCAGGTTGCGCCGGCTCACTTCGAGCGGCGTGTCCACCCGCTCCAGCCTGGCGAACACGCGGCCGTCGGCCTGGCGGACGAGACCGCTGAGCTTGTCGAGGGCGACGAGGCAATTGCGATGGATGCGCACGAAGCGGTCGGCGAACTCGGTTTCGAGCGCCTTCAGCGGTTCTTCGATAAGCACTTCGCCGCCGCCGTGGTGGACGACGACGTACTTGTCTTCGGCGAGCAGGTAGTCGACGTCGGCAACCGGCACCAGCACGAGGCTGCCACGCACGCGCGCGCACAGGTGGCTGCGCGAACGCCGCGGCGCGTCGGCTGCGGTGACGGCGCCGAGCGTGCCGACGCTGAAGCGGCGCGCGCGTTCGAGCGCGCCGCGCAGGCGTTCGCCGCGGATCGGTTTGAGCAGGTAATCGACCGCGTTCGCCTCGAACGCGGCCAGCGCATGGTCGTCATAGGCCGTGCAGAACACGACGGCCGGCGCCGCTTCCAGTTCGCCGATGTGGCGCGCGGCTTCGAGGCCATCCATGCGCGGCATGCGGATGTCGAGCAGGACGAGATCGGGGCGCAGTCGCTCTGCCGCGGCGACCGCTTCGAGGCCGTCGCCGGCCATGCCGGCGATCTCGACACCGTCGATGTCGGCGAGCAGGGCGGCGAGGCGCTCACGCGCCAGCGGTTCGTCATCGACCAGCAGGACTCTCATCGTTCATTCCACCGGCAGGCGCACGCGCACCACGAATTCCCCGCGCGACGGCTCGACGAGGAGCGCGCCGCGCGCACCGAAATGGTAGCCGATGCGCGCGCGCACATTGGCCAGCGCATGCGCATTGCCGGGCGTGGCCTCCTCGACCGGACACGGATTGCGCACGATGATCTCGACGGCATCACCGCGGTTGATGCCCTCGATCGCCACCGTGCCGCCTTCGGGCAGGCGCTGGATGCCATGGTAGACCGCGTTCTCGACCAGCGGCTGCAGCAGCAACGGCGGCAACGCCAGGGCGCGTGGCAAGGCCTCGACGCGACTGTCGACCTTCAGGCGTTCGCCCAGGCGCAGACCCTCGATGCGCAGGTAGTGGCCGACCAGGTCGAGTTCCTCGCCGAGCGTGGAGAAACCCTCGCGCGCACCGAGCGCAGCGCGGAACAGGTCCGACAGATCCTCGACCGTGCGCTCGGCCTCGACCGGACGCGTACGGATCAGGCTGGCAATCGTGTTCATGCTGTTGAACAGGAAATGCGGGCGGATGCGCGCCTGCAAGGCATCGACCTGGGCCTTTGCCGCAGCCTCGACGCGCTCGCGCCACTGCTCGCGCACATAGAGGTAGCGCAACAGGGCGGCGGCGATCAGCGCACAGATCGCCGCATTGCCGAGAGCAAAGCGCCACAGTCCGCCGTGGCCATCGAGCAGGCGCAGGCCGAGCGCTTCGTCCATCGCATGCACGACCGCGCTGCCAAGGCCGGTGGTGACGATGGCGAGCAGCCAGGCGACGATGAAGCCGACGCGTGCAGGCCAGCGCGCGAACGCATCGCGCATCGAGCACAGCACGACGACGTTGAGCAGGGCCAGCCACTGCACGAACACGGTGGCGATGCCGAGTTGGGCGAATGTCTCGCGCAACGGCCGTGCCGGCGCCAAGGCGAGCACGATGACGACCAGCTCGGCCACGACCATGACCGCAAACAGCGTCGGCAGGCTGCAGAACTGCGGCAGCCAGCGATGCCCTGCTCGGTTGTCCGCCTGCGCCGTCACTTCCATCCCCTGTTGCGTGCCATGCGCCATGGTAAGCCACGTGGCGAAACCCTGGCCCTTCGCCATCCCGGCTCGTCACGCAAAGCGCGCAGCCAGCCACGCCCGCAGGTCGGCGATTTCCTCGGCACAGACCTGGTGAGCCATCGCGTAACTCTTCCATTCGACCGGGTAGCCGAGGCTGCGCAGGAAATCGCGGGCATGCATGCCGAGCGGCTCCGGCACCACCGGATCGACGCTGCCGTGGGCGATGAGGATCGGCACATCGGCATTCGCCGGCGCGCGTTCGTCGGCAAGCTTCTCGTGCAGCGGCAGGTAGCCGGACAAGGCGATGATGCCGGCGAGGCGCGCGGCGTGGCGCAGACCGCCGGCCAGTGCCATCGCCGCACCCTGCGAGAAGCCGGCCAGGACCAGATTGGCCGGAGCGATGCCGCGCCCTACCTCGCGCGCGATCAGGGCCTCGATCTCGGCCAGCGAAGCGCGCATGCCGGCCTCGTCCTGGCGCCTGGCAAGCTCCAGACCGGTGAGGTCGTACCAGGCACGCATCGGCATGCCGCCGTTGATCGTGACCGGGCGCACCGGGGCATGCGGAAACACGAAGCGGATCGGCGGCAGGCCGGCCCCGGCGAGTTCGGGCACGATCGGTGCGAAATCATTGCCATCGGCGCCCAGGCCGTGCAGCCAGAGGACGGCATGGCGCGGGTTCGCGCCGGTTTCGGTTTCGACACAGGGCAGGGTCATGCGCTCTCCTCTCGGCAGGATCGCGAGGCTGCACCAGTCCATGCCGGTTTGCCAAGGGAGCTGCCGTGTCGAACAGCGGCTGAAGCCGCGCCTGCGGGATCGCTATCCCTGTGAGCGGCTTCCGCAGTGATGACTTGCGACGCATGGTCATGCGGCGCCGAGCCGGTATCCTGCCCGCCTTTCGTTCCGGAACCTCCCCATGCTCCGTCCATTTTCTGCCTGCCTCGCCATCCTGCTCGCCTTCGCCGCGGCGCCCGCGCCGGCGATCACGCTGGATCAGGCGATGGCGGATCCCGACTGGATCGGTCCGCCGGTCGAGACGCCGTACTGGAGCGCCGATGGCAAGGCGATCCTGTATCGCCTCAAGCAGGACGGATCGAGCGTGCGCGACCTGCACCGCATCGATCCCGACCGTGGCACCGACACGATCATCGATCCGGCCACGATGGCCGATACCGACGGACCCGGCATCGTCTGGGACCGCGAGCGCCGCCGTGGCGCGTTCGCGCGCAACGGCGACATCTTCGTGCGTGACCTTGCCAGCGGTCGCCTCATGCAGATCACGCGCACGCCGGTCGCCGAAGCGCAGCCGCAATTCTCGGCCGATGGGCGCGCCGTGCAGTTCCGCACCGGCACCGACTGGTGGAGCCACGACCTCGTCAGCGGCGTCGGCGGCCCGACCTTCGTGCTCAAGGCGGAAAAGGATCCCGAGGCGAAGCAAGCCGACGATCTCGCCGAGCTGCAGCTGCGCCTGTTCTCGACCCTGCGCGCGATCAAGGCCGACCGTGACGCGCAGAAGGCCGATGCCGACGCCTTCCAGAAGGGCGACCCGACCCGCGCACCCGCGCCGTTCTTCCTCGGCGACGACATCGTGATCGAGCGCACCTCGCTTTCACCGGACGGGCGCCGCCTGCTCGTGGTGACCACGCCGAAGGGCTATGACGAAGGCAAGGTCGCCAAGCTGCAGCGCTATGTCACCGAATCTGGCTACGAGGAGCAGGAGGACGAGCGCGTGCGCGTTGGCCGCAACCTGCCGGCACCCCATGCGCTGTGGCTGCTTGATCTCGCCGAACGCACGCAGGACCGACTGGCGTATGCGGAACTTCCCGGCATCAACGACGACCCGCTGAAACCGATCCGCGACGAGAACGCGGCGGCGCGGTCGCACCAGGACACGCCGGTGAAGGGCACGGCCAACAAGGGCGGCAAGGCGGCGAAGAAGGGCACCAAAGCCGATGCCGGGGATGAGCGCACGCTCGAAGTGATGCGCCTCGTCTGGAGCGGCGATGGACGCAACGTCGCCGTGCAGTTGCGCGCGATCGACAACAA
This sequence comes from Dokdonella sp., assembly GCF_019634775.1. NCBI lineage: Bacteria > Pseudomonadati > Pseudomonadota > Gammaproteobacteria > Lysobacterales > Rhodanobacteraceae > Dokdonella > Dokdonella sp. The sequence goes on from NZ_JAHCAS010000001.1 coordinate 781,542, forward strand.
GGACCGCTGGATCGCGACGGTCGATTTCACCAGCAAGCGACTCGTGAGCGAACACCGCCTGAGCGATCCCGCATGGATCAACTGGGCGTTCAACGACTTCGGCTGGAGCGACGACGGCACGACCCTGTGGTACCTCTCCGAGGAAAGTGGCTGGTCGCACCTTTACGCCAAGGCGCCGGGTGGCAAGGCGCGCGCGCTGACCCGCGGCAGCTTTGAAGTGTCCAACCCGCAGCTCGCGCCCGACGGGCGGTTCTACGTGCGTGCCAACGCCGAAGCGCCCTATGCCTACGACATCTATCGCGTGCCGCTCGGCGGCGGCGAGCTGGTGCGCGTCACCCATGCACGCGGCACCGACGCCTTCACGCTGTCTCCGGACGGGCGCCGCCTTGCCCTGCTGCAATCCTCCTCGCATGTGCCGGCCCAGCTCGCCGTGCAGGACGTCGATGCGCGCGAGGCGCGCACGCTGACCGATACCCGCAAACCGGCTTACAAGGCGCTGCGCTGGCCTGAACTCGAGATCGTCGGCGTACCGTCGCGCCACACCAGGCAGCCGATCTGGTCGAAGCTGTACAAGCCTGCCGACTTCGACGCGACGAGGAAGTACCCGGCCGTGCTGTTCGTGCACGGCGCCGGCTACCTGCAGAACACCAAGCTCGGCTGGCCGAACTACTTCCGCGAGCAGATGTTCCACCACCTGCTCACCGAGCAGGGCTACGTCGTGCTCGACATGGATTTCCGTGCATCCGAGGGTTACGGCCGCGACTGGCGCACGGCGATCTACCGGCAGATGGGCACGCCCGAACTGGACGACCTCGTCGACGGCGTCGACTGGCTGGTGAAGAACCACGCCGTCGATGCCAGGCGCGTCGGCCTCTACGGTGGTTCCTACGGCGGGTTCATGACCCTGATGGCGATGTTCAAGCGACCCGATGTGTTCGCTGCCGGCGCCGCCCTGCGCCCGGTCACCGACTGGACCTCGTACAACCACGGCTACACCTCGAACATCCTCAACACACCGCAGGTCGATCCGATCGCCTACCGCCGCTCCTCGCCGATCGAACTCGCCGAAGGCCTGCAAGGCGGCCTGCTCATCGCCCACGGCATGATCGACGACAACGTACTGTTCCAGGATTCGGTGCGCCTCTATCAACGCCTCGTCGAACTGCGCAAGACCGACTTCGAACTCGCCGGCTATCCGCTCGAACGCCATGGATTCGTGCATCCGGATGCGTGGTACGACGAGTACCGCCGCATCCACGCGCTGTTCGAGCGCCACCTCAAGCCCTGATCCCGCAGCGAGCCGCGGTCTGGTACTGATGCACCCATGCACGCGCCGGCGCGCAGCCGGCGCCGGTCTGTGACGACGCACCAGCGCGAGCAAAGATGGTGGCGCACTCGGGATTGGAACCCGCACCCGTTCTCGGCCAAATATCCGCAGTTTTGGCCGATTGTCCGCGTTTCCGCCGCTTTGCAGATCAGGCTTGCGCCGTGGCATCACGGTAAAACCGCAGCACCTTCGGCGGTGTAAGCCTAGAATCCTCCAGCCCTTTGCAGATACGGGCGAAGGTGACGGATTCCACCGGGTCTTGCGGGCTGAACCGCCCCGGCTTTCGTGGAGGCTGTTTGGTTTAAGTCACACGGTTTCAGCGACCTTGGCTTCTGCGAGTCGCCGGTAGTAGTTTGCCTCAGCCTCGGCCGGCGGGATATAGCCGATCGATCCGAGGAGGCGTTGGGTGTTGAACCACGACACCCATTCCAGCGTCGCCAGTTCCACCGCCGCCTTCGTCTTCCAGGGGCCACGGCGGTGGATCAGTTCGGCCTTGTAGAGCCCGTTGATGGTCTCGGCCAGCGCGTTGTCATAGCTGTCTCCTCGGCTGCCAACGGACGGCTCGATGCCCGCTTCGGCGAGCCGCTCGCTGTAGCGAATCGACACGTACTGCGAACCCCGATCGCTGTGATGGATCAGCGTGCCGTCACGCTCCGGCTGGCGTGCGTACAGCGCCTGCTCCAGCGCATCGAGTACGAAGTCCGTCCGCATCGAGTCGCTGACCCGCCAGCCCACGATGCGGCGGGCGAACACGTCGATGACGAAGGCCACGTACAGCCAGCCCTGCCAGGTCGAAACGTAGGTGAAGTCCGACACCCACAGCTGGTTCGGCCGTTCGGCGCGGAACTGCCGGTTCACCTTGTCCTGTGGGCACGGCACGTTGCGATCACTGATCGTCGTTCGCACCGCTTTTCCGCGCATCACGCCGCGCAGGCCCTGCTGGCGCATCAGTCGCTCGACCGTGCATCGAGCCACCGTGATGCCCTCACGGCCGAGCTGTCGCCACACTTTGTTGGTGCCATAGACCTGCAGGTTGGCCCGCCATACCCGGTGGATCTCGGGAATCAGGGCCTCGTCGCGCTTCGCCCTCGCCGGGCGTCGCTCAGGCTCGCGATGGCGGGCCGCGTGTCGCCGGTAGCCGGACGGGGCGATCTGCAAGGCCCTGCAGATCGGCTCGACCCCGAACGTGCTCCGGTGCGTGGCGACAAACGTCCTCAGGGCTTCAGCCGGCGGTCGAGCTCCGCCTGGGCGAAAAAAGCACTCGCCAGCTTCAGGATCTCATTGGCCCGGCGCAGTTCCTTGATCTCGCGCTCCAGTTCCTTCATCCGCTTGGCGTCCGCGGTCGTCACGCCATCGCGCGTCCCCGCATCGACCTCGTGCTGCTTCACCCACGTCAGCAGCGTCTGCGGCACACAGCCGATCTTGGGGGCGATCGACGCCACGGCCGTCCACAGCGACGGGTACTCCCCGCGATGCTCCAGCACCATCCGGACTGCACGCTCGCGGACCTCAGGGGAAAACTTCTTCGACTTGTTCATGGCTCCATTCTCTCAAGAGTTGGAGCCTCCACGTTTCCCGGGGCGGTTCAAGCCAGTACGTCGAAGCGATTTCGGGGGCCGCAACCTGTGCCTCGGCCGACGGAAGGGCGGCGCGAGGGCTACAGTGACTGCACGAGGGACTGCCTGCTCGGAGAGGATCCCAAGTGGGTAGTGGAAATCACTGGACGAGCCGACCCAATCTCTTCGCGATGCTGACTTCGGCGCCCATGCCCGAGTTGAACTCCAGAAAGTCCTGCTCGAACCCATCGCTGAAGATCACGCCGTAGTTCGGCATCTGCGAGGTCAGTCGCAGCGGGCTATCGCCCTCGATCCGTCCGAACACGAGACTCGCCTGCGTCGCCCGGCTGGGGAAGGGCTCCCGCACCGTGTAGTACAGATGCTGCGCCTCCCACGGGAAGCCTGAGGTCTGCAGCGCTCGCAGTTCCTCCGAAGACTCCGGCCCAGCCATGCCGATCGCGCCGGTGAGCAGGCTGCGGAACCATCCCGTCGAGCCGAGCCCCGTTGAGACAATGATGCCGCTCGACGAGTGCACTTCGATCTGCTCGCCAACCTGGATCGTGTAGCGCGCCGAGACGTGAGAGCGCGGGCCGATGAAGAGATCGTTGACCGCGTGCAGTTCCTGGCCGTCGCTGAGCCGCACGCGCGCCATGGTGATTGCGCGCGTTGGTCGGCGGTCGGCCTGCGCCTCCGGCGCGACCTTGGCGAGGTCCTTGGCCTCAAAGGGCAGCAGCACGCCATCCCAGCGCTTCGGGTCCGGGTTGACTCCGATGACGGGCTGGCCGTGCAGATACTTGAGGGTGTTGGCGACCAGCCCGTCCTGTCCCACCACGACGACCAGGCAGTCGGGCGGGAACAGGAAGTTCGGGACCAAGGTGCGGTCGAGGCGCTGGACCCGGCCGAAGCGCCGCAGCTGCGCTTCGGCCGATTCGACCGCATGCCGGTACGTGTCTTGCTCGGCCTGGTAGTCAGAGAAGTCCGCACCCATGTGCTCAACATAGAACCGGGCCTGCTCGACGGTATTGAGTCGAGCGACCAGATCCTCAAGCCGGGTCCGCCGCGTCACCAGGATGATCCGGTGCTGCAGGGCGTCCATGGTCTATTTCCTCGGGGCGGCGACCGGCGACTGGGTGAGCTGCTGCAGCAGATCCGGGGAGATGTTGAGTTCGCCGATCCTGCCGGCGTTCTGGGCCAGTTCCTGGAATGCCGAAGCGATGATGGCGCCTGGGGCGGCACTACCCAATGCCAAGGCCTGCAGCACTTTCGGGTCGACCCCGGCGACCGTCCTCACCAGCGCGTCCATGCCGTACGCCTTGGCGTCGGCCTCGCGGCGGGCATTGGCGGCGCGCAGTTCGGTCAGGGCCTCGTTCTCCTTCTCGTGCGCGATCTTGCCCTGCATTTCCTGGGCCTGGATCTGCAGGCGCTTCTCCAGCACAGCGCGCTCGGCGTCCATTTGCGTCTCGCGGATCTGGCGCTTCTTGGTCTCGACCGCAATCTCGGTGTTGAGTTCGTTCTCCTTGATCGCGCGCTCCTGCTCGATCGCAGCGTTGCGGCGCAGGTACAGCGCGTCGTCGGCGTCCTTGAGGATCTGTTCGCGGATGGTGGCTTCGAGCGCCCGGGCAGTGTCGGGCGTGGGCTTGATCGCGAGGATGGCGAGGCTCACTAGTTCCAGGCCGAGGCTCGGCAGCCCGTCCGGGCGGCGCAGTCCCTCGCGGACCGACTGAACCAGCCCTTCGGACTCGCGCAGCAGATCCTGCAGCTTCTGGCCCTGCAGGGCGGCGCGCAGTTGGACCTGGACTGCGTTGACCACGCGCTGCGGCAGCTTGGTCGGGTCCTCCGACACGTAGTCGACACCATTCGCCAGCAGGGTGAAGTTCATCAGCGAGGCGAGCAGCTTCGGATCCGACACCCGGTAGGTGATCTGGCCCTGCACCGTCACCTGCTGAAAGTCGGCGCTGACCTCGGTGAACATGAAGGGCGCATCGACGCTCTCCATGGGAATCGAGACGAGCGAGGCGCTGGGGGCGAAGTAGAAGAAGGCGAGGCCTGCGCCTTCCCGCACCGGTTGCCCGTTGCGGTACTGGATCAGGTAGGTGGTGGGGCTGGCTTTGGCGTATTGGATGCCGAACATGATGTGCTCCTAGGAAAGTCCTTCCAGGGTCGCGATGCCCGTCTTTCTAGCATCGGCGCGAACGGACGCGGTCGCGCAACGCGTTGAACTCATAGCCTGCCGACGAAGCGCTCCACGATGTAGAAGTGGTCCTCGTATATCTGAGACTCCAAGGCGCGCAGGTCGGCGAGCGGAAACCAGCGCGCCTTGGCGGCGTCATCGCCGCCCTTTACAGCGGGCAAATCGCCTGCGGGGAACTCGAAGTAGAAGGCGTGCGTGATCGTCCGCCCGCGCAGCGAGCGCTCCGGGTGGTCGAAGACATCCTGCGAGCGAACCGAGCCACGAAGCACAGGTGCGGGCAGCTTGAGGCGGGTTTCCTCGCGCAGTTCGCGCAGCACAGCGTCCATCAGGCGCTCGTTGCCGCGAACGAAGCCGCCGGGCAATGCCCAGAGGCCTTTGCCGGGCTGGGCGCCACGGGCGACGAGCAGCAGGTGGCCCGAGTGCACGACGACAGCGTCGACGGTGACAAACGTTGGAGGGTACGGCGCTCCCGCCCAGCCCTGGCGGTAGGTCTGCACGAAGGCATGCTCTTCGGCCAGGGCGCGGTATTCGCTGGTGGCGCGGAAGGCGTCGAACTGGGAGAAGACGGGGGGTGGTACGTGGCCTCGGACCAACGTCATGCCGTCCTCGGTTTCGCTTAGAAGATGTTCGCGCAGTTGGTGCGCAGTTGGCATGTCGACCCAGGGGCACTCTTCGTGCGTCCACTGGGGGAAGGCGCGGACGGTGTCGACGCTCGCCGGCGCCTGTCCGCTCATCAGGCCGATCCGGGTCGAGGTGTCTGAGGGCTCACCGATAGCTTCGCGGACCGCGGTCTGCACCGCGCTGATCCAAGCGTTCTCGTTGTACAGGTGGTCGCGGAGCGGGCGGACGATGATGCGGTTGCCGGCTTCGGGCAATGCGCTCCGCAACATCCGGTCGCGCTCATGCTCGGTCCAGGGATGGCGGCTATTACGTGCCCGGCCCGCGGAGCCCATCAGCACGATGACAGTCTGTGCTCGATCGAGCGCGCGGCGAACGAGAGCGAGGTGGCCGTTGTGGAACGGCGCGAACTGTCCGATTAGGACAAGGTAGTCGAGTCGCATGAGGCTCCCTCATGGCGGTGGCTGAGGCTGGTCTCTCCAGCCTTGCGACTAGCCTACTCGCTCGCGTGCAGAGCATCAACGACTGTTGCGGCCACACCCAAGCGGCCAATCTTGCTGGAATTTCATTGATGTTTGGCCACAGCGGCCAAACTTCGCTGGAACGCGCAATGAGAGCCGGTTGTAAGTGATGGATGGTGGGCCCACCAGGATTCGAACCTGGAACCAAGGGATTATGAGTCCCCTGCTCTAACCGTTGAGCTATAGGCCCATTCGATACGCGCTTCCTCAAGCAACCCTCCATGGTGTCCACTCCGGCCCCGCCATCCGTGGCGGGTCGCTCGCCGGCGCGTGATGCCCGACGGCATCACGCGTCTCTCCGGCTCGCCCCACCAGGATTCGAACCTGGAACCAAGGGATTATGAGTCCCCTGCTCTAACCGTTGAGCTATAGGCCCTTTTTGCTTTTTTGATGGGGCGGAAGGGTGGCCGCCCCGCTCAATTCTGCCTCGCCGATCTGGCCTCGATCAGTGGATTATGAGTCCGCTGCTCTAACCGTTGAGCTATAGGCCCATTCTTCTTTCTTGATGGGGCGAAAGGGTGGCCGCCCCGCTCAATTCTGCCTCGCCGATCCGGCCTCGATCAGCGGAGTGTGAGTCCCCTGCTCCGAAGGCGCCCTGGTCCAGCCCTTCGCGGCTGAAGCCGTTCCCGCGGACACAAGGCTCTGATGTCGCGGCGCAGGATTGTAGCTTGTGCGCTGTGCACGCGGCGGGCGCGGCAACGTGTCGCGTTCGCGGCGGGCATGCGATGCTTCGCGCGCGTCCCTTCTCATTGACGACATGCTCAATCTGCTCTGGCTCGCGTTCTTCCTCGTTGCTGCGCTCGCGGCGCTGGCGCGTTGGCTGGTCGGTGGCGATCCGGCGGTGTTCGCGGCGGTGGTGGCGAGCCTGTTCGAGATGGCGAAGCTGTCGGTCGAGGTGATGGTGCTACTGTTCGGCACGCTGACGCTGTGGCTTGGTTTCCTGCGCATCGCCGAACAGGCCGGGCTGGTCGATGCGCTGGCGCGCCTGCTCGGTCCGCTGTTCGCGCGGCTGATGCCGGAAGTGCCGCGCGGGCATCCGGCGGTGGGTCTGATCACGCTCAACTTCGCCGCGAACGGACTCGGGCTCGACAATGCGGCGACACCGATCGGCCTGCGCGCGATGCGCGAACTGCAATCGCTCAATCCGTCGTCGACGACGGCGAGCAACGCGCAGATCCTGTTCCTGGTGCTGAACGCCTCGTCGTTGACCGTGCTGCCGGTGTCGATCTTCATGTACCGCGCGCAGCAGGGCGCGGTCGATCCGACCCTGGTGTTTCTGCCAATCCTGCTGGCGACGAGCCTGTCGACCCTGGCCGGCCTGCTGTCGGTGGCCTTCATGCAGCGCCTGCGCCTGTGGGATCCGGTCGTGCTGGCCTTCCTCGGCGGCGGCGCGCTCGTATTCGGCGGTTTCGTCGCGCTGCTGGCGACGCTGTCGGCGGCCACGCTGGCATCGCTGTCGTCATTGCTCGGCAACCTGACCCTGTTCGGCATCGTCATCGCCTTCCTCGTCGCCGGCGCGATCAGGCGCGTGCCGGTCTACGAAAGCTTCGTCGATGGTGCAAAGCAAGGATTCGCGGTGGCGCGCGACCTGTTGCCCTATCTGGTCGCGATGCTGTGCGCGGTCGGTGCCTTGCGTGCGTCGGGGGCGCTCGATTTCGCGCTCGACGGCATCCGCTGGCTGGCCAGCGCGGGCGGTGCCGACACGCGTTTCGTCGATGCGCTGCCGACCGCGCTGGTCAAGCCGTTCTCTGGCAGCGCGGCGCGCGCGATGCTGATCGAGACGATGAAGACGCACGGCGTCGACAGTTTCCCCGCCTTGCTCGCGGCGACCGTGCAGGGCAGTACCGAGACGACGTTCTACGTGCTTGCGGTGTACTTCGGCGCAGTCGGCATCCGTCGCGCGCGGCATGCGGTGGGATGCGCCTTGTTTGCCGACCTGGCCGGGGTGCTGGCTTCGATCGCGGTGTGCTACTGGTTCTTCGGTTGATCCGCACGCCCGGCGCAGATCGAGGCGACAACACACGCACCGCATCGTCCACGCACCGGCGACGAGCACGCAAGGCGGCGACGGGGTGAGCGTCGCCGCAATGATCCGCAGCAGGCAGGCGCGGCCGCCCGCGGGAACTATTCGATGTCGAGGAACGAGCGCAGCTGCTCGGAGCGGCTCGGATGGCGCAGCTTGCGCAGGGCCTTGGCCTCGATCTGGCGGATGCGCTCGCGGGTGACGTCGAACTGCTTGCCGACCTCTTCCAGCGTGTGGTCGGTATTCATGTCGATGCCAAAGCGCATGCGCAGCACTTTCGCTTCGCGCGGGGTGAGGCCGCCGAGCACGTCACGCACGGTTTCCATCAGGCCGATGTTGGTCGAGGACTCGATCGGCGAAACGATCGAGACGTCCTCGATGAAGTCGCCGAGGTGCGAATCCTCGTCATCACCGATCGGCGTTTCCATCGAGATCGGTTCCTTGGCGATCTTGAGTACCTTGCGGATCTTGTCCTCGGGCATTTCCATCTTCACCGCCAGCTCTTCCGGGGTCGGCTCGCGACCCATCTCCTGCAGCATCTGGCGGCTGATGCGGTTGAGCTTGTTGATCGTCTCGATCATGTGCACGGGGATGCGGATGGTGCGTGCCTGGTCGGCGATCGAGCGCGTGATGGCCTGGCGGATCCACCAAGTCGCGTAGGTCGAGAACTTGTAGCCGCGGCGGTATTCGAACTTGTCTACGGCCTTCATCAGGCCGATGTTGCCTTCCTGGATGAGGTCGAGGAACTGCAGGCCACGGTTCGTGTATTTCTTCGCGATCGAGATCACCAGGCGCAGGTTGGCCTCGACCATTTCCTTCTTCGCCCGGCGCGCCTTGGCCTCGCCGATCGACATGGCGCGGTTGATTTCCTTGATGTCGGCAACCGACAGGTACAGCGTGCGTTCGATTGCGACGAGCTTGTTCTGCTCGCCGACGAGGGCATCACGGTGCGCCTTGACCGACGGCGACCACTTCTGGCGCTTGCGCGCGAGTTCGTCCGCCCATTCGAGGTTGGTCTCGTTGGACGGGAACATCTTGAGGAAGTCCTTGCGCGGCATCTTCGCCTGCTTGATGCAGACGTCGAGGATCAGGCGCTCGTGGTGGCGGATGTTGCCGACCACTTCGCGCAGCTTGCGCACGAGGGCGTCGATGAACACCGCCGGCAGCTTGAGCTTGAGGAACTCCTCGGCGATCTGGTCGCGCAGCTTCTGCGCCTTGCGGTCGGCGATGCCGCTCTTGTCGGCGACCTTCTGGAACTTGGCGTAACCCTGGCGCAGCAGGTCGATGCGGCGCGCGACCTCGGCCGGATCGGGGCCGGTGTCGACGGTCGCGGTTTCCTCGTCGCCGCCGTCGTCGTCCTCGTCTTCCTCGACCTCCTCTTCGGACGCCTCGGCGGTGGCGGCGATCGGCGGCTCGGGCTCTTCGAGGTCGGCAAAGCCGGCGATCACCTCGGACATGCGCTTCTTGCCCTCGGTGACCTGGTCATACTCCTCGACCAGCAACTGGATCGACCACGGGAAGCTCGCCAGTGCGGTCTGCACCTGGTTGAGGCCTTCCTCGATGCGCTTGGCGATGGCGATCTCGCCTTCGCGGGTGAGCAGTTCGACCGTGCCCATCTCGCGCATGTACATGCGCACGGGGTCGGTGGTGCGGCCGACTTCGGCGTCGACCGCCGACAGCACGGCCACGGCTTCCTCGGTGGCGGTCTCGTCGTCGGTGGTGGCGGCAGCGGCAGCGCGCAACGTCTCGGTATCGGGCGCAATCTCGTGCACCTCGATGCCCATGTCGTTGATCATGCCGATGATGTCTTCGATCTGTTCGGGATCGACGATGTCATCAGGCAGGTGATCGTTCACCTCGGCGTAGGTCAGGTAGCCCTGCTCCTTGCCCTTGGTGATGAGCATCTTGATGTCGGTGGTTTGCTGCTCCTGGATGTGCTCGCTGGCCATGAAGATTCCGCTGTTGCCGTAAACAAAGACTCGGAAGTATAGGAGCCCCGTCAAGGGCTGCCCAACTCATTGATTGTCAAAGATTTCATCCTGCGCTCGACATCGTCGGCGCGGGTACCTCAGGCCGCCGCCACACGCAGGTGGAAGGTGACCGGGCCGTCGTTGACGAGATGCACCTTCATGTGGGTACGGAAGCGCCCGGTTTCCACCGGGGCATGCGCCGCGCGCGCCAGTTCGACCAGTCGACCGAACCAGCGCTCGCCTTCCTCCGGCGTTGCCGCACCCGAGAACCCCGGGCGCATGCCGCTGGCCGTGTCCGCGGCCAGGGTGAACTGCGAGACCAGCAGCAGACCACCACCGGTATCGCGCAGCGATCGGTTCATGCGCCCTTCGGCGTCGGCAAACACGCGATAGCCGAGCAGGCGTTCGAGCAGGCGCTGCGCCTGGGCCTCGCCATCGCCGCGCTCGACGGCGACGAGGGCGAGCAGGCCCGCGCCGATGCGGCCGACCGTCTCGCCATCGACTTCGACATGCGCCGATTCGACACGCTGGATGAGGGCGATCATGCGGGCTCCCGGACGGAAAACCGGCATGGTCGACGTTGCCGGCGGCGGCGGTCAATGCGGTCGAAGTGGCTAGAATCGCGTTTTGCATCAGCGACGCCTCGATTGATGACCTTGCCGTTCCGCCTGCTGCTTGCCTTCCTGTCGCTGGCCGGGCGGCTGCCGCTGCGCGTGCTGCACGCACTCGGAGCCTTGCTTGGCCTCGGCTACTGGCTGGCGCGCGGGCGCGAGCGTCGGGTCACCGAGGTCAACCTGCGTCTACTGCAAACGCGAAACGGCGCACAAACAGGACAGGAACCGCATCACGGCAATGTCGCGAGCGATCCGATCGGGACGCTCGACGCGCGCCATGTGCTCGCCGAGACCGGCAAGTCGGTGACCGAGATCGCGCGTGTCTGGTGCGGCAATCCATCGCGCGCGCTGGGCCTGGTGCGAGAGGTGGAAGGGCTCGACCTGTTCGAAGCCGCGCTCGCGGCCGGGCGCGGTCTCATCGTCGCCGCCCCGCACCTGGGCTGCTGGGAACTGCTGAACTACTGGCTGGCCGCACGCACGCCCCTGGCGATCGTGTATCGGCCACCACGCAACCCGGACATGGAACCGTTCCTGCGCGCGGCGCGCGGCGCGGTCGAGGTCGAGCAGGTGCGCGCCGAGGGCGCCGGCGTGCGCACGCTGTACCGGCGCCTCGCTGCCGGCGGCGTGGTCGGCATCCTGCCCGACCAGCAGCCCAAGCGCGGCGAGGGCGAGTTCGCCCCGTTCTTTGGCATCGAGGCGCTGACCATGGTGCTGGTGCCGCGCCTGGCGGAACGAACCGGGGCGACCGTGCTGTTTGCCTTCGCCGAACGCCTGCCACGCGGCCGGGGCTTCCGCATCCGCTTGTTGCCGGCGCCGCACGGCATTGCCGACCGGAACCTGCGCGTGGCCTGCACTGCGCTGAATGCCGGCGTCGAAGCCTGCGTGCGCCTCGCCCCGGCGCAGTACCAGTGGCACTACAAGCGCTGGTCGCGGCGCCCGCCGGGCGAGCACAATCCGTACAGGAAACCGTAGGAACCCCTGGTAGGAGCCCCTTCAGGGGCGATGCTCCTTCTGTACAACCTCCAAAGCAGAAGCATCGCCCGTGAACGGGCTCCTACGGCGAAGCCGTGGCGCGCAGACGCGCGGCTTCGTCGCCGCGACCATTGCGGGCAAGCACGTCGGCGAGACGTTCGGCCGCCTTGCGCGTGCGTGCGTGAGTCGGGCCGAGGGTCGCGCCGAGGCGTGCATGGGCGGTTTCGAGCACGCTGATCGCTTCGGCGTCGCGGCCGAGTTTCGACAGGCACAGGCCAAGGTTGCTGCGGAAGATCGCCACGTGCGGATGCGCGTCGCCGAGTGCCGCCTCGGCGCCGGCGACCAGGGTGCGGAACTCATCGAGCGCGGCCTCGCCCTGACCGCGGTCGAGCAGCAGCATGGCCAGGTTGTTGCGCGGCGCGAAGGTGGTCGGGTGCGTATCACCGGAGCGCGCGACGATCGCCAGCACGCGCCGGTACAGGGCCTCGGCCTCGTCGAGACGCTGGCGCTGTTCGAGCAGGTAGGCCAGCGCGTTCATCGAGGCCAGCGTCTGCGCATGCGCATCGCCGAGCAGTTTTTCGAACCCGGCCAGCGCCTCGCGCGTGAGGGCTTCGCCCTCGTCGAGTTGCTCGCGCGAGAGCAGCACGTTGGCCAGCGTCTGCATCGTGGTCAGGGTCGCGGCGTGCGCATCGCCGAGTACGCGCCGCTGCGCGGCGAGCGTCGCCCTGGCCTCGGCCTCGGCGATGTCGAGTCGGCCGCGCGCGAACTCGAGCGAGGCCAGCTTGTGGCGGCTGGCCAACGTGCGCGGATCGTCATCGCCATGGCGCGCGCGGCGCGCATCGAGACTCGCCGTGAGCAGCACGACCGCCTCGTCGACGACACCCATGTCGCTCAACTGGATCGACAGGTTGCCGCGGCTGACATCGATGAGGTCGGCCAGCCGGGTGCGGGCGGTCGCATCGAGCGAGGCGGTGTCGAGCGCCGCCGCACCATCGAGCACGGCACGAAGCCCCTTCACTGCCTGGTCGGCCCGCCCGGCTTCCTGGTCGAGACGCGCGGCTGTGAGCTCGAGACCGAGCCGTTCGAGCGCCGGTGCAGATGTCGGCATCTGCGCACGTGCGGATTCGATCGCCTCGTCCGCCTCGTCGAAGCGCCCCAGCTCGGTCAGCATGCTGGCGCGCTGACGCAGCAGGCGGGCGCGTGCAGCGGCATCCAGCGCGGCGCCATCGGCACCGGCGAGCGCGCGATCGGTCAGGGTCAGTGCGGCTTCGTACTGGCCGAGGCCGGCACGCGTCGCGGCGAGCGTATCGAGCACGCTGGCGCGCACGCGCGGTTGCGCATCGAGATCGGCGAGATTCGATTCGGCCAGGTCGATGACATCGGCAACACCGAGCTCGCGCCCACGCGCAATCGACGGATCGGCGGAGGCAAGCATGGTCGTGAGGAAGCCGTTGACCGCGGCGGCCTCGGCCGAGCGCGCCTCCGCCTCGCCACGCGCGCGCGCCTCGGCGAAGGCGAAACGCAGCGAAACGATGGTGGCGACGAGCAGCACGACCACGGCGGCGGCGATCGTCGCCGACAACGCCCGATGGCGCTGCACGAAACGACTCAGCAGGTAGGCGCGTGTTGGGGCGCGCGCCTGCACCGGGCGATGCTCGAGCACGGCGGCGAGATCGTCGGCGAAGTCGCTGGCCGATGCGTAGCGGCGCGCAGGGTCGGCCTCCAGCGCCTTCATGACGACCAGGCTCAGATCGCCGCGCGTGCCCGGCATGACCGCGTCGAGCGGCGGCGGTCGTTCATTGCGCACGATGTCGACCGCCTCGAACAGGCTCGAGCGGCCGATGCGTGGATGCGGCAGCCGACCGCTGAGCAGTTCGTAGGCGACCACGCCGAGCGCGTAGACGTCACTGCGTGCATCGATGTGGCGACTGTCGCCGCCGAACTGCTCGGGGCTCATGTACGGCACGGTGCCGAGCACCTGGCCGACCTCGGTCATGCCGGGGCCGGCGTCCTCGAGCAGGCGGGCGATACCGAAATCGAGCACGCGCGGCGCGCCTTCGGCATCGACGAGGATGTTGCCGGGCTTGAGGTCACGATGCACGACGCCGCGCAGGTGGGCGTGGTGCACCGCGCGACACACGGCGATGAGCAGGCGCAGGCGCGCGGCGACATCCAGCGACCGGGTCTGCGCATGCGCGAGCAGGTCGAGACCTTCGACATACTCGAGCGCCAGCCACGGCCAGGAGCGGCCACCGACTTCGGCCTCGCCGGCCGCGTAGAGGCGCGCGATGTTGGCATGCTCGAGTTGGGCGAGCACGTCGATCTCGCGGCGCAGGCGTTCGCCGGCATCGTGTGAGAAGGCGCGTACAACCTTCAGCGCGACCAGGCGGTCAGGCTGCGTTTCGCGGGCGAGGTAGACCGTGCCCATGCCGCCCTCGCCGAGCAGGCGCAGGATCGCGTAAGGGCCGATCGATCGCGGCAGCTCGAGCTCGGCGGCAGCCGGATGGTCGGCACCGAGCGTGGTCTTGCTGGAAGAATGCATCTGGAACCGGTCCCCAAGGTTGCACCGCGATCCTGCCACAGCGGCGTCACCCGCGAGCTGTCGGACGCGCGGGATCAGGAGTCTCCGATCGATCCCGCCGTGGCGCCATGACATGCACAAGGGTTGCTGCGCGGCCTTGCGACAGTCGCCACTCCTCGCCTGCGCCCGCGCGTCCCGCCGTGCTTCAGGTCGCGCCGCCCGCGCGCTGCAGACGGCGCAGGAACACGCGCATTTCCTTCGCCGCCTGCACGTCGCCACGCGCCTCGGCGACGTTCACGCCCTGCATCCACGCGGCCTGCGCACCGGCCGTGTCGCCTGCATCGGCCAGGGCGCGACCGAGCAGCTTCCATGCCGCCGAATAGACCGGATCGAAGCCGACCGCCGCGCGCAGTTCCGCCGCCGCGGCCGCTGCATCCCCGGCAGCAAGCAGCGCATTGCCGAGCGAGAAGCGCAGCAGTGCACCATCACGCGGACCACCGAGCTGGGCACGCAGGCGTTCGATGTGCGCGCCGCTGTCCACGCTACTGCATGTGCCAGCCATGGCTGACCGTGAGGCTCTGCCCGGTCAGCGCGTTGGTCTCGAAGGCGGCGAGAAACAATGCGACGTTGGCGACATCGTCGACCGTGGTGAACTCGGCATCCACGGTGTCCTTGAGCATGATGTTCTTCACCACGTCGGCTTCGCTGATGCCGAACTCCTTCGCCTGTTCCGGGATCTGCTTTTCCACCAGCGGCGTGCGCACGAAGCCCGGACAGATGACGTTGGCACGCACTCCTTTCGGCCCGCCTTCCTTGGCCAGCGTGCGGGCGAGGCCGAGCAGGCCGTGCTTGGCGGTGACGTACGGCGCCTTGAGCTTCGAGGCGAGATGCGAATGCACCGAGCCCATGTAGATGACCGCCCCGCCCTGGCCGCGCCGGTACATGTCTTTGAGGCAGGCGCGCGTGGTCAGGAAGGCCCCATCAAGATGGATGGCGAGCATCCTTTTCCATTCGTCGTAGCTGAACTCCTCGAGCGGCTTGACGATCTGGATGCCGGCATTGGAAACGAGGATGTCGACCTTGCCGAAGGCGGCGATGGTCGCGGCGACGCCGGCCTCGACCTCGGCCTCGCTGGTCACGTCCATCTTCACGCCGATCGCCTTGCCACCGGCCGCGCTGATCGCCGCGGCCGCGGCATTCGACGCATCGAGGTTGAGGTCGGCGATCGCGACCGCCGCGCCGTGCTGCGCATATACCTCAGCGATGCGCTTGCCGATGCCGCTTGCCGCACCTGTGACGAGCGCGACCTTGCCGTTCAATGTCATGGGAATCTCCGTTGGCAGGATGGATCAGTCCCGGCAGCGCGCGCCGGGACGAATGGACACGCAGCGAATCACGGCGGCCGAGGTGGCGTCCATTGTCCGAACGGACAAGGGATGTTCTCTGATTGATCCCACAACGGCGTCACCGTCCTGTGCCGGCGCAGATCGAGGCGCGACGGCGAAGGCAGACTGGCCTGCTGTCGAGCCGGCGCAGCGCCGAGCGGCGCCCACGTTCAGTCCTCGCGCCCGGCCAGTTTCGGATCGACGCCGAGATCCTTGAGCTTGCGGTAGAGGTGGGTGCGTTCCATTCCGACCATCTTGGCGAGGCGGCCGACGCTGCCTCCGGCTTCGCCGAGCTGGTGCAGCAGGTAGGCGCGCTCGAACTGCTCGCGCGCCTCTCGCAGTGGCAGGGCGAAGTCGATGTCGAGCGCACGGCCCGGCGCGACCTTCTCCGGCATTGCCGCGGCCTGACCGAGCGCGAGCTCGACTTCCTCGAGGCCGATCTCCGGCGCGTTGCCAAGGATCAGCAGGCGCTGCACCAGGTTGCGCAGCTCGCGCAGGTTGCCGGGCCACGGATGGTTGCGCAGGCGGTTCTGCACCACCACCGGGAACAGCCGGTACGGCAGCTTGTCGCGATTGGCGAAGAAATCGGCGTAGTAGCGCAGCAATTCTGGAATGTCCTCGATGCGCTCGCGCAGTGGCGGCACGGCCAGCGGGACCACGCGGATCTGGTAGTAGAGATCCTCGCGGAAACGTCCGGCCTTCACCGCTGCGTCGAGATCGTGCGTGGTCGAGGCGATCACGCGCAGGTCGACCGGCACCGCCTCGTGTCCGCCACAACGCAACAGCGCGCGCTGGGCGAACACGCTGGCCAGGCGCAGTTGCAGTTCAGGATCGAGGTCGGCGACTTCCTCGAGGAACAGCGTGCCGCCGTTGGCCTGCTCGATCAGGCCGTACTGCACATTGCCGCCATCGTCGCTGCCGAACAGCGCCGCCGCGGCATGATCAGGCGCGATCGAACCCGGCGTGACGGTGACGAACGGCCCGGCCCGGCGTGCGCTGCGCTCGTGCAGCCAACGCGCCAGTGCCTTCTTGTCGGTGCCCGGCTCACCCTGCACGAGGATCCATGCATCGTGGCCGGCGAGGCGTTCAGCCTGCGCGCGCAGGCCCTGCATGGCACGGCTGCTCGCCACCGGATCGAGCGGCACCAGCTGGTTGCGCAGGCCCTCGTTCTCGCGGCGCAGCCGGCTCGCCTCGAGCGCGCGCTCGATGGTCAGCAGCAGCTTGGCGAGCGAGATCGGCTTCTCGACGAAATCGTAGGCGCCGAGCCGCGTCGCTTCGACCGCGGTCTCCACCGTGCCGTGCCCGCTCATCATGATGACCGGACACGGCAGGCCGCCGCGCTCGCTCCACTCACGCAGCAGGCTGATCCCGTCGAGGTCGGGCATCCAGATGTCGAGCAGCACCAAGTCCGGGCGCTGGCCGCGCCGTGCCTCGCGCGCGGCGGCGGCCGATTCGGCCGTGGTCACCGCATAGCCTTCCTCTTCGAGGATCTCCTTGACGAGGTTGCGGATGTCGGGCTCGTCGTCGACCACGAGGATGCGTGCCGAGGTCATGGGCCGTGTCGGTTGCGAAAATGAGACAGAGAGCATACCCGAAGCGGGCGAAGCGCAGGCGGCGCGCACCGGAGGGCCAAACCTGCCGCCGCGGCGCGGTTTGCGCCATGATGTCGAGGTCCGTTTGCCGTTCCGAGTGGCCCATGAGCGACCGTTCTGCACCCTCGCACCCCGATCCACGCCCCGGCCGCAGGCCATCGATCACGCGCGAGGACCTGATCGCTGCTGCGCTGGCGCTGGTCGGTCCGAACCGCAGCGTGTCGACGCTCGGCTTGCGCGAGGTCGCGCGCGAAGCACGTATCGCGCCGAACAGCTTCTATCGCCATTTCCGCGACGTCGACGAACTCGCCGTGACCCTGATCGAACGCGCCGGCAGCTCGCTGCGCGCCGTGATCGGGCAGGCCCGCCACCGGGCAAGCTCGGGGCGCAGCGTGGTGCGCAACTCGGTCGAAGTGTTCTTCGAGCAGTTCCGCACCGACGACAAGTTGCTGCACCTGCTGCTGCGCGAGGGCCTCGCCGGTTCCGACGAGTTCAAGCAGGCGGTCGATGCGCAGTTGCGCTACTTCGAGGAAGAGTTGCGCGTGGATCTGATCCGGCTTGCCGAAGTCACCGGCGTGCCGCTGCACGAACCTGCGCTGGTCGCGCGGGCCATCACGCGCCTGGTGTTCGCCGTGGGTGCCAGCGCCATGGACTTGCCGCGCGAGCGCGATGCCGAGCAGATCGAGCAGTTGACGACGATGGTCAAGATGATTGTCGTCGGCGCCCGCGCCATGCATGCCAAGACCGGTTGAGAGCGCCGGCACCGGAAGGAGCGCCGGCGCCGGCGATCACGCGCCCCGCTCGGGCCGACATGGCCGCAGCGGGCTATCGGTGACTACTGCGCACCGCAGTGCGGTGCGTGCGCCCAGTACACCGCGTCGCCACAGCGGCCCGTATAGATGCTGTAGTACTGCCCGTGCACGGCGCGCACCTGCACCGACGAATCGTCGTGGCAGTTGTGATGGCCAATCCGGCCGATGGCCCAGTAGGGCGTTGCACAGGTGTGCCCACCCGCATCCGAGCGGCGCGAAGGCAGCAGGTAGTAGTGCCCGCGCGGCCCCGTGTAGCTGCACTTGCGGGACATGTTGCTCGCATTCGCACAGGCACCGTGGTTGCAGAAGCTGATCCAGCCCTGGAACGTCCGCACGTTCGAGACGGGATTGTTGTAGCGGTATTTGGCGACCCGTGTGGCCGAGTGTTCGGCGAGGACGAGGAACGGCTTGCGCCAGACCTCGATGGCGGTCTGGTAAAGACCGGCGGCGAGCAGCTGGTTGGATGCATCGGCACGCTCCGGCAGCAGGTTGCTCGCCAGGCTCTGCGCCAGGCGCTGCATCGACGCCTGCTCGGCCTGGTGGCTCAGGGTCACGCCCTGGGTCGTCCTGCCGCTGTAGGCGAGCGCGTTCAGCGCGGTCGCGGCGCGGCCAAAGTCCGCGGCGAGGTCGTGGTGGCTGCGCTCGTTCTCGAGTTCCATGTCGTCGGACCAGTCCTTCGGCACACGGTCGCCACCGAGTTCCGCACCGAGCACGTAGCCATCGGCCGCCTTCACCAACACGTAGGCATCGATACGGCCCATGTTGCCGTGCTCATCGGGTTCGTCGGCGATGAATTCCTGCTTGCTGCGCAGAACGATGCCGTTGCCAAGGCTCGCCTCGAGCATGCCGCCGTCCGCACGGGCGGCCTGCACGTCGCGCATCGAACGCATGTAGAAATCGGCGACCTGCGCGTCACTGGCGACTTCCGTGAAGCGTGCATCGAGCGAGGCACGCAGCGGGAAGTTCGCCGCGGCGGTGTCCGCGGCCTGGCGGGCGAGATCGGCGAGCGCGGATTTCTCGACGGTCAGGGCGGCATGCAGGTCGGCCGCACCCAGCGCCCGGCCGAGTCCGGTCAGCTGGCGGGCATGCACATAGCCCTCGCTCGCGTCGAACTCGCCGGATATTGGCGTCCGTTGCCCGTCCAGCGGTTCGCCGGCGATTGCCACGGTGCGCGCCTCGGCATCGACGATGCGCAGGCTCAGGGCGCCGGCAGCGCCCGTCGCATCGAGCGACCTGCGCGCCTCGAAGTAGAGTTCGGCGCCGTTGCCGCCATAGACACCGGCCACACCGAGTTCAGGATCGGCGAGGAAAAAGCGGATGTCGGGTGATTGTTTGACGCCCGGATCGGACGCGGCGACGACGGTCGTTGCAGTGAGGGCCATTCCGATGGCCAGCGCAATGCTTCCTGCGATCTTGCCCATGCGATTCATGTCTGACTCCCCATAGGACTGTCGGTTGGATGAACGGGACAACACCCCGCTGAGTCGGGTCGCGCACTCCGGTCCCGATGCCGATCGGGCGAGCCATGGATCGGACTGGCGACCAACTCATGCACAACTGTACATGAATTGGACAGTTGTGCATCTTGCGCTGCCGCATTCGCAGGACCGTCAAATGACTCCTTTTTGAACAATAGGTTAGATGCCTGGCCCGGGGTCGACGCGGGCAAGTAGAGGCATGCTGAGCGGATTGGTCCGTGCACGGCGAGCCAGCAACGATGCGCTCACGCGACGCCGTGGCACGGGCGCCGCGCGACCGGACTCAACCGTCGACGCCGTCGATCTCGACGCGCAGTTCGCGCCGGCAGATGTCGCCGGCGAGCAGGACCAGACCGCCGAGGCGTGGATGGCGCGTACGGACGAGCCGCTCGACCAGGGCCGCTTCGCCGACCTCGCGCACATAGGCCTTGAGCACGGTGTGTTCGCCGATGTCGGCGGCGCTGCCACGCTGGGCGACGGCGAACAACTGGTCGAGGTTGAGCAGGGTTTCCGACACCTGGGCGGCGGTGTCGCCGACATGTTGCGAGGCATGGCCGACTACGGCCGCCGTGCCGGACAGCAGCAGCTGGTCGGCGGCGGTCACCGCGGCGCGCGCGAAGGTGGGCGCGGTCGGGCCGTATTCGCGCGGATAGCGCCAGGCGCTGAGCTGGCGCGGATTCTCCACCGCGCGCCCCGGCGCACGCGCGGCCAGGCCGTAGACCTGCAGGCGGCGCACGCCATCGCGTCGGCCGATCGCGGTGGCTGCGGAAAAACCGTTGCGTGCACGTTCGCCGAGGCCACGCGCGCGACCCGTGCAGAAATGGCGATAACGCTCGTCGTCGCCCTCGCCCTCGTTGATCGCATCGAGGTAGTTCCACAGGCGCAGCACCTGCGCGGGTGCACCGCCGTCGAGGGCGTGGCGGTCGAGCGTTGCCGTGACTGCACGATAGGCCTGCTCGGCCGCCGCGGTCAGGCCGCCGGCTTCGGCTTCGTCGACCTCGATGGCGAAGAACAGGTAGTCGCCATCGCTGCTCCAGCGCAGCGCGCCATCGAAACCCGAACGCACCGGCGCGCGCCCGCGCCACACTTCGACGACCTCGTCGCCGAGCGCTTCGAGGCCGACCGCGACGAGGCGCGGATCGTGCGTGCCGCACACGCCGAAGGCGATCACCGCCAGCACATCGGTATCGCCGAGCGCCTGTTCGACCGGCACGCGTTCGTAGCCCACACGCAGACGCGGCAGCGCGGCGGCCAAAGGTCCGGTGTTCGCGGGCAGATGCACGTGGAGGCGGGATCGGGCGGTGGAGAAAGGCGCGGATGATACACTGCGCCCGCCCCGCACCCTGGCCGAAAACCTCACAGAAGGCAGCATCCACGTGACCGAATCCCAGCCAGCAACGGCGCAGACCACGGCCGAACGCGAGCTTGCAGAACTCCTCGTCAGCAGCCTCAACATCGACTGGGTGGGTGCCGACGCCATCGACCCGGAAGCGCCATTGTTCGGCGCCGGCGACCTCGGCCTCGACTCGATCGACGCCCTCGAACTGGCCCTTGCCGTATCCAAGCGATACGGCTTCCAGTTGCGCTCGGACAATCCCGAGAACCGCCAGATCTTCGGCAGCCTGCGTGCGCTTGCGCAGCACATCGAACAGCACCGCTCAAGCTAGGGATGTTCCAATCAATCCCTCAACGGCGTCACCGTCCTGTGCGGGCGCAGCGCGGCGTGCGCGGCTCACCCAGGCAACCAGCCCGGACTTCGCCACGCCCACCCCGCTGCGAACCTTGCGGATGTCATGACGCCAATGCGGGATTGATCCGAGCATCCCTCGCCCCTAAAGCCTGGCCCCTGCCCTGAAAGCACGCACGCGCAGAGCATCGCCACGCCAAGCAACCGCCCCCGCATGCGCGCCGCCGGCGTCGAAGCGTGCGACGTGCCAGTCGCTGACGTGGCCGGCTTCGGCGGCGATTTCGGCCAGCGCCCGGGGCCCGTCGCGGTCAAGTTCGAAGCGCAGGCGGTCAAGGCCGAAGGCGAGACCGCGACCGAGGGCCTTGAGCACGGCTTCCTTGCAGGTCCACAGGTCGACGAAGGCCGCGTGCAGCGCTTCGGCATCATCGATGCCGGACAGTGCGCGCGCCTCGTCGCCGGCGAAGAAGCGCGTGGCGAGATCGAGCGGCGCCGCGCGCCGGTGCGCGGTTTCGACATCGACACCGACCGCGTGGCGGCGCGCAAAGGCCAGGGCGATGCGTTCGCCGCCGTGACTCAGGTTGAAATGCGGATGCCCGCCGTCGAGCGCGAACGGCTTGCCGTGTGTATCGCGCGCCAGCGCGGGCGGTTCGGTATTGCCGGCATAGGCACCGAGCAGGCGGCCGAGTTCGGCATGCGCAAGCGCCGACATCGCGCGCGGCGACAGGCCGGGCGGGCGCTCGAACAGCCACAGGTGCAGTTCATCCTCGCCGAGCGCCGGTGGCGTCGCCGTGGTCTCGAAATCGCTGGCGACGATGCGCTGCATGCGCCCATGCTTGCGGGTGGCGTGGGCGCGGTCAAGGGAGCGCCGACGCTGTGCCGCGCGAGCCCGCAGTGCCGGTCGCATCGTGATGTCGGCAGATTCCGTCCCGATGGCATCCGGACCGATGCGACCGGACGCGGCCGTCACGCGCAGTGCGCGCCCGCAGGGGTGTCCGCGACGCGGCAGGTGCCCCGCACCCGCTGCATGCAGACCTCAGTCAACGGCCTGCACCAGCGCGCCCAGTGGGATGTCGTGCGCCTTCAGCCAGGCGACGATCTGCCGCCGCTCGGCCTTGGCGCGATCGCTGAGCACGCGCCGGTTGAAGGCGAAGTAGTAGTCCTGGAACGTGGCGCCGCCGGCGTTCTTCGCCAGCGGGTTCGCGCCGCGCTCGAGCAACAGCAGGATGGTCGCGCCGGCGTTGGTCCGGCCGGCAATATGCAAGGCGGTGTCGTGCTTGAAATCGGTGGCCCTGGGGTCGGCGCCGGCGTCGAGCAGGATCGCGATCTGTTCGGGATTCTGGCCGAGGATGGCCTGCATCAGCGGCGTGCTGCCAGTGTGGGCATTGGCCAGGCACGGATTTCCGCCGTGTTCGAGCACGGCGCGCAGCAGTGCGGGGTTGGCTGCGAACGCCGCCGCGTGCACGGGTGTCTCGCCGCCGCCGCCGGGGCGGTTGGGATCGGCGCCGAGCTCCAACAGAGCGTGCACGCTGTCGGCCTGATTGGCGCCGATGGCCGCGACCAGCAGCGTGGCACCATCCGTGCCGGGCGTGTCCGGGTGGATGCGCTCGGCATGGCGCCTGATCTCCAGCGTATCGCCACGCATCACCGCGACCGCCAGCGGTGCCAGGTCCGGATTGGAGAAAGGGTCGAGGCTCATGGCGGTGCGGGCGCTTCCCGAGGCGCAGCAAAGGGTCAGGACGAGGATGGCGGCAGGGAGGCCATGCACGGTGTCACGGCTCCCATGCCGCCTGCACCTGGCCAGAGTAGCCGATGCGCCCATCGTGGTGGTGGCGTTCAGCGACCGAACAGGCCCTTGGCGAAGTCGATCACCTTGTCCTTGGCCGCATCGACCACGTCGACGGCCTTCTGTGCGGCCGCGCCGGTCACATTCCAGGTTGCCTCGGCAAAGGTTCCGACTGCATCCGCAACGCCATGGGCCACGTTACCGCCGAAGTCGATCACCCGGGACAGTACGGCCCCCGGCACGCCACCGACACGCTTGTCCAGCGCCTGCGACAGGCTCTCGGCGCCACGGTTCAGGGTGTCGCCGGCGGAGTTCCAGAAGCCTTCGACGAAATCGCCGCCGATGCGGAAGAGGCCTTGTACCGGATTGCCGTTGGCGAAATCGGTACGGATCACCTCGCCGGCATCACTGATGAAATCGTGGGTGTTGATCGCGAAGTCGTCCTTGAGCGGCTCCGGCACCAGATCCTGCAAGGCCTTGCCGGTGTCGATGGGATTGCTGTATCCGGGCTGCCAGGGCTCGCGCTCGATCATTGCCGCGGTCAACGCGTTTGGACTATGGCTGGCCGCTCCATACGCCAGCTTGCCGATATCGCTGAGTACGGGGATCGAACTGTGCCGCATCGATTCCACCAGCCGGTTGATCGCCCAATCGGCCACGCCGGGCAGGTTGGCCTCCACGTCCAGCGTGCGCTCGACCAGGTCGTGCCGGGCCAGCAGGCCGGGTTCGACCACGATCGGCGTGCCCAGCGCATCCGGTGCCACCAGGCCGACGACCCCGGTCTCCTGCACCTGGGTGAGTAGATCCGACTTCAGCGAATAGGCGCGGATGCCGCCGTTTTCCGCGTAATCGCGCGCCTGCCCGGGGGTGAAGCCCATGCGTGCCAGCGTATTGGGATGGATGCCGGAGGCGTCGAACGTGACTGCCGGGATGTCGGCGGCCAGCGAACCCACCGCGGCCAGGCCGCCGCCCTGCGAATGGCCGGTGATGGCCAGGTTGGTCGGCGTGGCCGAATCTGCGAACAAGCGCTTGAACTCCATCGCGGTGTTGACCGCGGTGCCGCTGAACTTGTCATCCACGCCGTGCGTGGTGAAACCCGTGCCCTGGGTGAAGTTGTTGTTCCAGTCGGCCCGACCCTCCGCGGTGCCGCGGTAGGACAGCACGTAGTTGCCGCAGCCATCGGTGTAGATCTCGGCCTTGAACTGCTGCGCCTTGGTCTGCTCGCCGCCGCCGAGGAACTCCTCGCGCCAGGACTGCACCGCCGCGGCCGTCGCCGGGTCGTTCGGCGGCAGGCCCAGCCGCTGGGCGATGTCGGCATCGGAGACCTCGTTCCAGCCTGCCGGCGGGCCGCCACGAGTGCCGTAAACGGCGGTGGCGAGCTGCGACAAGGTCACGTCGAAGGGTTGTGCCTGGGTGCCGCCAGCCACTTCCGCCAGCGTGCTGCCGGCCGGCAACGCATACGGGCCGCCGTCCCCGGCACAGGGACCGGGCTGGGTCAGACACGCAGCCTGGGGGTGGTAGGTCGGCTCCGGCAGCCCGCCGCTGCGGGACTGGACGTCATACTGGGGTGGCGGAGGCGGTGGCGGCGACGGTGCCTGCTGCGGGGGAGAAAGCGTGCTGTTGTCGATCCCGGAAACGTTGAAGGTCATGACACCCGGCTCCGATTGCCACCCACGGCATCGACCATAGCGCGGCGCGAGTGGAGAAACAGCCTGGGGAATACCCTGCCTTGGCGCGGAGTTTTCACAGCGGTTGTTGAGGCGGAACGTCATCCGGTCAGTTCCTCGCCTTCCCCGATCGCCGAATCCGAATTCCAGCACCGAACGCCTACAATCGGGGCGGAGCCGTCCCGGAGCATCGCCGCTTGATTTCGCCGTGGGTCCTGCTGCTGGTCTCGGTCGTCTATGTCGGCGGACTGTTCGCGCTCGCCTACTACGGTGACCGCAAGCCGCTGTATCCGTCGCGCGAATGGCTGCGGCCGATCGTCTACAGCCTTGCCCTGGCCGTGTATTGTTCGTCGTGGACGTTCTACGGCGCGGTCGGTAGTGCGGCGCGTTCGAGTCTTTCGTACCTGCCGATCTACCTCGGCCCGATCCTGCTGTTCGTGCTCGGCTTCGGCCTGTTCCGCCGTCTCGTGCTGATCGCCAAGGAGCAGAAAGTCACCTCGATTGCCGACTTCGTCGGCTCGCGCTTCGGCAAGTCGCATGCGCTCGGCGCGCTGGTCACGATCATCGCGATCACCGCGATCATCCCGTACGTGGCGCTGCAGCTGAAGGCCGTCGCCATGGGCATCGACGTGCTGACCGCGGCCAGTCCGCTCGAGGATCCCCCGCCGCTGCTCGCCGACAGCGCGCTGTACGTGGCCATGCTGCTCGCCGTGTTCGCGATCCTGTTCGGCACGCGCGGCATCGATGCCACCGAGCACCACCACGGCATGATGCTCGCTGTCGCCGCCGAGTCGCTGGTCAAGCTGCTCGCCTTCATCGCTGTCGGCGCCTATGCACTGGTGCATGCCGACGGGTTCGAGGCGTTCGCCGAACCGTTCCGCGGGCAGACGCCGCTGGAACTTCCGACCGGCTTCGTCGCCCAGACCGTGCTCGCCTTCGCCGCGATCTTCTGTCTGCCGCGCCAGTTCCAGGTCGGCGTGGTCGAGTGCGAGAACCCGACCGATCTCGGTCGCGCGCGCTGGATGTTTCCGCTCTATCTGCTGATCATCTGCGCATTGGTGCTGCCGATCGTGCACGCCGGCGCGCAGGCCGCTGCTGGCACCAGCATCGCACCGGATGCCTACGTGTTGTGGTTGCCGATGGCCAATGGTGACCACCTGCTCGCCGTGTTTGCCTACATCGGCGGCTTCTCCGCAGCCACCGGCATGGTCATCGTCGCTTCGGTCGCGCTGGCGACGATGGTCAGCAACGACCTCGTCATGCCGACCCTGCTGCGCATCCGGGCCCTGCACCTGGAGAAGCGCGACGATCTCTCCGGCATCGTGCTCGCGGTGCGCCGCATCGCCATCGTCCTGCTCGCCCTGCTCGCCTTCGCCTACTACCGCTTCACCACGCAGAACCAGAACCTTGCCGCCATCGGCCTGCTCTCGTTCGCCGCGGTCGCGCAGTTCGCGCCGGCGATCATCGGCGGCCTGTACTGGCGCGGGGCGAGCCGGGTCGGCGTCTTCGCCGGTCTGATTGCCGGCTTCGCGGTCTGGGCATACACCTTGTTGTTGCCCTCGTTGGCCCAGGCCGGCTGGATGTCCGGGCAATGGCTCAGCCGCGGTCCTTTCGACATCGGCTGGCTGCAACCACAGGCGTTGTTCCACCTGCACGGCTGGGATGCACTGACGCATGGCACGTTCTGGTCGTTGCTGGCCAATGTCGGCGCTCTGGTGTTCGTGTCGCTGCGCTTCCGCCCGAGCGTCGAGGAACGCCTGCGCGCCGCTGCGTTCCTCAATCCGGGGGCGATGCGCCCGACCCAGGTCAGCGAATGGCGCGGCCGGGTGAGCGTGGGCGACCTGCGCGCGGTGGCGGACCGCATCGTCGGCGAGCGCAACGCCGCGCGCGCCTTCGAGGACTACGAGCAGTCCAGCGGCAAGAAACTGACCGCCGATGCCTCCGCCGACCGCTCCCTGTTGCAGCACACCGAGCGCCTGCTCGCCTCGGCGGTCGGTGCGGCCTCGGCGCGGCGCATGCTGACCACGGCGTTGCGCGGCACAGGCCTCGACCTCTCCGAGGCGGTCGCGTTGCTCGACGAGACCTCGCAGGAGCTGCGCTTCAACCGCGAGCTGCTCGCGGTCACGTTCGAGAACATGATGCAAGGCATCAGCGTGGTCGATGCCGACCTGTGCATCGTCGCTTGGAACCGTCGCTACCTCGACCTGTTCGACTACCCGGAAGGTTTCGTCTACGTCGGTCGTCCCGTCGCCGACCTGATCCTGCACAACGCCGCCAAGGGCCTGCTCGGCGACGAGGATCCGGATGTCTTGCTGCGCAAGCGCCTCGCCCACCTGCGCCTCGGCCGACCGCACGTGTTCGTGCGCTGGCGTCCGGACGGCCGCGTCATCGAGACGCGTGGCGATCCGCTGCCGGGCGGCGGCTATCTGACCACCTTCACCGACATCACCGCCTACAAGCGCGCCGAGCAGGCCCTGATCGAGGCCAACGAGACGCTCGAGCAGCGCGTCGAGCAGCGCACGCATGAACTGAGCGTGGCGCTCGCCGCGCAGGAACAGGCCAAGCGCCAGGCCGAAGCCGCGAACCTGTCGAAGACGCGCTTCCTCGCCGCGGCCAGCCACGACCTGCTGCAACCGCTCAACGCCGCACGCCTGTTCACTTCGGCCCTGCACCACCAGCCCGGGCTCGATGCCGAGGCGGAAACCCTGGTCGAGCGCATCGACACGTCGTTCAAGGCAGCCGAGGATCTGCTCGATGCCCTGCTCGATGCCTCGCGCCTGGATGCTGGCAAGTACCACGCCGAGGTGGCCGACGTGTCCCTGGCCGAGGTCATCGAGCCGTTGAAGAACGCTTTCGCCGTGCAGGCCGCTGCGCGCGGTCTGCGCCTGCGCTTCGTCGACAGCGACGCCTGGGTGCGCACCGATGCGCAGCTGTTGCGCCGCATCCTGCAGAACTTCCTGTCCAATGCGCTGCGCTACACGCGTCACGGCAGTGTCCTGCTCGGGATTCGCTGGCTGTCTCCCGAACGGCTGCGCATCGAGGTGCGCGATTCCGGCCCCGGCATCGCGCCGGACCAGCAGGCTTCGATCTTCGACGAGTTCCGCCGCGGCAGTCAGACATCACCGTGGGGCGAGAAGGGGTTGGGACTTGGCCTGGCGATCTGCGAACGCATGGCGCGGCTGCTCGGACATCGCCTGAGCCTGCGCTCGCAACTCGGTCGCGGCTGCGTGTTCGCCATCGACCTGCCGCGCGTCGCGCCACCGCGCCTGCCCGCACCCAGCCACAGCGAACGCAGCCGCACGGCAGGCATCACCGGTGGCCTGCACGCGCTCTGCCTCGACAACGAACCGGCGATCCTCGAAGGCATGGCCGCCCTGCTCAAGCGCTGGGGCGTCACCTGCGACCTTGCAGAGAACACCCAGGCCGCCCTGGAGGCCGTGCGTCGCCGTCGCCCCGACCTGATCCTTGCCGACTACCATCTCGACGGCAGCGAGGACGGCCTCTCCGCACTCGCCACGTTGCGGGCGGCCTGCCAACCGGCGCCGCCCGGCGCCCTCGTCACCGCCGACAACAGCCCCGAACTGACCACCCAGGTCCGCGAACTCGGCCACGTGCTGCTGCGCAAGCCCGTCAAGCCGGCGGCGCTGCGCGCGGTCATCGCGCAACTGGGCCGCAAAGGGCAGGGCGGGGAGCAAGGGATGCCCTGATCAATCCCGCAATGGCGTCATGACATCCCAAGGGATGCACGGCACGAGACGCGCATCCGGCCGGCGGCAGACCCCTGCCTATTCCCCATTCCCTGCTTCACCGGTACCCTCAGCCGCGCAAACCCGCGGAGGCCGACATGCTCAAGGTGCTGGTGGCGAGTTCCAAGGGAGGATGCGGCAAGAGCACCATCGCCACGCATCTGGCCGCCTACTACGCCCTGAAGGGCAAGGCGACCGTGCTCGCCGATGCCGACCGTCAGGGTTCGAGCAGCCGTTGGTGCGCGAAGCGCGCGCTGCTCGCCAGCGCCGTGCTGCCGGTCGACGCCACGCGCAGCGGCTGGCTGCAACGGATTCCAGCCGACGCCGAACACGTCATCATCGACACCGGTGCCGGCGTGCGTGCCAGCGAGATCTCCGAGTACATCGACGATGTCGATGCCATCGTCGTGCCGGTGCTGCCCTCGACGATCGATCTCGAAGCAACCGGCCCCTTCCTCGCCGACCTTGCCCGCGTGCCGCGGGTCAAGCGCGGCAAGGTGCCGGTCGGCCTCGTCGCCAACCGCACCAAGCCCTGGACCAACGCGACCCAGTCGGCGCTCGAAGCGATGCGCGACCTGCCCTTCCCGCTGGTTGCCACCCTGCGTGACTCGCAGGCCTACGTGCTCATGACCGGTCTCGGCAAGAGCCTGTTCGACTACCACTCCGAGAACGTGCGCGCGCACCAGGATGACTGGCAGAAGTTGTTGCGCTGGCTGAAGAAGGCTGGCTGACGCGTCGCCGCGGCTTGCGGCATGATGGTGGCCCCGCATGCCGGAGTTCCCATGTCGATCCGCCAGCTCATCCTCCTGCGGCATGCGCATGCCGAACCGCCGGCACCGGACCAGTCCGATGCCGAGCGTCCGCTCACCGAGGGTGGCCAGCGCGAGGCGACCGCCGCGGCCGCTTGGCTCGCCGCACATGACGTGCAGCCCGATGTCGTGCTGTGCTCGCCGGCCCGACGCACGCGCGAGACCGCCATTTCGATCGTCGACGTGCTCGGCGCCGCTGATGCCCTGCGCTTCGAGCCGCGCATCTACGAAGCCACGCCGGCGACCCTGATCGACCTGCTCGACGAACACGCGAACGCCGACTGCGTGCTGCTGGTCGGCCACAATCCCGGGCTGGAAACCCTGGTCGCCCTGCTCACCGACGGCACTTCCGACAGTGGCCGTGGCATGCCGCCCGGTTCGATCGCGTGGCTGCATGTGGATGCCGACAGCGCGCTCGAGCCTGGTGCGGCGAACCTGCGGCATTTCTGGTGGCCTTGAAGGCGTACGCGAGACTGGCTGTCGCCTGCCTGCTGGCGGCATCGCCGCTCGCGGCGATGGCGGGATCACTGGATGAGGTGATCCTGTTCGACAGCGCGCGCTCGCACGCCGAATTCAAGGTCAGGGTACTGTGGATGTTCGATGTCGAAGGCCGCTTCGGCCATGTGTACGGCCATGTGCGGCTCGACCGTGGCGCCGGCAGCGGCGTCGTCGATGCGCGCATCGATGCCAACGCGGTGAAGATGCGCCGCAGCGGCATGGAGGACTGGGTCAAGTCGGCGGAGTTCTTCGATGTCGCCCGCCATCCGGAGATCCGCTTCCTGTCCGATCCCTTCCCGCTGGAGCGCCTTACCGAAGGTGGCAGTCTGCCCGGTTCACTCGCCCTGCGCGGCATCCGTGGTCGGGTCGTGTTCGACGTGCGGCCCGCGACCTGCGCCCGGCCCGGCGTCGAATGCGCGGTCGAGGCAACCGGAATCCTGCGGCGCGGCGTGTTCGGCATGCGTTCGCGCAAGGGCACCCTGGCCGACAAGGTCGAATTGCAGCTGGCGGTGTGGACCGACCCGGCGACCCCAGGCATCGCACCGTGACCGGAAGCCTCGCACGACTCCTGGCCATCGCCTGCGTCGCCCTGGCCTTCACTGGTTGCTCGGTCAACCGCCAGCTTGCGCGCCAGGCCGACGCGATCGTCGCCAACTCGCGGCTGGCGAGCGTCGATTGCGACCGAGCCGACCGCTGCGCGATCGGAACCCCGCTGCGCGCACTGGCCGAGCAGGCGCGTATGGACAGCACGGCCGAGCGGCCAACTCATTACGTCAACCTGCTCGAGCTCGGCGAGGACGCCCTGCTGCTGCGCGTGCACCTGATCCGCGCCGCGCGGGAGAGCATCGACATCCAGACCTTCATCTGGGCCGACGACGATGCCGGTCGCCTGCTGCTCGACGAGCTGCTCGCCGCCGCGCGTCGCGGCGTGCGCGTGCGCATCATCGCCGACCAGCTGTT
The DNA here is from genome assembly GCF_019634775.1 of Dokdonella sp. Classification (NCBI taxonomy): domain Bacteria; kingdom Pseudomonadati; phylum Pseudomonadota; class Gammaproteobacteria; order Lysobacterales; family Rhodanobacteraceae; genus Dokdonella; species Dokdonella sp. The sequence continues at coordinate 812,272 of NZ_JAHCAS010000001.1, forward strand.
CTCGCTGGAGGATGCCGAGCTGCTGTCGCGGCTCGCGCGCATCCATGCGAACTTCGAGGTGCGCATCTACAACCCGACCTTCCACAAGGCGGTTACGCATCCGATCGAGTTCGCCGCAAGCATCCTGTGCTGCTTCCGTCGCTTCAACCAGCGCATGCACAACAAGCTGTTCCTGGTCGACGACATGTTCGGCATCGCCGGCGGGCGCAACCACCAGAACCGCTATTTCGACTGGGACCACGAGTTCGATTACCGCGATCGCGACGTGCTCGTCACCGGGCCGGTGGCCGGACGCGCGATGGCGCAATCGTTCGAGAAGTTCTGGGCGTACCGGCGCGCAGTGCCGCTGACCCGCCTCAACGATGTCAACAGCCGCATCGTCGCCGAGGCCGATGCCTCCCTCGATCTGCCAGCGCCCACGCGCTCGGCCGATCCGGAACGCGTACGCCAGCTCGAGGCGGATGCCGACGATGCCGATGTGATCACCCGACGCTTCGTTGACGAAGCACTGCGCGTCGGCCGAGCCGACTACTTCTCGGACGATCCCGAGAAACAGGACGACGCCGCCGATGCCAATCGCCAGCTCGGCGAGCAGATCTCCCGCCTGATCGTCGGCACGCGCGAACGCCTGGTCGTGCAGACCCCTTACCTCGTCATCAGCAAGCGTGCGCGCAAGGTGTTCCGCGAACTTCGCGAACGTACCGAGCCACCGCGCGTGATCGTCTCGACCAACTCGCTGGCGGCAACCGACGCGTTCTACGTCTACGCGCTGTCGCACAAGTACAAGAAGCGCTACCTCAAGCTCGGCTTCCGCATTCACGAGTTCAAGCCGTTTCCCGGAGACGCCGCCAAACTCGTCGCCGGTTACGACCAGCTCGTCGGCGGCCCTGGCAGCGATGGCTACCAGCGCTACGGGCGCGCGCCGGTCAGCGCTCATGGCGTGCGCCTCGGCATGCACGCAAAATCGATCGTCATCGATCGTCACATCACCCTGATCGGCTCGCACAACTTCGACCCACGCTCGGACGACTACAACACCGAGTCGGGCTTCATCTTTGACGACCGCGCGCTGGCCGCGCGCATCGAAGCTGCGATCCTGCGCGACACCGAACCGCAGAACGCCTGGACGATCGCCAAGCGTCCGCGCACGAATCTCATCCACCGCATCAACAACGCGATCGCCGACTTCTCGACCGCGTTGCCGCTGTTCGACTTCTGGCCGTTCCGCTATGCCACCAGCTACGAATTGAACGACGGCTGCCGTCCGCTGCCGCCCAACGATCCCGGCTTCTACGACTGCTACACGGCGGTCGGCGACTTTCCGCAGGTCGACCTGCCGATGAAGACGATCTACACGCGCATCGCCACCGCCTTCGGCGCTGCGGCGGTGGGGATTTTGTAGCCCTGAGGCCGGGAATGGGGGATGAGGAATGGGAGAGCTGGGCGCAAAGCGCGGCTGAGGCCTGTTTCAAACCATCCCCCATTCCCAGCTTCACCCAGCTTCTTCCAGATTGACGCGTCCCATGGCGGCGTCTAGTCTCGGCAGCCGGTTTTCCCCCATCTAGCGGAGCGGCACCCATGTCCCTGGACATCACGATCCAACTTGGCGACGAGGATCTCGAGCACTTCATCGAGGCGATGCGGAAAGCACAGGCCAAGGCCGCCGGCATGGCAGCCGATGCGATCACCTCCGCCGCTTCGCGCCTGCTCGTCGATGTGCCGAAGGTCAAGGTGCCAGCCTTCATCCGCGACCGGCTCGAGAAGCTCGACACCATGATCCAGCTGGTCAAGGACGAGGGCTATGGCCTGCCCGACGAAGACCGCCAGCGCGTCCTCTCGTGCCTGGCTTACTTCTCCGATCCGCACGACATCATCCCGGACAGCGTGCCCGTGATCGGCTTCCTCGACGACGCGATCATGATCGAACTCTGCGTGCGCGAACTGCGTCCGGAGATCGAGGCCTATTCCGACTTCGTCCTCTACCGCAACCAGGAAGCGACGCGTCGCGGTGTCGACCCGGCCAGCCTGCGCACCCAGCGCGTCGACTGGCTCGAAACGCGGCGCCAGGAAGCACACGAGAACATGCGCCGCCGCCGCCGTGACGGCTATGGCGGCGGCGGCTGGCAGCCGACTCTGTTCCGCATGCGCTGAGTATCGAGGACAAGGGATGGGGGCTCGTCCTCCGTCCCGACCGGCGTGAGGCGCCCTGGGCATCCCGTACGCGACGATCTGCTGGGTCGGTGATGGTTGCGCGGGATTCCGCCCGTCTCGCCTGGGCCAGATCATGGTCGCTTGACTCGCAAACGCGAATCATTATCATTTCCGACGGTTCGACCCCTTCGGAGCCACGACCATGCTGAACCCGTCTGCCAGTGCCGCGCCGGTTGGCCAGGATTCCCCCGCACCATTCACCGCCACGCCCGTGCGCACCAGCGCATCGAAACGCATCGACAGCCTGCGCCTGCTCGGCGGTGGGCGTGAGCTCGTCATCGAGCACGCCGGCCAGGAATACCGCCTGCGCCTGACGCGCAACGACAAGCTCATACTGACCAAGTGACATCCCGGCAGCGATGCTGCCGTAGCCCTCTCCAACGTCGCAGCCAGCCCCGGCTCCCGTCCCGCCATCCACGGGGGTCTTCTGCCAGCCAGCGTCGCGCCCCTCTCCTGCGCCCTGGACTGCCATGCCTCCTTGCCACCGATCCGCCCTTGCCTGCGCCATCGCGCTGGCCATTCCGCATGTTGCCCTTGCCGCCGACGACCGCGGCTACCCGCTCGACATCATCAACGAGCTCGACCGCATCGTCGTCAGCGCCACGCTCAACGAACGTGCGGTGCGTGACGTCGCCAGCGACGTCAGCGTGATCGACGCGGTGGAGATCGACCGCCGCCAGGTGCAGGACATCGCCGAACTCGTGCGCTACGAACCCGGCGTGTCGGTGACCGGCAGCGCGACGCGCTTCGGCCTCGGCGGTTTCCGCATCCGCGGTCTCGGCGGCGATCGCGTGCGCATCGAGGTTGACGGCATTCCGGTGTCCGAGGAGTTTTCCATCGGCAGCTTCGCCAACGCCGGCCGCGATTTCGTCGACGTCGATGCGCTCAAGCGTGTCGAGATCATCCGCGGCGCGGCCTCTTCGCTGTACGGCTCGGACGCGCTCGGCGGGGTGGTCAGTTTCGTCACCAAGGATCCTGCCGACTATCTTGCGCAAGGCGATTCCACCTACATCGCCGGCAAGGCGCAGTACGCGAGCGTCAATCGCCAGGCCAGCCTGACCGGCACCTTCGCCGGCGGCGACGCGGCGCATGGCGTGGTCGTCATCGCCACGCATCGCGACGGCCACGCCACGGCGAACAAGGGCACGGTCGACAGCGACAACAACACGCGCACGCGGCCGAACCCGCAGGAAACCGATGCCAATGCGTTGCTTGCCAAGTACGTGCACACGGCGTCGAGCGGTCGCATCGACCGCATCACGCTCGACGGCGAAAAGGCCTCGATCGACACCAATGCGCTCAGTTCGCGCACGCAGACCGCCAATGGCACACGCACCACGTCGCTGGTCGGCAGCGACGGGCGTGAGCGCCAGCGGCTTTCGTTCGGCCAGGAGATTCCGTTTGCCTCGGCTTGGCTCGACGCGCTCGAATGGAAGGCCTGGGTACAGCAGAGCGAAACCCGCCAGGACACCCTCGAGGACCGCGCGACCGCGACCGCCGGCGTGCTGTCCAATCCGGTGCAGCGCTTCCGTCGCTTCGACTACGAGCAGCGCGTGGTCGGCACCGAACTGACCGCACGCAAGGAATGGACGGGGTCATCGGCCAAGCACGCGCTGACCTGGGGCCTCGACCTTTCGCGCACGCGCACCGAGGAACAGCGTGACGGCTTCCAGCTCAACCTGACCACCGGCGCGAGCAGCCCGAACGTGCCGCCGGATGTGTTCCCGGTGCGCGATTTCCCGATCACCGAGACCACGAACGCCGCACTGTTCGTGCAGGACGAGATGACGCTTGCCGACGGCCGTCTGACCCTGATTCCCGCGGTGCGCGTCGATTCGTACCGGCTCAACCCGAAGAACGACGCGATTTTTGCCGGCGACAATCCGGGCATCGAGCCGGAGAGTCTGGATGACCTCGGCTGGTCGCCGAAACTCGGCGCGATCTGGCGCTTCAGCCCGCACCTCAGTGTCTTCGCGCAATATGCCCAGGGTTTCCGCGCACCGCCATTCGACGACGTCAACATCGGCTTCACCAACATCGCCTTCGGCTACACCGCGATCCCCAATCCCGACCTGAAGCCCGAGACCAGCCGCGGCCTCGAACTCGGCCTGCGCGGCAGCAGCGACATCGGCTGGTTCAGCGTGTCGGCCTATGCGAATCGTTACCGTGATTTCATCGAATCGCTGGTCTTCGTCGGCATGAACGACGATGGCCTGATGGTGTTCCAGTCGCGCAATCTGAGCCGGGTGAAGATCCGCGGTGCCGAGGCACGCTATGGCATCCATCTCGGCGCCCTCACCGAAGCCCTCGACGGCTTCACCCTCAAGGGCAGCTTCGCCAGCGCACGCGGCGACGACGAAACCGCCGACGAACCGCTGGCCAGCATCGACCCGAAGAAGGCCGTGCTCGGCATCGCCTACGACCACGAACGCTGGGGCGCCGAACTTGTCGGCAGCTTCGTCGCCGCGCAGGATCGCCTGCCGAGCGGCAGCAGCGCACCGTTCGAGCCGCACGGCTATTCGACCTTCGACCTCTACACCTGGTGGAAGCCGTTCGAGCGCCTCGAACTGTTCGCCGCTGCGACCAACCTCGGCGACCGCAAGTACTGGAACTGGAGCACGGCCACCGGCCTGAGCGCGACGTCGGCCGTCCTCGACCGCTACACCGCACCGGGTCGTGCCGGCAGCATCGGCCTGCGCGTGTCGTTCTGATTTCATGGCTGGTGCGAACCACGAGGCACGACGATGAGCGACGGATACTTCGACCCGACGCTACCTGGTGGCCACGAACCGTTCGACGGCGCGCTGCCACGCCTCGACAACGAGGCATTCGCGCAAGCCAGCGCGCGTGCGGAGCGGGTCGCGCTCGACCTCGCCAACCTCGCCGAATGGCTGCCACGGCTCGGCACCGTGCTCTGGCTCGAACGCCGCGACGGTGCGCCCGGCGCACCCCAGCGCATGAGCGCCGGACCGCGCCTGATGTTGCTCGAGCACGCCGCCGCCGGCCTGCTCGCGTGCTGCGCGAGCCTGAGCGCATGGAGCAGCGTCACGCCGCAAGGCCCTCGCGAGTGGCTGTGCTTCCACGCCGATTCCGGCGCGATCCAGGCGAAGCTGTTCCTCCTGCCCGACTCCGATGTGCTCGCCTGGGATCAGATGAACGCCGCGCAGGGTCTCATCGCCGCCGAATCGTCCATGCCGGAAGGCTCGGTGCATGCCTCATTCCTGCGCCGCGCGCTGGCACGCTTCGGCAACCGCTGGCAGGCCCGCCTGCTCGCCTTCGACTTGCGCCCGCTACCATGGCTGCACACACTCGGCGCCAAGGCGCCGCTGCGCATTTCCCTGCTCGGCCTGGACCTCGCCCGCACGATCGTCCGCGACGAGAACGCCGAATGGATCTCCCCCCTCCACATTGCCTGACACCATGACCTCACGTCCGCTGATCACGCCTTTCGTCCTCGTTTCGCTGTTCATGCTGGCCGGCTGTGCCAGCGCACCGCGCAGCAAGTCCACTGCCGCGGCGCCGAAACCGCTCGCCGAAGCAGCCCCCGCGCAGTACACCTCGCCCTGCCCGAAGCCGCCGACGAACGCCGAGGAACGCTTCGAGTGCGATCGCCGTAGCATCCTCGCCATGGCCGGCGAGTTCCGCGTGCGCTTCATCTTCGACGAAACCGCCGCGCTCGCACCAGGCTACACGCCGCATCCGGCACAGCGCAGCGGCGCCACCGAACTCGTCGAAGTCGTCGAGGACACGGGCCGCAAGATCGTCCTGCAGCACATCCTGGTCATGAAGATGGGCGAGGACGTGCACGTCATCAAGCACTGGCGCCAGGACTGGCACTACGAACCGGCCGATCTGCTGCGCTATCGTGGCCGCAGCCGCTTCGAACACGAAGCGGTCGACGCGAATGCAGCGCGCGGGGCGTGGGCGCAGGTCGTCTACGAAGTCGATGACGCGCCGCGCTACAGCGGCATCGGCCACTGGACGCACAGCGACGGCGTCGATGCCTGGATGTCCGACCTCAGCCTGCGTCCGCTGCCGCGCCGCGAACATTCCAAGCGCCGCGACTACCAGGCGATCGAGGCGTACAACCGCCACACGCTGACGCCGGGCGGCTGGGTGCATGAACAGGACAACACCAAGCTCGTCATCGACGTCGACGGCAAGCGCCACGCCATCGCCCGCGAACGCGGCATCAACAGCTACACGCGCATCACCGATTTCGATTTCAACCCGGGCCGCGAATACTGGGAAAAGACAAAGGCCTACTGGGCCAGCGTGCGCGACGCCTGGGCACGCGGCGCGGCGGCGAAGGCCTCGTTCGAGCTCGAACCCGACCCCGACGACGAGCCGCGCATCAATGAGCTGTTCGGCCAGGCCGAACGTGCGCGCAAGGGTGAAACCGTGCCTGTCGCCGAGATCGAGGACGTGCTGATCCACTACGGCCTGCCGCTGACGCCGCCGGAGGGTGGGTCGGTTTATTGAGCAGCGTCGTCGGGCCGCCCCTGAAGGGGCTCCTGCGAATCACATTCGTCACAGGAGCCCGTTCACCGGCGATGCTTTTCCCACCACCCCAACGGCATCGCCCGGGAACGGGCTCCTGCCGGGAAAGAAGGGAATGCATCACCCCTTCGACAACGCGCGCGTCTGCGCGACGTAGGCGTCGAGCTTTGCACGCGCAGCACCACTGGCGATCGTCGCGCGCGCCAGCGCGATGCCGTCGGCGATGGAGCTCGCCTTGCCGGCAACGTACAAGGCCGCGCCTGCATTCAACGTGACGATGTCGCGGGCGACGCCGGGACGATCGTCCAGCGCCTCGCGCACGCGCACGCATGATTCGGCCGGGTTCTCGACGCGCAACTGCCTGCCCGAGGCCATGGCGAAACCGAACTCCTCGGGATGGATCTCGTACTCGTGCACGACGCCGTCCCTCAGTTCGCCGATCATCGTCGCGCCGCCGAGCGAGATTTCGTCCATGCCGTCCTTGCCCCAGACCACCAGCGCGCGCTCGGCGCCGAGCTCGGCGAGCACGCGCACCTGGATACCGACCAGGTCGGGATGGAACACGCCCATCAGGATATTCGGCGCGCCCGCCGGATTGGTCAGCGGCCCGAGGATGTTGAAGATCGTGCGCACGCCCATCTCGCGGCGCACGGCAGCGACTGCTTTCATCGCCGGATGATGGATCGGCGCGTACATGAAGCCGACACCGACCGCCTCGATGCAGCGCGCGACGTCGGCCGGCTGCAGTTCGATCACCGCACCAAGCGCCTCCAGTACATCGGCACTGCCGGACTTGGACGACACGCTGCGATTGCCATGCTTGGCCACGCACGCGCCGGCCGCGGCGACCACGAACATCGCCGTCGTCGACACGTTGAAGCTGTGCCCACCATCGCCGCCAGTGCCGACGATGTCGACCAGATGCTCGCGCGCGGCCACCTCGACCGGTGCGGCCAGCTCGCGCATGACGCGCGCCGCCGCCGAGATTTCCCCCACCGTCTCCTTCTTCACGCGCAAACCGGTCAGGATCGCGGCGGTCATCACCGGCGACACCTCGCCACGCATGATCTGGCGCATCAGCCCGACCATCTCGTCGTGGAAGATTTCGCGATGCTCGATCGCGCGTTGCAGGGCTTGTTGGGGCGTCATGGACATGGGCGGTCATCGAAGGATGCGAAACAAGGTGCCCCGCATTTTCCCATCTTTCCCTGTAGGTGCCCCTTCAGGGGCGATTGGCGATCTGCACGAAAAGCATCGCCCCTGGAGGGGCTCCCACGGATCATTGCAAGCCTCACCGCGCCAGGAAATTGCGCAACAGGTCGTGCCCATGCTGGGTGAGGATCGACTCCGGATGGAACTGCACGCCCTCGACGTCGAGCTCGCGATGGCGCAGGCCCATGATCTCATCGACGCCGCCGTCCTCGTCCACGGTCCACGCGGTGACCTCGAGTTCATCCGGCAACGAATCCTTCTCGACCACCAGCGAGTGGTAGCGTGTCGCCTCGAACGGATCCGGCAGGCCGCGAAACACGCCGCGACCTGCGTGATGGATCATCGAGGTCTTGCCGTGCATGATCCTTTGCGCGCGCACGACCTGGCCACCGAAGGCCTGGCCGATCGACTGGTGGCCCAGGCAAACACCGAAGATGGGCACCGTTCCGGCCAGTTCGCGCAGCACCGCGAGCGACACGCCGGCCTCGTTCGGCGTGCAAGGCCCCGGCGAGATGACGATGCGCGCCGGCGCCAGCGCGCGGATCTCCGCCACGCCCAGCTCGTCGTTGCGCACGACCTTCACCTCCTCCCCCAACTCGCCGAAGTACTGCACGAGGTTGAAGGTGAAGCTGTCGTAGTTGTCGATCATCAGCAACATGCAAAATCTCACCGCTGCGGTCAGGGCCTGCCGCACAGGGCCGCGAATTGTGCCTGAACCCGTGACCCGGGCGTTAAGGATGCTCTGATCAATCCCGCAATGGGGATACCCCGGAAGCGATCCGATGTCGCGCGCCGAGGCGAAGACGATATCGGCCACATCGCACCCCCGCACCGAAGCTGTTCGCGCTCGCCGGCCCAGTCGAGCTTGCACCGTTCCGCGTACACGTTCGGCGTGCTCGCAATCGCCGCGTTCCGCTGCGCCCGACAGTGACTGCTTGCCGTGGGGGTATGGCCGGTCTTTCGTTGCCTGGTTGGACGCTCGCCTGCTGCAACCTTTCCGCGCAGGGCAGCGGTGCTCAGTCGAGGAACTCCCTGCGCAGGTCGATCGTGCTGCGCACGCCGAGGTCGGCGTGGTGATCGGCCAGCCATTGCGCGGCGCAGGCCCGGCCGCGATCACGCAAGCCGGTGAGGAAACGCAGGTCGGCGCGGATCTTGGTCGCCGCGGCGAGCGTGCCCATGAAGCCGTCGGCGCGGACCAGGTGCACCAGCACGTGGCGCATGCGCTGCGTGTACTCGGGCCTCAGCCAGCCTTCGCTCAGTTGCCGGGTGACGAACTCGACGGCGCGCATCTCGCGCATCAGCGAGGAATTGAAGCTGATCTCGCTGACCCGGTCGGCGATCGCGGCCGGCGTCGTCGGTACTTCGTCGCGCCGGATCGGGTTGACCATGACGATGACCACATCGCGCGTGGCGGTGGCGTAGAACAGCGGGAACAGCGCAGGATTGCCCATGTAGCCGCCATCCCAGTAGTGCTCGCCATCGATCTCGACCGCATGGAAGAGGTGCGGCAGGCAGGCCGAGGCCATCACCGCGTCGAGCGACATCGCCGCATTGTCGAAGATGCGCACCTTGCCGCTGCGCACGTTGGTCGCGCACAGGAACAGCTTGATCACCGAGTGCTTGCGCAGGCGTTCGAAATCCACGCAGTCGCCAAGCAGGTCGCGCAACGGATTGATCGCGAGCGGATTGAGCTGGTACGGCGACAGCGTGCGCGCCAGCGACTCCAGCATCCATTGCTGCACGGCGAGCAGTGCCTGCGCGGCAGCGCCGTCCGCATGTGCGCCGAGCAGGTCGACCACCGGATTGGCCGCCGCGCCGAGCGCCGCCACGCGCTGCCAGAACCCGGCCAGCGCGGCGCGCGCGCCATCACGTCCGTCGAGCGAGTACCCATGAGCCAATAGCACGGCGTTCATCGCACCGGCGCTGGTTCCACAGATGCCGTCGAAGTCGATGCGCCCGTCTTCCAGCAAGCGATCGAGCACGCCCCAGGTAAACGCCCCGTGCGAACCACCGCCCTGCAGGGCGAGATTGATCGTGCGAGGTGCGCCGGAAACCGGTGGTGCGGAACTGGAACGGGACGTCGGCGGACGTGGTTTCGGCATCGAGGTTCCCTGATTTGACGACGTGCGCCGGCGCGGGCCCGATCGCCGGAGCGCAACGATACGCCAAGGCGGGAGGACGAGGCGAACGCTCGCCGAAGCCACGGATACCGCACGGAACACCGACGTGCCGGGGTCGATGGCGCGGTTGCGCCCTTGTTCGAGTGCAGCGGCCACGCACGCGTCGATGCCCTCTTCGACCACGTGGCCAGCGGCACCAGGAACGGCGCCGCCGCCCGTGCTCACGGCACGGTCGCGTCGCCGCCGAGCGCCTGGTACAGCACGACCTGGGCATTGAGTCGGGCGAGCTGCACTTCGGCGAAGGCAATCTCGGCCGAACGACGGCGTTCCTGTGCGTCGAGCCAGCCACGCAGGGCCACCGCGCCAGCCTTGTAGCGCACCTCGTTGAGGCGCTCGGAAGTGCGCGCGGCGTCGAGGGATTCGGCCAGCAGGGCCGCGCGCGCACCCAGCGCCTCGCGCGCGGCAAGCGCATTGGCGGTGTCGGCGAGCGCTTGATACAAGGTCTGGCGGAAGCCAACCACCGCTTCCTCGTACTGCGCCTCTGCCACGGCGATGTCGAGGCGACGCTGCTTGATGTCGAGGAAAGGCAGCGAAAGGCCGGCGCCGAGCGTGCCGATCGGGTTCTTCAGCACGTCGGCGAGCGAGGTGCTCGACGAACCGACACCGGCAGTGAGGCTGAGCGACGGATACCAGCTCGCACGCGTGGCATCGACACCGGCCAGGGTCGCGCGCAGGCGCAGTTCGGCCGCGCGCAGGTCCGGACGACCGCCAAGCAGGTCGGCCGGCAAGCCGGCGGCGATCGCCGGTGGCTCGCGTGTATCAAGGCGCTGCGGATCGGCGATGGTCGTGCCAGGCGGTGCATCGAACAGGATCGCGAAGGCATTGCCTGTTTCGCTGCGCTGCTGCACGAGCTGCACATGGGCGGCACGCTGGCTGACCAGGCTCTGCTCGGCATCGCTGAGTTCGAGGCGCGAGACCGCGCCGGCGGCGAACTGCGTGCGCACCAGCGCGAGCGTGCGTTCTGCATAGGCGATGCTCGCTTCGCTGGCGGCGATGCGCTGGTTGAGATAGGCGAGCTGCCAGTACAGGCCGGTGCTGGTGCCGATCAAGGCAAGGCGTGCGCTGGCGAGATCCTGTTCGCTGGCGAGCGCTTCCCAGCGGGCAGCGTCGCGCTGGCTGCCGAGCCGGCCCCACAGGTCGACCACGTAGCTCGCGCCGATCGAAGCCGAGTTCGAGCGCGCTGTCGGGCCGCCATCGTCGAGATCGCGGCTGGCATTGGCGTTGAGTCCGGCATTAAACGACGGAATCAGTGCGGTCGCGGCGAGCCCGGCCTGCAACTGCGCGCGACGCGCACGGATCGCTGCCGCGGCGAGATTGTTGTTGGCGGCAAGCGCGGCCTCGACCACGCGGTCGAGTTCGGCGTCGTCGAAACGCGTCCACCAGCGGTCGCCGGCGCGCTCCTCGGCGACCGGCGCCACCACATCCCATTGCACCGGCATGACGATGGCGGGGCGCTCGTATGGTGTGCGCACGATCGCCGAACAACCGGCGAGACCGACGAGCACGGCAGTGGAAAGGACGGCCTTGATCTTCATCACATTCATTCGCGCGCCAGTGCCTCGACAGGATCGAGCCGGGCCGCACTGCGCGCCGGCAGGAAGCCGAACACCACGCCGATCAGCGTCGAACAGGCGAACGCAACGACCATCGAGGTGACGGAATAAACCATCTGGAAGTTGCCGCCGACGCGCGCGAACACGCTGCCGATGGCGACTGCGAGCAGCACGCCGAGCAGGCCGCCGAAGAGGCAGACCAGCACGGCTTCGATCAGGAACTGCTGCAGGATGTCGCTCTGGCGTGCGCCGACGGCCATGCGCACGCCAATCTCGCGCGTGCGCTCCGTGACCGAGACCAGCATGATGTTCATCACACCGATGCCGCCAACCACCAGCGAGATCAGCGCGATCGAAGACACCAGCAGGGTCATCGTCTGCGTGGTCTGCTCGACGGTCTGGCGCACGCTGTCGATGTTGGAGACGAAGAAGTCCTGGCGGCCGTGGCGCTGCGTCAGCAGTTGCGTGATCGCCTGCTCGGCCGCAGCCATCGACACCTCGTCGCTGACGCGCACGGTGATGTTGCGCAGGTACGACTGCCCGAGCAGGCGACTCATCGCCGTCGTGTACGGCACGAATACATTGAGGTTTTCGCTGCTGCCGAAGGCGGAGTCCTTCTTTCTGGTCACGCCGATGATGCGGCAGGGCACGTTGCCGAGCAGGATGACCTGGCCGATGGCCTCGGCGCCGTTCGGGAACAGCTTGGCGCGCGTGTTCGGATCGATCACGACATCCTGCGACTGGCGGCGCACGGCATCGGCATCGAAGGCCACGCCCTCGTCGATCTCGACACCGCGCACGCGGAAGTACTGCTCGCCGACACCGGCGACCTGCGCGTTGACCGAGACGTTGCCGTAGCGCAAGGCCACGCCCGAGGACACGCCGGGGGTGACGCTGTCGACATAGTCCTGCTGAGCCAGCACGTCGGCATCGGCCGGCACCAGTGTGCGCACGCGTGCCGAACGCATGTCGCCGAAGCCTGCACCCGGATAGATGTCGATGATGTTGGTGCCGATCGAACTGATGTCGGTGAGGATGCGCTGGCGTGAACCTTCGCCGAGGGCGACCACGGACACCACCGAGGCGATACCGATGATGATGCCGAGCATGGTCAGGAACGTGCGCAGACGGTGCGCGGCCATCGCCAGAACGGCCATGCGGAAGGCCTCGGCGAAGCGATCCCAGGCAGCGCGCCAGCCCTGCGCGCCGGCCTTCGCCGCTGCGCGTGGCACTGGCGCGGCCTCGCTCTCCGTGCGCCGGTCGGCGACGATCACGCCATCGCTGATCTCGATCACGCGCCGCGCATGTGCGGCGACGTTCGCATCGTGAGTGACCAGGATGATCGTGTGGCCCTCGCCGTGCAGTTCCTTCAGCAAGGCGAGCATCTCGGCACCGCTGGCGCTGTCGAGCGCGCCGGTCGGTTCGTCGGCGAGGATGACCTCGCCGCCGTTCATCAGCGCCCGCGCGATCGAGACGCGCTGCTGCTGACCGCCGGAGAGCTGACCCGGCTTGTGGCCGAGGCGCTCGGCGAGACCGAGGCGGGTGAGTAGGGAACGCGCGCGTTCACGTCGCGCGCCTGCATCCTTGCCGGCGTAGATCGCCGGTGTCTCGACGTTGCCGAGCGCGCTCAGGTCGGGGAGCAGATGGTAGCGCTGGAAGACGAAGCCGAAATGCTCGCGACGCAGCTCGGCGAGCTCGTCGGGATCGAGGCTGCCGGTCTCGCGGCCGGCCACGCGATAGCTGCCGGCGGTCGGACGATCGAGGCAGCCGAGGATGTTCATCAGGGTCGACTTGCCGGAACCGGAAGCGCCGACGATGGCGACGAACTCGCCGGCGGCGATGTCGAGGTCGACATCGCGCAGGACGACGAGAGTCTGGTCGCCGGCCGGGTACTCCCGGCGCAGGCCACGGACCTGGAGCAGCGGCGTGGTCACGTTCAGAAGCCCATCGGTGGACGCATGCGCACGCCCGGCTGACGCGCTGCCGCCGACGCCGCCGCGCTTGCCGTGCCGGTGACCACGCGCTCGCCTTCCTGGACGCCTTCGAGGATCTGTGCGTTGACGTTGTTGTTGATGCCGACGCGCACATTGCGCGTCTCGACACTGCCATCGGGTTTGAGCACGCGCACGCTGCGCAGGCCGCCGTTGGCGGCGTCGCCGCGCGGCCGTCGCGGCATCGCGTCACTGCCGCCACGTGCGCGTTGCGGGCCGCCGGCGGTTTGCGGAGCGACGCCTTCACCACCGGCACGCGGCGTGTGCTGCGCCTGGCTCTCATCTCGCTGCGGCGCGCCAAGCGCCGAGGACGGCACCACCAGTGCATCCTTCGCCTCGGCCAACACGATGTTGACCTGTGCGGTCATGGCGATGCGCAGGCGCCCTTCCGGGTTCGGCACATCGAACAGGCCGTTGTAGTAGATCGCCGTCGACGAACTGCTCGACGCGGACGAGGCGGACGATTCGCTGGCGATCGATTCCGGTGCCGGCTCGACCGCACGCAACTCGGCGTAGTAGCGCCGGTCCGGCTCGCCGAGGATGGTGAACCAGACCTTCTGTCCGGCCTTGACCTTGGGTACGTCGGCCTCGGAAATCTGTGCCTTCACGGTCAACGTGTCGAGCTGGGCAAGCTTGACGATGGTCGGTGCAGACTGGTTGGCATTGACCGTCTGCCCCTCCTTGGTGACGACGGCGACGATGGTGCCGTCGATCGGCGCGGTGATCTTGGTGTAGCCGAGGTTGAGGCGCGCGGTGTCGACCTGGATCCGCGCCTGCGCCAACTGGGCATCGAGTGCAGCGACGTCCGCGCGCGTGGTCGCCAGCGCGGCCTCGGCGGCCTCGTACTCGGCGCGCGAGGTGGCCTCCTCGACCATCATGTCCTGCTGGCGCTTGAAGGCCAGTTCGGCCTGACGCAACGCCGCAGCGCGCGCCACGCGCTGCGCCTGCGTGGTCTGCATCGCCGCCTCGGCGTTGCGCAGCGTGTTCTGCTGCGGCAGCGAATCGATCTCGGCGATGAGCTGGCCGGCGCTGACGACGTCGCCGACATCGACCTTGAGCGAGACCACGCGCCCGGACACCTGCGCGCCGACGCTGACGAGGTTGCGCGCCTCGAGCTCGCCGGTGGCGATCACGGTGTCCTCGATGTCGGCCAGCGTCACTGGCGCGCTGACATGGCTCGCCTCGGCCTTGGCCGGGAACAGCCATGCCTTGGCCAACAGGGCGAGGGCAATTGCGACGACGACGAGGATCGCGCTGCGGACGAGGCGTTGTGTACGTATGTGCATGGTCGATCCTGGCTGGCCATGGATGGAACACGGTGTGCACCCGGCGGATGCATTCACTCCGTTCGAACCCGATCGCGTCTGACCACGCTCCTGCGCAATCAATGCTCGTAGGGGCACCCTCAGGTGCGATCGGATGCGATCGGCGGTGGCCTAGTGTGCCGTCCTGGCGTATCAAGACGTTCCGTCAGGATGCAAGGAAAACGCAAAGGCGCCTGCACAATCGGCCGGGGATGTCCTGATCAATCCCACGACGGCGTCACCGTCCTGTGCGGGCGCAGATCAAGGCGCGACGGCGAAGGCAGGCTGGTCGTCCGTCGAGCCGGCGCAACGCCGAGCTGCGCCCGCACAGGACGGCCCCAACCTTTTGATTCCCTATGCCGGGGTTGATCAGGGCATCCCTTGAAATGCGCTGGCTACGGGTGCATCAATGCACCATCCTTCCGACCGGATCGGTGCATGAGCCTCGTCTGTGACCTTCCCGGCGCCAACCTCGCGATCGCGCGCGGCGCCTTTCCGAATCCCGAGCGCGACATCGATCCGGCCTCTGCCGGCGGTGCCCAACTCGCCGTGCTCGCCGGCGGCTGCTTCTGGTGCGTCGAGGCGGTATTCAGGGAACTCGACGGTGTCGTCGAGGTACTGCCGGGCTACAGCGGCGATGGCGCGCACAATGCCGACTACAAGACCGTGTGCAGCGGCACGACGAATCATGCCGAGGTGGTCTCGATCCGCTTCGACCCTCGGCGCATCAGTTATGGCCAGTTGCTCAAGGTGTTCTTCTCGGTGGCCCATGATCCGACCCAGAAGGACCGCCAGGGCGAGGACCGCGGTCGCCAGTACCGCTCGGCGATCTTCCACGTCGACGCCGCGCAGAAGGACGTCGCCGAAGCCTACATCCGCCAGCTCGACAGCGCCGGCGTGTTCCACGCACCGATCGTCACCGAGGTGGTGCCGCTGGACACCTTCCACGTCGCCGAGGCCTATCATCACAACTACGCCGAGCTGCACCCCGAACAGGGCTACATCGCAGCGGTCGCCCTGCCCAAGGTCGCCAAGCTGCGCGAGAAGTACGCCGACAAGCTCAAGGGCGCTTCAATCAAGGCCGATCGCGACTGAAGTCGCTCCCGCAGGGCTTTGATTTTGCGGGAGCGACTTCAGTCGCGATCCGACGAACCAGAGCACAGCCACGGAAACGCCAAGTGACCACATCCGCCAGCGGCCACGACATCACCCCACTCGATGCCGGCGAGGTCGAACGCCTTGCCGCCGCACTGAGCCCCGAGGAACGCCGCGTCATCCTCGACCACGGCACCGAGCGACCGTTCTGCGGCGGTCTCCTCGACAACCATCGCGACGGCACCTACACCTGCCGCCTGTGTGCACTGCCGTTGTTCCGCTCCGATGCCAAGTTCGACTCCGGCAGCGGCTGGCCGAGTTTCTTCCGACCGTTCGACCTGCAGCACATCCGCGAGATCCGCGACACCAGCCACGGCATGATCCGCACCGAGATCCGCTGTGCACGCTGCGACGGCCACCTCGGCCATGTTTTCCCGGACGGACCGTTGCCGACCGGGCTGCGCTATTGCTTGAATTCGCTGGCGATGCGGTTCGAGGAAGAACCGTAGTTCCGGCATTCGTGGCACATGCATGCGAGTCGCGCACCGGGTGCGCCTCTGTTCGCACGGGAATGGCGCCGATTTCAATCCAGCGCCAGCGCCTCGGCGAGGTCGTTGCAATGCTGCTCCCACCAGCGCGCCTCGCCGACCTGCGGGAAGGCCTGCGGGAACGCGGGATCGGGCCAGCGCGCGGCGACCCAGCCGGCCCAGTGCACCTGGCGCATCAGGCGCAGCGGTTCGATCAGAGCAAGTTCAGTCGCGTCGAAATCACGGAATTCGGCATAGCCCTCGAGCAGGGCGTCGAGTGCCTCGCGGGTCGGCGCGAGCATCCACAGGTCCTGCACGGCCGGGCCCATGCGTGCGTCGTCGAGATCGACGAAATGCGGCCCGGCATCGGTCCACAGCACGTTGCCGAGATGGCAGTCGCCGTGCAGGCGCAGGCGCGCGACCGGACCGACCGCAGCGAAGCGTGCATCGAGCATGTCGGCGAGATCGGCGACAAGACGCTGGTAGCGGCCTTCCAGCATCGGCGGCACGAGGTTGGAGGCGAACACCTTGCGTGCGGCATCCCGCACGAAGCCGTCGACGTCGATCGCCGGCCGTGCCGTGAACGCGCGGCGTGCGCCAACCGCGTGCAGGCGCGCGAGCAGTCGGCCCATCCAGGCCAAGTGATCAGCCGACTCCAGTTCGGGTGCACGACCGCCCTGGCGCGGATACAGCGCGTAGCGGAATCCCTCGTGCACGAACAGGCTGCAACCATCGACGAGCAGCGGTGCGACCATCGGCAGCTCCGCCTCGGCGAGTTCGTGAGCGAACCCATGCTCCTCGTCGATCGCCGCATCGCTCCAACGGCCGGGCCGGTAGAACTTGGCGACCAGCGGGCGCGCATCCTCGATGCCGACCTGGTAGACGCGGTTCTCGTAGCTGCCGAGTGCGAGCAGACGACCGTCCGGTTCGAAGCCGACCGCGGCGACCGCGTCGAGAACGGTGTCGGGATCGAGTCGCGCGTAGGGTGCGGCGCTGCAGGCCTGCTTCTTCATCGTCGCGCGGCGCTCAGGCCTTGCGCGGCACCACGGCCATGGTCAGGCGCGAGATGCAGACGAGCCGTTGCTGTTCGTCCTCGATGCGGATTTCCCAGACCTGGGTCGAGCGTCCGAGATGCAGCGCGCGGGCGGTGCCGGTGACGAGACCTTCGGTCACCGCGCGCACGTGGTTGGCGTTGATGTCGAGACCGACCGCCATCTCGCGCGAGATGTCAAGGGTAAGGTTGGCGGCCATGCTACCCAGTGTTTCGGCAAGCGCCACCGAGGCACCGCCATGCAGCAGGCCGAACGGCTGGTGCGTGCGCGCATCGACCGGCATGGTGCCGCGCAGCCAGTCGTCGCCGACTTCGGTGACGCGGATGTCGAGATGCTCGACCAGCGTGCCGCTACGGCTCGCATTGATGCGATCGAGATCGATCGCCTGGCTCCATAGGGACATCGTCACCTCGACTGCAGTGGGGCGCGCAATATAGCGCGGACTGCACGCGCCGCCGCGCTTTCGGCACAATCACCTCTTTCCCGCGGATGTGCCTGTGATCCATACCGTCACCCTTGCCGCGAGCGGCCGCAGCTTCACCGTGCGTGCCGACGAATCGATCCTCGCCGCCGCCCAACGCGCCGGGATCGCGCTGCCGTACTCGTGCCAGTCCGGCGTCTGTGGCAGTTGCAAGGCGACACTCGTCGAGGGCGAGTGCGCCTATCCGTTCAACCCGCCGGTCGCGCTCGACGCCAGTGAAAAGGCGAAGCACCAGATCCTGCTCTGCCAGGCCGTGCCCCGCGGCGACCTCGTCATCGCCGCGCGCGAAGTCGCCTCGGTCGCCGACATCCCGAAGCGCGTGATGACCCTGCGCCTCGTCGACAAGGTGCTGCTCGGCGCAGACGTTGCACGCCTGCGCCTGCTTGGCGTGCGCGGTGAACGCATGCGCCGCCTGCCCGGCCAGTACCTCGACGTGCTGCTCGACGACGGCCGGCGGCGTGCGTTCTCGATCGCCAATGCGCCGCATGACGACGATGCGATCGAGCTGCACGTGCGCCGCGTTGCCGGCGGTGGATTCACCAGCCACGTGTTCGGATCAATGGCGGTCGGCGACAGTCTGCGCGTCGAAGGTCCGCTGGGTACCTTCGTGCCGCGCGAGGACCGCGAACGGCCGATCCTGATGGTCGCTGGTGGTACCGGCTTCGCTCCGGTCAAGGCCTTGGTCGAACACTTCCTGCATCTCGGCTCACGCCGGCCGATCACGCTGTACTGGGGCGCGCGTGCGGCCGACGAGCTCTACCTGCGTGCCCTGCCCGAACGCTGGCAGCGGGAGACTGCCACGTTCCGTTTCGAACCAGTCATCAGCGACGCTGCTTGCGCCAACGGCCTGCGCAGCGGCTTCGTCCACGAGGCCGTGCTCGAGGATCATCCCGACCTGTCCGTCTTCGACGTCTACATGAGCGGTCCGCCCGCGCTGATCGACGCGGGACGCCGCCTGTTCGTGCAGGCGAACCTCCCCGACGACCGGCTCTACTACGATTCGTTCGACTACGCACCGGACGTGCTCGCCGAACTGCTGCGCAGCCGCGCCGGCATCCACGGCCTCTGAGGCCGCCGTTTCACCCGCCCGTCGGCACGATCAACAGCAACACCACCCCGAACACGATGCGATAGATCGCAAACGGCGTGTAGCTGTGGCGCTTGATGTAGCCGAGCAGCCAGCGCACGGCGACGAAGCCGGTCACGGTCGCGCTGGTGAAGCCGAGCACGAGTGCGCCCCAGTCCTCGTGTGCGCCGACGGACAACTGCTTGAGGATTTCGTAGCCGCTGGCGGCGAACATCGTCGGGATGCCGACGAGGAAGGCGAACTCGGTGGCGGCCGGACGGTCGTTGGCACCGGCGAGCAAGGCGGTGAAGATCGTTGCCGCCGAGCGCGAGGTGCCGGGGAAGATCGCCGCGACGATCTGGGCAAGGCCGACCAGGATCGCCACCTTCCAGGTGATCGCCGTGCCGGGCGGGCGCGACTTCGCGATGCGCTCGGCGGCCAGGATCCAGAAACCCCCGATGATCAGGGCCAGGGCAACCGGCGTGACCGCATCGGGCAGGGTGAAACCGAGTTTCTTGACCGTGTAGCCGAGCACGGCGGTGATGGCGAAGGCGAGTCCGATCTTGGCGAGATAATCGCGGTTGGCGGGCTCGCGCCAACGCGTGAGCAGTGCCCACAAGCGCTGCCGGTAGACCAGGGTGACGGCAAGAATTGCGCCGGCCTGGATGACGATGGTGAAGGTTTCCGAGCGCTGGCCGAGCCAGTGTTGGGCGACCAGCAGGTGGCCGGTGCTCGAGATCGGCAGGAACTCGGTCAGGCCTTCGACCAGGCCGAGCAGGATGACGACGAGGAAATCGGGCACGGGGTGCTTCCGCGAAAAGCCGGCGCGAAGCATAGGCGAGAACGCCTGCGCCTGCGCGGCGCGCATTGGAACGGTCATGCGTCGATGCCACAATCGCGCCCCCGTCGGGGCATCCGCGCCCCGTCCGTCCATTCCGCGAGGCTTCCCCCATGTCCGTTTCCGCTGTCCTCCAGTTGGTCAAGGACGAAAACGTCCGTTTCGTCGACTTGCGTTTCACCGACATGCTTGGCAAGCAGCACCACGTGACGTTCCCGGCGCACACCCTCGACGAGGCATTCTTCGAGGACGGCAAGATGTTCGATGGCTCGTCGATCGCCGGCTGGAAAGGCATCGCCGAGTCCGACATGGTGCTGATGCCGGATCCGTCGACCGCGCTGATCGACCCGTTCATGGCCGACCCCACCCTGGTGCTGTCCTGCGACGTACTCGAACCGCACACGATGCAGGCCTATTCGCGTGATCCGCGCTCGTTGGCCAAGCGCGCCGAGGCCTATCTCAAGTCCACCGGCATCGCCGACACGGCGTTCTTCGGCCCGGAGCCCGAGTTCTTCATCTTCGATTCGGTGCGCTGGCAGAACGACATGGGCCGCGTGTTCTTCGAGGTCGAGTCCGAGGAGGCCGCATGGTCCTCGCGCGACCGTGTCGAGGGCGGCAACAGCGGCCATCGCCCCGGCGTGAAGGGCGGCTATTTCCCGGTGCCGCCGGTGGATTCGTTCCAGGACCTGCGCGGCGAGATGTGCAAGGTGCTCGAACAGCTCGGCCAGGTCGTCGAAGTACATCATCACGAGGTCGCCACTGCCGGCCAGTGCGAGATCGGTACGCGCTTCAACACGCTGGTGAAGAAGGCCGACGAGCTGATCACGATGAAGTACGTGATCCGCAACGTCGCCCACCAGTACGGCAAGACCGTCAACTTCATGCCGAAGCCGCTGGTCGGCGACAACGGCTCTGGCATGCACGTGCACCAGTCGCTGGCCAAGGGCGGGGTCAACCTGTTCGCCGGCGATCTTTACGGCGGCCTCTCGCAGACCGCGCTCTGGTACATCGGCGGCATCTTCAAGCATGCCCGCGCGATCAACGCCTTCACCAACTCGACGACCAACAGCTACAAGCGCCTCGTGCCGGGCTTCGAGGCGCCGGTCATGCTGGCTTATTCGGCGCGCAACCGTTCGGCGAGCTGCCGCATTCCGTTCGTGCACAGTCCAAAGGCACGCCGCATCGAGATCCGCTTCCCTGATCCGGTCAACAGCGGCTATCTGACCTTTGCCGCACTGCTGATGGCCGGCCTCGATGGCATCCTCAACAAGATTGACCCGGGTGCGCCGTCGGACAAGGATCTCTACGACCTGCCGCCCGAGGAGGAGAAGCAGATCCCGACCGTCTGCCACTCACTCGACCAGGCTCTCGAGGCGCTCGACCGTGACCGTGACTTCCTCAAGGCCGGCGGCGTGTTTTCCGACGACTTCATCGACGGCTACATTGAACTGAAGATGCAGGAGGTCACTCGCTTCCGCGCCTCGACCCACCCGCTCGAATACCAGATGTACTACGCGATCTGACCACCGCGTGGTGTGCGCATGAGGGACGGAACGCGGCGATCCGGCAACGATGCGGCGCCCGTCCGGGCGCATGGCCGTCGCCGTGATGTGCTGCACCGCCACGCTCGACGCGGCAGACCGCGCGGCCCTGTCCGCCACCCGATCATCCACGTCGGAAGCGCCGTTACCGGCGCGCCGACCTGCCTGTGCAGCAGGACCACCCTCGCATCGCCAACGGCGGACGCCTCGCTCCTGACCATGCCCGGTCTCGCGCCGCCCACGCGCCGCCTCATGCCGGCACGGCGTCGCTGCCAGCGTCTTCGAGGCGCTTCTTCGCCTCGCCGTGATGATCCTCGGCAAGCAGCATGTAGAAGGCCGGCACGACGAACAGGGTGAACAACGTGCCGATGGTCAGACCGGTGGCGATGACGAGGCCCATGTTGAAGCGACCAGCCGCGCCGGCACCGCTGGCGATGACCAGCGGAACGACGCCGAGCACCATCGCCGCGGTGGTCATCAGGATCGGTCGCAGGCGCGTCGCGGCGGCCTGCACGATCGCTTCGAGCTTGGTCTTGCCGGCCCGCTGCAGCTCGTTGGCGAACTCGACGATCAGGATGCCGTGCTTGGAGATCAGGCCCATCAGGGTGACCAGGCCAACCTGGGTGTAGATGTTGATCGAGGTCGACCAGCGCGTGGAGATCCACTGGTTGCTGACGATCGTGGGCAACACGTTGATGAACACCAGCGCGCCGAACAACGCCATCGGCACCGAGACGAGGATCACGATCGGGTCACGCAGGCTGTTGAACTGCGCGGCCAGGGCGAGATAGACGATGATCACGGCGAACAGCAGGGTCAGGGCAAAGCCGCCGCTTTCGGTCATGAACTGGCGTGCCTGACCGGAATAGTCGACGTTGTACCCGGTCGGGGCGAGTTCCTGGATGGTGTCGCGCACGAAGCCGATCGCCTCGCCCTGCGAACTGGCCACACCACTGAAGGTGACCGAATTGAGCTGCTGGAATCGGGTCAGCGACTGCGGCACCACCTGGTTGCGGATCGTCGCCACGGTCGAGGCCGGGATCACCGCGCCGGACGGCGTGCGGATGTAGTTGTCGAGCACCTGATCCGGATTGAGGCGATCCTGCTGCAGCACCTGCGGGATCACCTTGTACGAACGCCCGGCGATGGAGAAATAGTTGACGTAGCCGCCACCGAGCGCCGAACCGAGCGCGGAGCCGACATCCTGCTGGGTCATGCCGAGTGCCGCGATCATGTCGCGATCGACCTCGACCGTGCTCTGCGGCTTGTCGAGCTTGAGGTTCATGTCGACGAACCAGAACTTGCCACTGGACTGCAGGCGCTCGAGTACGGCCTGGGCGACTTCGTAGAGGTTCTCGAACGGCTCGGTGGTCGACATGACGACCTCGACCGGCAGGCCGGACGCGCCGGGCAGCGGCGGGAACTGGAAGGCCGCCGTGTTGACGCCGGCGATGCCAGCCCACTTCTGCTGCAGTTCCTGTTGGATCGCGTTGGCGTTGCGCGAACGCTCCGACCACGGCTTGAGCTTGGCGCCGGTGAACACGGAGTTCGGTCCGGAGAAACCGGTGAACTGGAAGGTCTGCTGGACCTCGGGCACGGTCTTGGCGATGGTGTGCATGTCACCGAGGTACTCGTGCACCTGCGCCGGCGAGGCGTTCGGTGCGGCGGTGGCCATGCCCAGCACGATGCCCTGATCCTCCTCGGGTGCCAGCTCGGCCTTCGAAGTCATGAACAGCAGTGGCGTTACCGCAAGCAGGATCAGGCCCATGACCACCGGCACGACCCAGGTGCGCAACGAGTTCTTCAGGCGCCGCTCATAGCCCGCATGCAGGCGGTCGAAGCGGCGGTCGATGAAGTCGACGAAGCGGTTGCCGCCGTGTTCGCTCCTGAGGAAACGTGAGCCGAGCATCGGTGACAGCGCAAGTGCAATGATCGCCGACACGGTCACCGCACCGGCCAGGGTGAAGGCAAACTCGGTGAACAGCGCACCGGTCAGGCCGCCCTGGAAACCGATCGGCACGTACACGGCAACCAGCACGATGGTCATTGCGATGATCGGGCCGGTCAGTTCCCGCGCGGCGACGATCGCGGCCTGGAATGGCGTCTTGCCTTCTTCCTTGATGTGGCGATCGATGTTCTCGACCACGATGATCGCGTCGTCGACGACCAGGCCGATGGCGAGCACGAGGGCGAGCAGGGTGATCAGGTTGATCGTGTAGCCGAGCAGCAGCATCACGAAAAACGCGCCGATCAGCGACAGCGGCATCGCGATCACCGGAATGATGACCGCGCGGAAGCTGCCCATGAACAGGAAGATCACCAGGGTGACGATGACCAGCGCCTCGATCAGCGTCTTGACGACCTCCTCGATCGAAGTGTTGATGAAGTCGGTGGCATCGTAGGCGATCTGGCCGGTGATGCCGGCCGGCAGTTGCGCCCGGATCTCGGGGAAGGCGTTGCGCACGCGTTCGGCGACATCGAGGATGTTGGCATCCGGCGAGGTCTTGATGCCGAGGAATACCGACTGATTGCCGTCGAAGGCGACGGCCGAGTCGTAGTCCTCGGCGCCGAGCACGACGTTGGCGACGTCCTCGAGGCGTACCAGCGCGCCGTCCTTCTGCTTGACCACGAGCTTGCGGAACTCGCCGACCGAGTGGAGATCGGTTGCGGCGGTGAGCGCCACGGTGACGGTCTGGCCCTTGGTCGCGCCGACCGCAGTGAGGTAGTTGTTCGCCGACATCGCCGCGTACACATCGGCGGCGGTGACCCCGTGTGCTGCAAGGCGCACCGGATCGAGCCAGGCGCGCAGGGCGAACTGGCGGCCACCGAGCAGTTCGGCGGTCTGCACGCCATCGATCGCGTCGAGCCTGGGCTTGACCACGCGCACCACGTAGTCGGTGATGTTGTTCGATGGCAGCGTGTCGCTGTAGAAGCCGATGTACATCGACGCCGTGCTCTGACCGACCTGCACGGTGATGACCGGTTGCTGCGCCTGCGGCGGCAACTGGTTGCTGACCGAACTGATCTGGGTCTGGATTTCGGTCAGTGCGCGATTGGAGTCGTAGTTGAGCTGCAGGGTGGCGGTGATCACCGAGGCGCCGGTGGTGCTCGACGAGGACAGGTAGTCGATGCCCTGCGCCTGCGCGATCGCCGCTTCCAGTGGTTGGGTAATGAAGCCGGCGACGGTCTGCGCATCGGCGCCGTAGTAGGTCGTGGTCACAGTGACCACGGCGTTCTCGGTCTTCGGGTACTGGCGCACGGTGAGGTCGGTCACCGAGCGCAGGCCGAGCACGAGGATCAGCAGCGCGACGACGATCGCCAGCACGGGCTTCTTGATGAACAGGTCGGAGAATTTCATCGTGGATTCCTTGATTGCCCAGGCAGGCCGCGCACAGCGCGCGTGCTTGCCTTGCGGCGCGGCAGCCGCGACCTTCGTCGCGGCGCTGCCCTCATTGTTCCTGCACGTCCGGTGCCGCGTCGTTCTTCGGCGGCTTGCTGTTGTCGATCGTCAGCAAGGTGCCGTTCTTGAGCTTGAGCTGGCCGCTGGTCACGACCTCGGTGCCTTCGTCGAGGCCGCTCAGCACGGCGATCTGATCGCCGCGCGTGGCGCCGGTGGTGACGAACACCTGCTGGGCGACCGGTTTGGCCGGCTGCCCGTCCGCACCATTGGCTTGCGCCGGTGGCTTGACCACGAACACCGTCTCGCCATACGGATTGAAGGTGATCGCGCTCTGCGGCAGGGTGAGCTGGCGGTCCTGCTCGCCGACTTCGACGCTGACATTGGCGAACATGCCAGGCACCAGCGCGCCGTCGGCGTTGTCCACCGAAGCCTCGATGCGTGCATTGCGGGTGTCACCGTCCACCTTCGGATCGATCGCGCTGAGCACGCCTTCGAACACGCGGTCGCCGTAGGCATCCAGGCGCAGGGTGACACGCTGACCCTTGCGCAGCTTGCCAAGATCGCGTTGCGGTACCGCGAAATCGACGAAGACCGGATCGAGCTGCTGTACGGTGACGATGGACATGCCGGCATTGACGTAGGTGCCCGGACTCAGGGTGACGATGCCGGCCCGGCCGTCGAACGGCGCGCGCAGCTGCTTCTTGGCAACCAGGGCCAGATGCTGCTGCACGGTCGCCTGGCGTGCCTTGAGGTCGGCAGCGGCATTGTCGTGGTCAGCCTGGCTGATCGCCTTGACTTCGAGCTGGCGCTTGGCACGGTCGTAGGTGACCTTGGCCAGCGCCGCGGCGGCTTCCGCCTGACGCAGTGCGGCGACATCGTCGTCGTCGCGCAGTTGCACGAGCACCTGGCCTTGCTTCACCTCGTCTCCGGAGACGAGGTTGACCTTGCTGACCACGCCGGCGACATCGAAGGCGAGGTCGGCGCCGCGCACGGCTCGCAGCGTGCCGACGCTGGATTGCGCCGGCTGCCAGGCCTCGTAGACGACCTTGGTCGTGGTCACGGTCGGTGCCGGCGGCGGCGGCATGTTGGCCATCATCCGCGAGATGGAAAACCACTGGAATCCGGCGATTGCGCCGATCAGCAACAGGACCGCCAGGAGCATGATGATCATGCGTTTGGCCGTGCTCGGCTTGTTGTCGTAAGCGCGCGTTTGCATGCGCCGTTCTCCTTCAGTTCGATGCGGTATCGACGACCGTCGCCGTCGTGGAATTCGGGTCACCGCGCCAGCCGCCGCCGAGAGCGGCGTACAGCGCGGCGGTGTCGGTGAGGCGCGCCGCGCGCGCCTGGATCAGGGCGATGCGGGCCTGCTGGTACTGGCGGGTCGCGTCGAGCACCTGCAACTGGCTCGCCGCACCCTCACGGAACTGCACGTCGACCAGCGCCAGGCTGGCCGCGGTCGCCTCGACGGCTGCGGCCTGGGCGCGCAAACCTTCGGCATCGAGTTCGAGCGCGCGCAGGCTGTCGGCGACATTCTGGAATGCGGTCAACACGGTCGTGCGGTAGTCGGCCGCGGCGCGCTCGAGGCCTGCTTCGGCGGCACGTTTCTGTGCACGCAGCGACCCACCGCGGAAAACCGGCTGCAACAGATTGAGGCCGAGGCTCCAGGCTTCGCTGCCACTGCCGAACAGGTCGCCGCTGCGCGCCGCCTGTGAGCCGTAGCTCCCCGACAGCGTGATCGTCGGGAACAGGTTCGCCGTGGCGATGCCAACCTGGGCACTGGCCTGATGCAGCTGTGCCTCGGCGATGCGGATGTCCGGACGCTCGCGCACCAGGGTCGAAGGCAGGCTCAGCGGGATGTCCTGCGGCAGGCTGATCTCATCCAGATCGAGCGCGGCGAATTCGGCCTCGCTCGGCAATGCGCCGACGTAGACGGCGAGCTGGGTCTGCGTCTGCGCGAGCGCCTTGCGCAGCGCCGGCAGCTGTGCGCTGGCCGTGGCGACCTGGCTTTGCGCCAGCAGCACGTCGGCCTGCGACTTGGCGCCGATCTCGTTCTGTCTGGCGACGAGATCGTACTGGCGGCGGTAGACCTCCACGATCTCCGCGGTCGCGGCGATCTGCTCGCGCAGCGAGGCTTCGAGGAAACTCGTCGTCGCCACGTTGGCGGCAAGGCTGAGATACGTGCCTTCGAGCTGATACGCGGCGAGATCGGCCAGCGCCGACTGCGCTTCGATGCCACGACGCACGCCACCGAACAGGTCCAGGGTATAGCCGACACTGGCCGAGGCATGGTGGACGGTGAACGGGGAAGCCCCGGGCTGGCCGGCAGCGAGACCGTTCTGGCGCGTCGCGCCGATGCCGGCGTCGAGCGATGGCAACAGCGGACCGCGTGCGGCGTTGACGCCTTCCTGCGCCTGACGCAGCGCGGCCTGCGCCGAGGCGACCGTCGGGCTGTGTGCAAGCGCGCGCTCGACCCGACGGTCGAGTTCGGCATTGGCGAAGAACCGCCACCATTGCGCCGGAACCGGCCGGCCGGCGAGGAAGCGCTGTGCGTCGCCGGTCGGCACGTCGGCGGCGACGGTTTCTGCCGGCAGGGCAATGATCGTGTCGGTCGCCGGTGCGGCAGGCGCGCGGAAATCCGGGCCGACCGCGCAACCCGCCAGCAGCAAGGCAAGTGCCAGGGCCACGAAATGCGGATCAGGATGAAAGGACTTTCGGGTCGAGGTCGGACTTGCGCCGAGGTTGGGCTTGCGCGCGGGTTCCATGCGATTCATTCATCTATTTCAGTACCGAACAGTACAATAATAGCGGGCCCGGTTGCCCGCCGCAACCGACCAGCGCTGCATCGACGCACCGCATCATCCCAGTATGCCCATCGCCGAATCCTGCCGATATGGCCAGAGGTCATTGCCGCCGGATGCCGCTGACCGGGGTCTTCGCCACGACGTCGGTCATCATCGGAGCCCCCGGCAGGAGCCCCTTCAGGGGCTCCTACCGCAGCGGCAGCTCCGGCACGGCCAGACTGCGGTCGCCATCGCCGGTGGCGCCAGTGGCAAGGTTCGGCGGCAGATGGCCGACATCACCGATCGAGAGCACCTTGAAGCGACCGTCGGCCTCGACGCGG
Organism: Dokdonella sp.; assembly: GCF_019634775.1. Classification (NCBI taxonomy): domain Bacteria; kingdom Pseudomonadati; phylum Pseudomonadota; class Gammaproteobacteria; order Lysobacterales; family Rhodanobacteraceae; genus Dokdonella; species Dokdonella sp. The sequence continues at coordinate 840,344 of NZ_JAHCAS010000001.1, forward strand.
ATACGCGTGATGCTGGCATGACCGACCGACATTTCCAGCCAGGCCTTGCTGTCGACACCGAGCGCGCGCGTGATGAGGTAACGGATCACGTTGCCGTGGCAGACGAAGAGGTCGCTGCGCGGGGCGCCGCGTGCCGGCACGAAATGCTTCGCGAACACACGCTCGAGCGCGGCCTCGCAGCTCGCGCGTTCCTCCGGCGTGGTCTTGTTCATGACCTCCTTGCGTCGCGTCGCCGGCGTGCATTCGGCGAGATCGTCGACGACTTCCCAGGCCGGCAGCGGTGCGGCGACGCCGATGCTCGCGGCGGTATCGCGGGCACGCTGCATCGGACTGACGTAGCGCGCATCGAACGGCGCAAGCCAGCCAGCCAGGCGACCGCCAGCGAGGCGCGCCTGGGCAACCCCGATCGGCGACAACCCCGGCCCGATCTTCTCATCGATCGACGGGTCGGCCGCGTAGTGGCCGTGGCGCACGAGCACGATCGTGCGCGCGGCGGCGGTTTCGGGTTCCGCGGCCTGCGCGGATGCGCTGCCGAGGGCGAGGAAGGCGAGGACGAGGAAGGTTTTCATCTGCACAGTATCCGCCTGCGCAACCGCGATCGCCATCGGTTCGGCAGCAGGGTGCCCGCCTCCTCGTCGATCGTCGACGGGTCGTCGAACCGGACATGCGACGACTTTCGTCGCCACGATTGCATGTCTCCAGGGGTCCGCAACCGCCCGTATCGAAGCCAAGGAGTGGGTCATGCCCATCCGTTGCGCATTGGCTGTTTCCGCGTTGCTTGCCGCGGCACCCCTGCATCGGTGATCGATTTCGGTACCCAGTGGCCGAGCACCGGCTTCTGGACTCTCCAGCCCTCCGGCACGCAGCAAGCCGATGGCGGCAATCCCGGGGGACAAATTCCGCACCATGCCTGGCGGAACGGAGAGCTTCGCTTCGTGGGGCAGGAGGACGAAGACTTTGTCCGAGACCTTACCGTGGACATGCGCGTCCGCACCGGCGTAGACGACGTTGCCCCGCTGCTCGGGGGCAACCCGAATTCGCAGGTCGGTCGCTTCGTCGTGTTCGTCAGTCGCGCACTGGCCCAGGGCGGGTATCCCCATACCGCGGTCCACTTCCCGATCGAACCCTTGCCCCGGGGTGACACCTGATGACCTTCGGGCCTGCCCGCATGCAGACACTCGCGGGCACGGCTGGACGTCGGGTCCCTGCGGCATGGCGTTTGATCGTTCCGGCCGTCGTTGCATCGAGGCCATCATGTCGCCGCGGGAGTGCACCGCGGGTGCAATCGCCGCTGCGCACGAGCGTCGTGCCCGGAATGCGCGCCCGCAGCGGCTTTCAGCAAATGCGCAACCCGACCCGCATCACCCGCCGACGGCGACCAGCGGGTCGCGCAACGGGCGCGAGGCCAACGGCGTGATCAGGCCGAGCGAGCGCGCCAGGGTGGGCTCGGCGGCGAGGCGTTCACCGGGCCATTCCGGGACCTCTTTGTCGATCCAGTAGCACACGCGTGCATCACGGCCCGAACGTTTGGCCAGGTAGAGCGCGTTGTCGGCGAGTTGCAGCGATGCATGCCAGGCATCCATGCCGTGCATGCCGGGCAACGGCAGGTTGGCGATGCCGATCGAGGCGCGTGCGACGATCGAGCCACGCTCGGTATCGACAGGGCGAGCCAATGCGTCGCGCAGGCGGTCGGCCACGGCGCAGGCCGTATCGACATCCGTGTCCGGCAGCACGACGAGGAACTCCTCGCCGCCCCAGCGCGCGACCAGCGAACCGGGCCCGGCACGTCCGCGCAGGCGTTCGCCGAAGATGACCAGTATCTCGTCGCCGATGTCGTGGCCATACTCGTCGTTGATGCGCTTGAAGTGGTCGATGTCGACCAGCAGCAGTGCCGTCGCGGTTGCTTCCTGGCTCAGCCTGCGCAGGTGCTCGGCCATCGCGCGGCGATTGGCCAAGCTGGTCAGTGGATCGGTGCGGCTGGCCTGGTACAGGCGGCGGTTCATGCGCCGCTGCCCGAGCAGCACGGCCAAGCCGGTGATGAACAGCATCACGGTCAAACCGGCCAACGCGATCGTCATGCGCTGGCTGGCATGCATATCGCGCTCGCGTTCACGTGTCTCCACCTGCAAACGCTGCAGCTCCATGCGCTGCTCGCGATCACGCAGATGCGATTCGAGTGCGGCCAGGCGCTCGTGATTCTGATTGCGCAGCTGTGCCTCCCGCATTGTCGCGGCCCGGCGCAACATGGCGATCGCCTCGGGATACCGGCCCAGCTGCTCCAGCAGGTTGGCCTTTTCGAGCATGACATTCCATTGGCTCAACTCGTTGAGCACTCCCGTGTCGATGCTCTCCCACAGGTCGAGTGCGCCCCGGATGTCACCGGCGAGTTCGCGGCGTTCGGCTTCGAGCATGCGGATCTGCTGACGCATCCCGGCATCGACCTCACCCGGATCGAGCGCCAGGATCTCGTCGGCCAGGCGCTGGGCACCTGCGACATCGCCGGTCATCTGCAAGGCACGGACCAACCCGATCTTGGCCTTGATGGCCTGACGCGCAGCACTGCTGCCGCTCGTTTCACTGGCCAGCTGAAGCGCGCGACGCAGGTGCGGAATGGCCTCGGCATGCTGGCGCTGCTCGTTGAGCATGAGACCGAGGTTGAAACGCGTGGCGGCCTCGTGCTGGTACTCGCCCAACCGCGCCATCAAGACCAACGCCTGCTGGTAGCTGGCGCGCGCACGCTCGCTCTCCTCGGCCTCGGAATACATCACGCCGAGGTTGACCAGGATCGGGATGCGTTCGGCTTCCAGCCCATGCGCCTCGGCGTCGCCGAGTGCACTGGCGTAGCAGTCGACCGCACCCAGGCGGTCGCCGCTGCGGTGCAGGACCACGCCGGCACGACGCAGCAGGCGCACGCGATCGGCGGCCACCTCCAGGGCCGGCACGAGCGCGCGCAGTTCATGCGCATCGCGTTGCGCATCATCGCGCTGGTTCAGGGCAGCGTGTGCCCAGCCACGACAGGACAGTGCCTCGGCACGGAGCGCACCCTCCGGTGCAGGCGTTTCGCCGAGTACGCGATCGGCCAGCGCGATCGCGCGCGACGGATCAGTCTCCTCGATTGCCGTGCAGGCAGCCACGCGCGCATCCACAGGCGTGCCCACGACGGCATCGATGGCGTCATCGGCTAGCGCACTCGAAAGCGCGAACAACAGGAAGAACACCATGCTTCGCATGTCGCCAGCCCCCAACCGGCCCCCGCGGCCGCGGCCGCGCCGGCCAATGTGCCAGAAGCCGCCAGCGGTGCCAACGGCGGCGCCGTCGTCGGCATGGTAGCCCTGCCGCAACGCCTGATGCTTCGTGCGATCGAGCGAGAGGACGATGCCCGTGGCTCCGGCAGGCAGGCCACCCGGCACTTCGAATCCACTGCGCGAGAAATACACGCCGTCGCGCGAACGTACCGTCAAGCACACCGACGAGTTCTCGCCGGGCACGACGAACCCGCGCATGAGCACCGCACCGGCCAGCACGCCGGTCGATGCAACACCGACGATGGCGGTACCGCTGACCTTGACTTCTTCCTGCACGCTTACCTGGAACGGGGCGACCAGGGTCGCATTGATTGGCTGCGCGTCGACGCATGTGACCGCGCCGATCAGTCACGTGCCGGCAAACACCAACCATCCCCGCATGAATGGACGTCGTCTGCCCATTGCGCTGCCCCGTTGCCCCTGGTGTCCGACATTCTGTCAGAACTGCGCGGGTGGCTGAACCGCGGCAAGGGATGGTCTGGGTCGGTCACGCCGGTGCTTCAGAAGCTTTCATCGAAGGCGACTTCACCTTGCACACCGACCTGGTAGGCCGAAACGCGACGCTCGAAGAAGTTGGTCACTTCCTGCACGTCCTGCAGGTCCATGAAGGCGAACGGGTTCTTCGCACCATAGTGTTTTGGCATGCCGAGCTGGCCGAAGCGCTGGTCGGCGCAGTATTCGAGGTACTGACGCATCTCGCGCGCGGAGATGCCCGCGACGCCACCGGACAGCACGTCCTCGGCAAACTGCATCTCGCATGCAATCGCCTCGTCGAGCATCTCGACCACCTCGCGCTGCATGGCCGCGTCGAACAGCTCGGGTTCCTCGGCGCGCACCGTGCGGATCACCTCGAAGGCGAAGGCCATGTGGCAGCTTTCGTCGCGGAACACCCAGTTCGTGCCCGAGGCCAGCCCGTGCAGCAGACCGCGCGAACGCAGGAAGTAGACGTAGGCGAACGCGGCGAAGAAGAACAGGCCCTCGATGCAGGCGGCGAAGCAGATCAGGTTCAACAGGAACTGGCGGCGCTGCTCGCGCGTCTCGATGCGATCGAGGCCCTGGATCGAATCGATCCACTTGAAGCAGAACGCGGCCTTGCGCTGGATCGACGGAATGTTCTCGACTGCGGCGAAGGCACGGTTGCGCTCTTCGGGATCGGGCAGGTAGGTATCGAGCAGGGTCAGATAGAACTGCACATGCAGCGCCTCTTCGTACAACTGGCGCGACAGGTACATGCGCGCTTCGGGCGCATTGATGTGCTTGTACAGGTTCAGCACGAGGTTGTTTGCCACGATCGAATCGCCGGTGGCGAAGAACGCAACCAGACGATGGATGAGATGGCGGTCGGCCGGCGACATCTTCGCCTTGAGATCGTTGATGTCCGGCGCGAAGTCGACTTCGTCGACCGTCCAGGTATTGCGGATCGCGCTGCGGTACATCTCGTAGAACGCCGGGTAGCGCATCGGCCGCAGGGTCAGCTCGAAACCGGGATCGAGCAGGTGGTGGCGGGTGGTCGGGGGCTGGGCTGACATGGATTGCTCGCTGGGGTTCGTGGCGGTCACGGCGCCGTGCGCCGTGTTGCGGAATCAGGGCGTATGCTGGAAGTCGCGATGGAACGTGATCGGGGAGCAGGCGCATGCGGGACCGGCAGCCTTGCGTGTACATCCTGGCGAGTCGGCGCCATGCAGCGTTGTATCTCGGTCAAGAACCTGCCCGCCCGTGTCCGGCAGCACCGCAACGATCAGGTTGAGGGCTTCACGCCGACGTGCGCAACATGGCATGGGCGAAGCGACATCGAAACGCACGCCGCCTACTGGCACGCCTCGCAGTACTCCGGGTTCTCGAGCGAGCAGAACACCGCCTTGGTCGCGTCCTCCGCGCTCGGGGCACCCGGCGCGGGCGGCAGCGTGGCGGTGGCGCCGGCGCCGACGGTAGCCTTGGCGATCTTCGTGGCCGGGCGCGAGCGCAGGTAGTAGGTCGTCTTCAGGCCGGCCTTCCAGGCATACATGTACATCGACGATAGCCGGCCGATCGCCGGGTTTTCCTGGAACAGGTTGAGCGACTGGCTCTGGTCGATCCAGGCACCGCGTGCGGCGGCGTGATCGATCAGCACCTTCTGCGGCAGTTCCCACACCGTGCGGTAGATCGCGCGCAGGCGTTCGGGGATCGCGGCGATGCCCTGGATCGAGCCTTCGGCGAGCTTGATCTGGTCGCGGACCGCCTCGGTCCACAGGCCGAGTGTCTTCAGTTCCTCGACGAGGTAGCGGTTGACGACGAGGAAGTCGCCCGACAGCGTCTCGCGCTTGAACAGGTTCGACACCTGCGGCTCGATGCATTCGTAGCAGCCGGCGATCGAGGCGATCGTCGCGGTCGGAGCGATCGCGATCAGCAGCGAATTGCGCAGGCCGCCGCTGCGGATGCGTTCGCGCAGCTGGTCCCAGCGTTCCTTGGCGATGGTTGGCCGCGCGTTCGGCCAGTAGTCGAACTGCAGTTCGCCGTTGGCCGCACGCGACTCGTGGAAACCCGGGTGCGCGCCGAACTGGTCGGCGAGGTCGCAGCTCTGGGTCAGCGCATGGAAGTAGATCTCCTCGGCGATGCGCGCGGACAGTGCCTGCGCCTCGGGAGCGTCGAACGGCAGGCGCAGCTGGAAGAACACGTCCTGCAGGCCCATCACGCCAAGACCGACCGGGCGCCACTTGCGGTTTGCCGTGGCGGCGGTGTCGATCGGGTAGAAGTTGAGGTCGATCACGCGGTCGAGCTGGCGCACCGCTGTGGCGACCGTGGCGGCGAGCTTGTCGAAGTCGAACGCGCCATCGACGACGTGGCGGGCGAGGTTGATCGAGCCGAGGTTGCACACCGCGGTCTCGCTGTCCGAGGTCACCTCGAGGATCTCGGTGCACAGGTTCGACAAGTGAATGACGTTGCCGGGGCGAGCGGTCTGGTTGGAGGTCGCGTTGCTGCGGTCCTTGAACGTCATCCAGCCGTTGCCGGTCTGGGCGAGCGTGCGCAGCATGCGCGAATAGAGTTCGCGCGCCTTGATCGTCTTCACCGCGAGGCCGTCGGCCTCGGCCTGCCGGTAGGCGGCGTCGAAGGCGGCGCCGAAGGTGTCGACGAAGTGCGGCACGGCCTTCGGGTCGAACAGCGACCAGTCGGCGTCGGCCTCGACGCGGCGCATGAACTCGTCGGGGATCCAGTTGGCGAGGTTGAGGTTGTGCGTGCGCCGCGCCTCGTCTCCGGTGTTGTCGCGCAGTTCGAGGAACTCCTCGATGTCGGCATGCCAGGTCTCGACGTAGACGCAGGCCGCGCCCTTGCGCTTGCCGCCCTGGTTGACCGCGGCGACCGAGGCGTCGAGCGTCTTCAGCCAAGGCACCAGGCCGTTGGAGTGGCCGTTGGTGCCACGGATCAGCGAGCCGCGCGAACGCACGCGCGAATAGGACAGGCCGATGCCGCCGGCGAACTTGCTCAGCTTGGCCACGTCGGCGTACTTGTCGTAGATGCTTTCCAGCGAATCCTGCGGCGAGTCGAGCAGGAAACAGGACGAAAGCTGCTCGTGCGCGGTGCCGGCGTTGAACAGGGTCGGCGAGCTGGCGATGTATTCGAGCGAGGACAACAGGCGATACAGTTCCAGCGTCTCGGCGAGCGAGCCGCCGCCGAGCGCACAGGCGATGCGCATGAAGAAATACTGTGGTGTCTCGACGACCTTGCGCAGTTCGGGGTGGCGCAGCAGGTAGCGGTCGTAGACCGTACGCAGGCCGAAGTACTCGAAACGGCGCGTGGCAAGCGGGTCGATCGCGTCGTTGAGCTTGCGTGCGTTGAGGGCGACGAAGTCGCGCAGGCGCGCGTTGACCAGGCCAACCTCGGCACCGCGCGCGATCGCCTGCGAGAACGACTGGATTTCCTGGCCCTGCACTTCCTTGTCGATGTACGAGGACAGCAGGCGGGCGGCGAGGAAACCGTATTCCGGCTCCTCGGCAGTCAGCGCGGCGGCGGTGCGGATCGACAGTTCATCCAGCTCGCGCGTGGTCGCGCCATCGTAGATGCCACCGATGGTTTTCAGGGCCACGCGCATGGGATCGACATCGTGCAGTCCTTCGGCACTGCGCGTGACGGCGCGCACGATCTTGTTGAGGTCGACCGCTTCGCTGGAACCGTTGCGTTTGGTCACGCGCATCTGTGCCGGGCTGTGCGGCGCGGTCAGGCTGAAATCAGCCGTACCGGGCGCGCAGACGACGGAGGGCGTGTCGGTGGCGGCACGCGCGGCTGGAGGTCTGTTCATCGATTCAGGAACGTTGCGCGGATCGAGGTCGGGCGCGCCAGCGGCGCGGGTGTCGAGTGGTTGCATGTGGCGGTTCTCCCATGACCGGACCGAAGACCTGCTCCCGCGCGCAGGGCTGTTCGGTACCGCTGTGCGAAAACGACGACGCCACGGGACGGGCGCCTGCGCTCCGTCCAGCGACGCGCCTCCCCGCGGAAGCGGCCACCTGCGCCCGGTTGCGACCGTCGATGGCAGGCGTCTCACGCGCTGCGAACGATGGCCGTGGCCGGGCGTGTCGGCAGGTCTTCGGGCTCGCGGATACGGGTCGTTCGACCCACCTCCCCCCGACGCTTCCCAAGGCTCGCGCCTCAGTGCCTGGAACGGGGTTCGTTTCCGCCTACCGCTGCGGGGCAGCTCCGGAATCACACCGGATTCCCTTTTCAACCAGCCGCGGAAGGAGTCCGGGCCGGTACCGACCACCACAACCTATTGTGTCGGCAGGCCGCAGTCAACCGAACATTTTGTGTCCGGGCACTTGCAATTCCCGATCGAGCGGGACGTCCAGGCAAAACCGGGCGATGGCCGGGACATCACACGCCGCACGCCGCGACGCGGATGCGGACCGCCACTATGGCGTCTCGAATCCGTGCATGAAGATGCGATCGGGACGGTATTCGTGGGCGCCGAGGTCGAAGCCGGCACCCTGCGGACGCGGCACGCCATCGACGTCGTATGGCGGGGCCAGGGTCGCGCTGCCGCTGTCGATCGCGCTCGAGCCGGCACGCAGGTGCAGGTCGAACGGCGGAGCGACGAAGTGGGCGGCGGCGTTGCTGAACTCGAGGTTGTGGTCGACCACGAGGTTGATGCCGGTGGTGTCGATGTCGGCGGCGAGATTGTTGCGCACGACCACGTTCTCGCTCGGCCGACCATCCTTGTGCGCGCGCACGAGGATCCACGGCGGCCCCGGCGTGCCGCCGGCGAGATCGATGACCGTGTTGTTGATGACGCGCGAGTTGCGCATGCCGTAGAAGCTGATGCCGTGCCAGTGGTCGGTGACGACGATGTTGTTCTCCACGATCCAGTCGGTGAAGAAGCCGTCGAAGCAGCCGATGCCCTGCATCGCGCTGCGCAGCGGGTTGGCCGGGTTGGTCGCGTTGATGAACACATTGCCGCGCAGGACCACGCCGACCACCTCGCCGTGCCCGGGGCCTCCCGGGCCGATCGACCAGCTCTGGAAGCCGTCGTCGTGGTTGTCGTCGAAGTCGTCGTCGATCAGGTTGTTCTGCACGCGGTTGTATTCATAGAGGCCATGGTCGCCGATGCCGCGGATGCCGTCGGCGGAGAAACCATCGATGAGGTTGCGCCGCACGACCGCATGCCGGCCGGTGACGGCGATGCCGAAGCGCACGTTGCGGATGCGGCTGTCCGTGAGGCTGACGCGATCACCGCCGATCTCGACACCGCTCGAGGCCAGGTCGACCCATTGCGCAGGGCCCCAGGCCGAGGCGTCGGCGATCGAATGGATGTCGAGATTGGCCAGCTCGACATCCCAGGTCGGGCCGAACCAATTGTGGTTGAGCGCCTCGACGATCGTCGTCTGTTCGTTGTTGCCGCCGAACGACGGGCTGATCGTGAGGTCGCGGATGATCCAGTGCTGCGCCGAGCGCACCAGCAGGGTGCGCACCTGCGGCGCATGGCCGGGCTGCGCGGCAATCGTGACCGGCGCCGTGTTGTAGGCGTGTTGGATGCTGAGATCGCCATGGAAGCCGTTGCGCAACCAGATCGTGTCGCCGGCTCGCACCGGCGCACCCGGATTGATCGTGACCGGGGTCATGCCGGGCGTGTATGGATAGCTCGGCCAGTTGCGTGTCTGGATCAGGCCGGCGTCGAAGACGTGGGCAAGCGAACGCCATGGATTCGCCGCGCTGCCGTCGCCGGTGACGTCGCTGCCGGCAATCGGGTCGATGTAGAACGAGGCCGCCTGTGCGCTGGCACCGGCGAACAACAGCAAACCCAGCATTGCGTGCCGCATGTCGCCCTCCGTGCTCCGGCAGGAACAGGGCCCATTCGATCACGCGCCACGCCCGGAAGACGTGACGGAAGGCTTGAAACGGCCGGAATTGGCGAATTGGAAATGGAGAATGGTCAGAAGCAGGGGGTTTCGAGCTTCGCCACTCCCTATTCCTGTCCCTCCGCCTCCATCGCCGCAAGCACCGCATCGACCGAGGTCGAGCGGCTGCCGGCGAACAGGCGGATCGCGGTACGCGCGACCTGGCGCGTGTCATACCAGGCATAGGCACCGACTCCGACCGCACCGACCACCGGCAGCCAGCGCGCCACGCCACCACCGATCAGGCGCCGGGTCACACGCAGGCCGACCGCATGCGCGATGCGCTCGAATGCGCGCAGCGGCACGTCCTGGGCGATCAGGCGACCGCCGACGCGCACGACCAGATCACGCACGGCCTGCGCGGCAGCGTGGCGGAACAGGCAATACATCATCTGTTCACGCGAAAGTTTCGCGTTGACTCCATACACGCCGGAAATGTCGGCGACCATTTGCGCCTGGATGCGCCAGATCGCCACCAGTTCCGGAACGATGGTCAGCCAGCCGAGCGGCCCCGGTGGCAAGGCGAGGGTACCGGCGGTCAGCGCAGCCTTGTTGCCGGCCGCCTTGGCGATCGCGCGCGCGCGCGCGCCAGCGTCGCCGGCCGGACCTTCGTCGGTGGTCGGCACGCGGCCGATCAGGTCGATGATGTTGCGCGCGATGCGCGCCGACAGTTCCTCGGTGCTGCTCGGTTCGCCGCGCCGTGCCGGGATGTATTCGGGTTTCTTCGACATCACTCGTTCCATCCTGTCGGGCGCGCGCGGAGTGGTGGCAACAGATGGGGACCGGCGCCCGGATGTGCAAGCCACGCCAACATCAGTTGATCCGGCGCACGCCGGGAAGACCGAGCACGTATTCGGCCCCCATGAACAGCGATGGCGTGGCGAAACCGCCGGCCGGCTTGGCCCTGAGCACGCGCTCGACGATGCCGAGGCTCGCGCTGACCGTGAGGTCGTAACCGTTCGGCGTGACGATGGCCAGTTTCTCCTCGGCGCCGCGCGCATTGCGCACCTCACCCCATACCGTGCAGCCGCTGCGCGCACGCCGCGCCGCATCCGGGCCCGGCGTTGCGCCAGCCCGTGCCTTCAGCCAGCGCTGCACGGGGCCGAGGCCGAACAGCGGCTTGAGGGGGCGCAACCAGCGCATGCGCGCGATCGTCTTTGCCGGCAAGGCCATGTAGGTTTCGATGTCGCCGATGCCGGTCGAGACATGCGCGGTGTAGACATCACCCCACGGTATCGTCATCGCCGTGCGCACGCTGCCGTCCTCGCGCGTGAAGGTGCGCGACTTCCACGCCAGCGGCACTTCGACCAGTTCGCCGCCGATGCGCGCGCGGCCACCACGAGCGAGACCTTCGACGCTGGTTCTGGCGGTACCGGGACTCGGACCACCGGCGGCCTCGAAGCCGAGCACGAGGTGGTCGGCATCGGGCAAGCGCTGCTTGAGCAGGGCCGCCACGCAATCGGTCGGCACGACGTCGAAGCCGGTGCCGGGGAATATCAGTACGCCTTCGTGCACGCCGCGGTTGTGCGCGCGATGACAGTGCGCGAATACGTCGATCTCGCCGGTGATGTCGAGGTAGTGCACCTTGTGTTCGAGACAGGCGTCGAGCAGTGGTGCGCAAGTGCGCGAGAACGGACCGGCGCAATTGAGCAATACCTCGACGCCATCGAACTGGCGCGCGATCGTCGCCGCGTCATCGAGCGCGAACACGCGCCGGGTCAGACCAAGCGGGCCGGCCAGCGCGTCGAGGGCATCGCGGTCGCGGCCGGCGAGAATCGGCCTGAGACCGCGCGCGGCCGCGGCCGCGGTGATCAGGCGCCCGGTATAGCCGTTGGCGCCGTAGATCATCAGGCGGCTCACGTCGATTTCCCGCGCGCGCGCACCTTGCGCATCAATTCACGGAAGTAGCGTTGCGGAAACCAGCGCTTGAGCCGCCAGGCGTTGCGCACGCTCGCAGTCGGCAGGATCAGGAACTCTCCGCGCTCGACACCGCGGTAGATCGCCTCGGCGATCATCGCCGCGCTTTCCTTTGCGTCGCGCATCAGCTGGGTGGCAGCTTTCAGCGAAGTCGGATCAGCCGAGCGGAAACTCTCCAGCAGGTTGGTCTGGAAGAACGAAGGGCAGGCCACCGACACGCCGACGCCGCTGCCGTCGAGGTCGGCACGCAGACCCTCGGACAAGGCGATCACCCCGGCCTTGGCGGTCGCGTAGGCGGCCATTCCCGGTGGCCCGGCAAGGCCGGCGAACGAGGCGATGTTGAGGATGTGGCCCTCGGCCTGTTCGGCGAGGATCGGCCCGAACAGGCGGCAGCCGCGCACCACGCCGAGCAGGTTGATGTTCAGCATCCAGCGCCATTCGTCCATCGACGCCGTGAGCAAGGGGCCGCCCGAGGCAACGCCGGCATTGTTGATGACGAGGTCGACACCGTCCCAGGCCGCGAGCACCTCATCGCGCAGTGCCTCGAACGAGGCATCGTCGCCGACATCGACCCGCATCGCCATCGCGCCGATGCCGAAGCCGGTGATGAGTTCCACCGTCTCGCGCGCGCGCTCCAGGCGGATGTCGGCACAGGCCACGCGCCAGCCTGCTTCGGCGTACCGGAAGGCCAGCGCGCGCCCGAGCCCGCTGCCGGCGCCGGTGACGAGGACACGTCGGGATCTGGCCATCGGGATACTCCCTGCGGGAGGGGAAACGAAAATGGTGGGAAGCATCGCGCCAGTTCGGGCGAATCTTCAATCCCGACTTTCGTGGGAGAACCCGCGCAGGCCCCGGGAGAAGCCCTGCTCAGCCCTGCGTCGGCTGGCCGAACAGCACTTCCGGACGCTGGAACAGCACCCACGAGGTGGCGATGTACTTGTCGCCGCCCTTCGGCATGTTGCCGCGATGCGTGTGCGTATAGCCGGCCGGGGCGATCAGCAGCGATCCGGTCCGCGGCACGATCTTGCGCTGCTGGTGGAAGAACTCGGTCTCGCCCTCGGCGAAGCCATCGTTGAGATAAAGCGACCACAGCACCACCCGGTGCAGGGTCTCGCCGTAGGTATCGCCGATCTTCGGATACAGCTCGCAATGCCAGTAGGGATAGCCACCCTGGTTGGCGATGTACTTCTGCAGGTTGATCGTGCCGGGACGGAACACCTTCACCATCAGCGCCTGCAACAGCGGGTCGGGCAGGGCGCGGATGCCGTCGTGGTCGAGCATGACCAGCTCGCCGGTCTGCGCATCCGGCATGCGCAGCGACAACGGCGCCAGTGCGGTGTACGGGTAGCGCCGCACGTAGCGCATGAGCGCAGCCATCATCACGGTGTTGAGGCGATTCACCGCATCGCGCCATTCCGGGTAATCATCGATGCAGATGTCCCAGCTGTCCTTGAGGCGCGTATCGACGCCTCCACCGGTGCGTCCGCGCACGGCCTTGCCGCTCCGCTCGAAACGCTCGATCAGGGCGCGGCAGGTGTGCGCGTCGAGAGCGCCCTCGCAGACCTCGATGAAGTCGTCGCTGGTCGTGCTCACTCGGCTGCCTCGCGGTGATAGCGGGTGGCGCGCTCGACCTCGTTGCGCGAGCCGAGGAACACGGCGACGCGCTCGTGCAGCTTCTCCGGCTGGATGTCGAGGATGCGCAGGCGCCCGTCGGTGGCCATGCCACCGGCCTGTTCGACGATCATCGCCATCGGATTGGCCTCGTAGAGCAGGCGCAGCTTGCCGGGCTTGGACGGATCCTTCCTGTCGCGCGGATAGATGAAGATGCCGCCGCGGGTGAGGATGCGGTGCACATCGGCGACCATCGAGGCGACCCAGCGCATGTTGAAGTCGCGACCGCGCGGACCGTCCTTGCCGGCCAGCAGCTCGTCGATGTAACGACGCATCGGCGCTTCCCAGTGGCGGTGGTTGGACATGTTGATGGCGAACTCGCCGGTGTCCTCGGGGATGCGCATGTCCGACCGGGTGAGCAGGAAGCTGCCCTGCTCGCGATCGAGCGTGAACGCATGCACGCCGTCACCTACCGTCAGCACGAACACCGTGCTCGATCCGTAAATCGCGTAGCCGGCGGCGACCTGGCGCGTGCCGGCCTGCAGGAATGCCTGCTCGTCTGGATCGACCGCATCGGTCGGGCAGCGCAGCACCGAGAAGATCGTGCCGACCGAGATGTTGACGTCGATGTTCGAGGAGCCGTCGAGCGGGTCGAACACGAGCAGGTATTCGCCCTTGGGATAACGGTGTGGAATCGGATGCGGATGATCCATCTCCTCGGAGGCGAGTGCGGCGAGATGACCACCCCATTCGTTCGCTTCCAACAGGATCTCGTTGGACAACACGTCGAGCTTCTTCTGTGCCTCGCCCTGCACGTTGCCGGTGCCGGCCTCGCCGAGCACTCCACCGAGCGCGCCCTTGGCGGTGGCGATCGAGATCTGCTTGCAGGCGCGTGCGACGACTTCGATGAGCAGACGCAGGTCGGCGTCGATGCGCCCCTTGTCGCGCTGCTGTTCGAGCAGGAAACGGGTCAGCGAAATCGGTCGGGTGCGCGGCATCGGCGGGACATCCGGGAGGAGGGTGGACACGCATTGTCCCGGGTTGTGCGAAGGGGCGCCAGTTGAGCAGCGGAAGCCGGGCAGCCGGGCGATGCGCCACTCCCGACACTGCGCGCAAGGCAGGGTCGGTGCGATGATGGGCGCCTGACCTGTCCCGGGGAAAGCCGATGAAAGCCTCTTTCGCCGTACTGCCTCTCGCCGTCGCCCTGCTCTCCGCCGCGCCGGTGCGTGCCGCAGACGCGCCGACCGCCGATGAACGATTCAGTGCGATCCATGAAAGCGAATGGGCTTGGCGGCGCACCCAGTTCCCTGGCCTGGACGACGAGGATGGCGTGGCCACGCGCGGCGACCGCTTGCCGAGCGTCGACGCGGCGACCCAGCGTGCGCGCCTGAAGAAATGGGATGAGGTGTTGCGCGAGCTCGATGCGCTGCCACGCGCCGAGCTGTCGGCGCCCGAACAGATCAATTTCGCGATCTACCGCGAGCAGATCCACAACCTTGCTGCCGACGTTCGCTTCGGCGGCTACGAGATGCCATTCAACGCGGACTCCTCATTCTGGTCGGGGCTCGGCTTCATGACGCGCCGACCGCTCAGGACGGTCGAGGATGCGGACGCCTACATCGCGCGCCTGAAGGACGTGCCGCGCTACTTCGACGAACAGATCGCCAACATGCGCGCCGGCCTCAAGCGTGGCTTCAGCGTGCCGCGCGCCGTGCTCGCGGGTCGTGACGTGTCGATCGCCATGGTGGCCGACCTTGAGGACCCGCGCGCGAGCGAGTTCTTCAAGCCACTGACGACCCTGCCGACAACCGTGGATGCCGAGGATCGTGAACGTTTGCAGGCCGACGCTGCTGCCGCGATCGGCGAGCAGGTGATTCCGGCCTATCGGACCCTGCTCACGTTCTTCCGCGACGAATACATGAAGAAGGCGCGCAAGACCCTCGCTGCCGAGGCGATGCCGAACGGCAAGGCCTACTATCGGCAGCAGATCCGCGAGTTCACCACGCTCGACCTGAGCGCCGAGCAGATCCACGCAATCGGTCTGGAGCAGGTCGCGCGCATCCGCGCGGAAATGCTCGAAACGATGAAGAAAGCCGGGTTCGAAGGCAGCTTCGCCGAGTTCCTCGCCTTCCTGCGCAGCGATCCGCAGTTCTACGCCAAGACCCCGGAGGAACTGTTGATGCGCGCGGCGTGGATCGCCAAGCGCGTCGACGGCAAGCTGGCGCGCTACTTCGGCCTGCTGCCGCGCGGACGCTTCTCGATCGAACCCGTACCCGCCGACATCGCGCCGTTCTGGACCGCCGGTCGCGGCGGCGCAAGCACATACTGGCTGAACACCTACGACCTGCCCTCGCGCCCGCTCTACAACCTGCCCGCGCTGACCTTGCACGAATCGGCGCCCGGGCATTCGTTCCAGCTCTCACTGGCCGAGGAGCAAAGTGCCCAGCCGGCGTTCCGTCGCCACGGCTACATCTCTGCCTACGGCGAGGGCTGGGGCCTCTATACCGAGAAGCTCGGCCTGGAAATGGGCATCTACCAGACGCCCTACGAGGAGTTCGGTCGTCTTACCTACGAGATGTGGCGAGCCTGTCGCCTCGTCATCGACACCGGCGTGCATCACAAGGGCTGGTCGCGCGAGATGGCGCTCGCCTACCTGCGTGAGCGCACCGCGCTCAGCGAACACGAGGTCACCACCGAAGTCGACCGTTACATCTCCTGGCCAGGCCAGGCGCTTTCGTACAAGCTCGGCGAAATCAAGATCGTCGAACTGCGTGCCGAGGCCGAACGCGAACTCGGCGCGAAGTTCGACATCCGCGCCTTCCACGACGCCGTGCTGGCCCAGGGTTCGGTGCCACTGCCGGTGCTCGAACAGCAGATCCGTGCGTTCATCGCAGAACGGAAACTGAACTAGGGATGTTCTGATCCATCCCACAACGGCGTCACCGTCCTGTGCGGGCGCAGATCAAGGCGCGACGACGAAGGCAGCCTGGCCGTCGCTCGAGCCGGCGCAACGCCGGGCTGCCCCCGCACGGGACGGCCCCAACCTTTTGAATCCCGATGACGGGCCGGTCGAGATCCGCGATTTCATCCGCGGCAACCGTGTTCTCGCGGTGACGCAAGCCGACCGCGTCGAAGACATCCACGTGCAGAACGAGATCGGTGCATCGATCGGGCGTTGAGCATCCTCGAACCTGTCAGGGCCGTAGCAATGCGGGACGTGGCCGACGGCGAACCCGAGTTCCGTCCCGCGATCCGCGTGAACAACAGCGCCAACCTGCCGGAGTGCACGCGCCCCTCAGCCGTCCGTCGGCACGGTCGGCGTGTCGAGCACGAGCTGCCAGAAACCGAGGTCGAGCCAGCGGCCGAACTTGAAGGCTGCTTCGCGAATCGTTCCGGCGTGGACGAAGCCGAAGCGCTCGTGCAGGGCGATGCTGGCGGCATTGGCGACATCGATGCCGCCGACCAGGACGTGCACGCCGCGCGCCCGAGCAGCCTCGATGAGCGCCTGCATCAACAGCGCGCCGACACCGCGCCCGCGGTGGTCGCGCTGCACGTACAGGGAATGCTCGACCGAGTACTTGTAGGCCTCGCGCTCGCGGAAGCGGCCGTAGCTGGCGAATCCGAGCAGGCTGCCGTCGTCGTCGACCACACCGATCACCGGATGCCCGGCCGTGCGTTTGGCCGCGAACCAGCCATCCATCGATTCCAGCTCGCGCGGCCGATAGTCGTACAGCGCGGTCGAATGGACGATCGCTTCGTTGAGGATGTCGAGGATCGCCGCGGCATGGTCGGCGTGGGTGCAATCGATGAGGTGAACCGGGGACATCGCGGCGCTCATGTGCACCTCCCGTAGCCATGATTGCGGCGTCGCGCCGATGCGCCGGCAACATCCACCGCCGAGTTGGTGCTCAGGTCACCAGCTGCAATGCTGCTGCTCGCAGGGCACGCCATCGTGGTCCCCGTCCATCTTCGTTCCCGGACAGTTGGCGAGAAAGAATTTCGCTTCGGCACAGGAATGCATTTGCGAGCAGTGGATACGACCGTCGCATTGGAATCGCGGCGAATGGGTCGGGTCGGGCTCGTTGGAGAAATATGCACGTCCTGAAGTCATTTCGCGGCCAGAAACGATGCCGTCGAACCAGGGGCGGACATGCGGGTAGGCCGCCACGCCAATGGCAACAAGCACGACGGCTGCGACCAGCGGGACCCATCCCCCTTCCTTCCGCGGCTTGCGCACATGGCGTCGCGTCGACCGACCACGTCGTGCATCGGGAACCTGGACGGCGGCGGCTCGCCGCCGTCCGTCAGCATCGACCACGAGGTCGAAGGAGACGGCGTCGCCAACCACGGGCCGGATGCCACGCGGAAACGCCGACACGTGCAGGAATACGTCATTGCCTCCGCCGGCCGGCTCGATGAAGCCGAATCCGCGCTCATCGTTCCACTTGCGGATCGTTCCGTGCATGCGCACCGCGCGGCCCCCAGCCTGCGAAGGCTCACTTCTTTTTCGGAATGTACAAATCCGTCGCCGTGCCTTCGTAGACTTCGGCGGCCATGCCGACCGATTCGCTCAAGGTCGGGTGCGGGTGGATGGTGAGGCCGATGTCGCCGGCTTCGGCACCCATCTCGATGGCCAGCGCGACCTCGGCGATCAAGTCGCCGGCATTGGGTGCGACGATGCCGGCACCGATGACACGGTGGGTGGCTTCATCGAACAGCAGCTTGGTGAAGCCTTCGGTGCGGCCGATGCCGACCGCGCGGCCGGAGGCGGCATGCGGGAACTTGCCGACGCCGTAGGCGATGCCGGCCTTCTTCGCTTCGGTTTCGGTGAGGCCGACCCAGGCGATCTCGGGATCGGTGTAGGCGACCGACGGAATCACGCGGGCGACGAACTCGCTCTTCTCACCGGCGGCGACTTCGGCGGCGACCTTGCCTTCGTGGGTGGCCTTGTGCGCGAGCATCGGCTGGCCGACGAGGTCGCCGATGGCAAAGATGTGCGGCACGTTGGTGCGCATCTGCCGGTCGACCGCGATGAAGCCGCGCTCGTTGACGCTGACACCGGCCTTGTCGGCACCGATCTTCGCGCCGTTCGGGGCGCGGCCGATGGCGACGAGCACGCGGTCGTAGAGTTGCGGTTCGGGCGCACCCTCGCCTTCGAACGTCGCCTTGAGGCCTTTCTTCTCGGCTTCGATCCTGGCCACCTTCACCTTGAGGTGGATGCCGGCGTAGCGCTTGGCCAGACGCTGCTGCAGCGGCCGCACGAGGTCCGGATCGGCGCCGGGCATGAGTTGGTCCATCAGTTCGACGACGGTGACTTCGCTGCCGAGCGCGGCGTACACCGAGGCCATCTCCAGGCCGATGATGCCGCCGCCGACCACGAGCAGTTTCCGCGGAATGTCGGTGAGCAGCAGCGCGTCGGTCGAGTCCATCATGCGCGGGTCGTCCCACGGGAAGCCCGGCAGCTTCACCGCCTGCGAGCCGGCGGCGATGATGGCCTTCTCGAAACGCACGAGCTTCGCGCCTTCGGCGGTGGCGACTTCGACTTCATGCGGCGAAACGAACGTGCCGATGCCTTCGACCACGCGCACCTTGCGCTGCTTGGCCATGCCGGCGAGGCCCTTGACCATGGTGCCGACGACCTTGTCCTTGTAGGCGCGCAGCGCGTCGACGTCGATCTTCGGCGCGCCGAACGTGATGCCGATGTCCTTCACATGCGCGGCTTCGTCGAGCACGCGGGCGGCGTGCAGCAGCGCCTTCGACGGGATGCAGCCGACATTGAGGCAGACGCCACCGAGCGAGGGATAGCGTTCGACCAGCACGGTGTCCTGGCCGAGGTCGGCGGCGCGGAACGCCGCGGTGTAACCCCCTGGTCCGGCACCGAGCACGAGCACCTGGCATTCGAGGTCCGGCGTGCGACCGCTCGTGGCGGCGGCTTTCGGTGCCGGCGTGGCCACGGGCGCAGGCGCGGGGGCTGCCTCGACTTTGCCCGGTACGGGAGCGGCTGCCACTGGCGCGGTACCCGCCGTCTCCGCCTCGACCACCGCGACAACGACGCCTTCGGACACCGTATCGCCGAGCTTGACCTTGAGCTCCTTGACCACGCCGGCCACGGTCGATGGCACTTCCATCGTCGCCTTGTCCGATTCGAGGGTGACCAGGCCCTGGTCCTTCTTCACCGTATCGCCTGGCTTCACCAGCAGTTCGATGACCGGGATGTCGTGGTAGTTGCCGATGTCGGGAACCTTGATGTCGATGGCGGCCACGGTGCATGTTCCTCTGGATGTTCTCTGGAAGTGCTGGCGCGCGGTCAGAGCAGCACGCGCCGCATGTCGGCCAGCACCTGGCCGAGGTAGGCGGTGAAGCGCGCGGCCGAGGCGCCGTCGATGACGCGGTGGTCGTAGGACAGCGACAACGGCAGGATCAGGCGTGGCTTGAACTTCTCGCCATTCCAGACGGGTTTGGTCGCCGACTTCGACACGCCGAGGATGGCGACTTCGGGCGCGTTGACGATCGGCGTGAATGCGGTGCCGCCGATGCCGCCGAGCGAGGAGATGGAGAAACAGCCGCCGGACATGTCGGCCGGGCCGAGCTTGCCGTCACGCGCCTTCTTCGCCAGCTCGCCGGTCTCGACGGCGATCTCGAGCACACCCTTGCGGTCGGCATCGCGCAGCACCGGCACGACGAGGCCGTTCGGCGTATCGGCGGCGAAACCGATGTGGAAATACTTCTTCAGCACGAGGTTCTCGCCCGAGGCATCGAGCGAGGCATTGAACTCCGGGTACTTCTTCAGCGCGGCGACCACCGCCTTGATGAGGAAGGCGAGCATGGTGACCTTGATGCCGGCCTTCTCGTTCTCCCGGTTGAGGGCGACGCGCAGCGCTTCGAGGTCGGTGATGTCGGCGTCATCATGCTGGGTGACATGCGGGATCATCACCCAGTTGCGCGCGAGGTTCGCGCCGGACATCTTCTTGATCTTCGACAGCGGCTTCGTTTCGACCTCGCCGAACTTGGCGAAATCGACCTGCGGCCACGGCAGCAGGTTGAGACCCGCGCCACCGCCACCGGCCACGCGCGGTGCGGCTGCGCCGGCGAGCGCGGCCTTGACATAGTTCTGCACGTCCGCCCGGGTGATGCGACCCTTGCGCTCGCTGCCGGTGACCTGGCTCAGGTCGACGCCGAGTTCGCGCGCGAACAGGCGCACGGCCGGACTCGCATGCGGCAGCTTGCCGGGCATGACCGTATCGGCACCGAAGGCGACCGGTGGGGTGCGTGGCGCGCCCGCATCGACAGGTGTCGTGGGTTTCTCGGTTTCGGCCTTGGCCGGCGCGGCTGGCGTGGCTGCCACTGCTGCAGGCGCTTTTTCCGGCGCCGGTGCGGGTGCCGGAGTTGGTGCAGCGGATGCGCCTTCCGCATCGACGATCGCGACGACCACGCCTTCCGATACCGTGTCACCGAGCTTGACCTTCAGTTCCTTGACCACACCGGCGACCGAGGATGGCACTTCCATGGTCGCCTTGTCCGACTCCAGGGTGACCAGACCCTGGTCCTTCTTCACCGTATCGCCCGGTTTCACCAGCAGTTCGATGACCGGAATGTCGCTGTAGTTGCCGATGTCGGGGACTTTGACTTCGTGGGTGGCCATCGAGCTGCTCCGGATGTGCCGTGTTGCGATTTCGGGGATGCCGAGTGTGTCACGCCGCAACGGCGGGGGCCAACCGCTCAGCGCCGCGTCGCCCCGATGATGCAGTGCATCGATTACACTGGGCGCCCTCGGCGTGACCGCGCCGCTGGCTCAATCAACCGGATACACATCGCTCACGGCAGCTTGCGCTGCAGGCCAAGGGCCGCGTCGCGACCGCCTGGAAGTGTCAACAGACCCCGATGATTTCGTTCCGCAACCTCGCCCTGCGGCGTGGCGAACGCCTGCTGCTGTCCGACGTCGACGTCGCCCTGCATGCGGGCTGGCGCGTCGGCGTGATCGGCCGCAACGGCTGCGGCAAGTCGAGCCTGTTCGCCGCGATCATGCACCAGCTCGAACCCGACCGCGGCGACATCGAGTATTCCGAGCGACTGCGCATTGCCAGCGTCGCCCAGGAAACACCGGCGCTGCCCGACCGCGCGATCGACTTCGTCGTCGCCGGCGATACCGAGGTGCATGCCGTGCTCGTCGCCGAGCAGAAAGCGATGGCCGAGGAAGACTGGGATGCGGTCGCAGTCGCCCACCAGAAACTCGCCGAACTGAACGGATATGACGCCACGGCTCGTGCCGGCAAGTTGCTGCACGGCCTCGGCTTTCCGTCGGACACGCATGAGCGCACCGTCGCCGAGTTCTCCGGCGGCTGGCGCGGCCGCCTCAATCTCGCCCGTGCGCTGATGATGCCGAGCGACCTGCTGTTGCTCGACGAGCCGACCAACCATCTCGACCTCGACGCCGTACTCTGGCTCGAACAGTGGTTGCTCAAGTATCCGGGCATGCTGATGATGATCTCGCACGACCGCGAGTTCCTCGACGGCGTCGGCACCCACATGCTGCACCTGCATGATGGCAAGGCGAAGCTCTACACCGGCGACTACACGAGCTTCGAGCGGCAGCGTTCCGAGCAGCTGCGCCAACAGCAGATCGCCTTCGAAAAGGAACAGGCCGAGCGCGCCCATCTGCAATCGTTCATCGACCGCTTCAAGGCCTCGGCGGCGAAGGCCAAGCAGGCACAGTCCCGGGTCAAGCGCCTGGCCAAGCTGGCCGGTACCGAGGCGGTGCGCGCCGAGCGCCAGATCCGCATCGACTTCGCCGAACCGCTCAAGCTGCCGACCTCGCTGATCCGCATCAACCACGGCCAAGCCGGCTATGGCGACAAGCTCGTCCTCGACAAGGTCGGCTTCGGCCTCGAAGCCGGCGACCGCATCGGCCTGCTCGGCCCGAATGGTGCCGGCAAGTCGACCCTGGTGCGCAGCCTGGTCGGCGAACTGCCGCTGATCGCCGGCACGCGCAGTGTGCATCCGGACATGGAGCTCGGTTACTTCGCCCAGCACACGGTGGAATCGCTGCACGCCGGGCAGTCGCCGATCGACCACCTGCGCGACATTGCACCGGGCGTGTCGACGCAGGATTTCCGCGACTTCCTCGGCCGCTGGAACTTTGCCGGCAACCGTGCCTTCGAGAGCGTGGACGGATTCTCCGGTGGCGAACGCGCACGCCTGGCACTGGCCCTGATCGCCTGGCGCAAGCCGAATGTGCTGCTGCTCGACGAGCCGACCAACCACCTCGACCTCGAGATGCGCGAGGCGCTGGCCGAAGCGCTCAGCGTGTTCCGTGGCGCGATCGTGCTGGTCTCGCATGACCGGCATCTGATCGGTTTGGTCTGCGAAACCTTCTGGCGCGTCGCCAACGGCCGCGTCGAACTGTTCAAGGGCGACCTCGACGAGTACGCAGCCTGGCTCAAATCCCGACGATAGCAACCTCTGTGTAATCGGAACCCGTTCACGGACGATTGACGCAGACGCCGCGTCCGTGGCGGCAAGCATCGCCCGTGAACGGGCTCCCACGGACAAGCAGGGTCCCTTTGACTCACCACGCCATTGGCCGAAAGGGCAGATTGAACCGCCCTTCGCGACCGTACTACCCTGCCCGGCCTCCACACCGTCCGCGCCCGCGCGCATCGACCCGAACGCAAGGAATCCGACGTGAAAAAAGTCTATGCCACCGCCGCCGAGGCGCTGTCCGGCCTGCTGCATGACGACATGACGATCGCAGCCGGTGGCTTCGGCCTGTGCGGCATCCCCGAAAACCTGATCCAGGCCCTGCTCGAATCGGGCGTGAAAGGCCTGACCATCGTCGGCAACAACGCCGGCGTCGACGACTTCGGCATGGGTCCGCTGCTGAAGACGCGCCAGGTCCGGAAGGTCATCGCCTCTTATGTCGGCGAGAACAAGGAGTTCGAGCGCCAGGTGCTGGCCGGCGAACTCGAACTGGAACTGGTACCGCAGGGCACGCTCGCCGAGCGCCTGCGCGCCGGTGGCGCCGGCATCCCCGGCTTCTACACCCGCACCGCGTTCGGCACCAAGCTCGCCGAGGGCAAGGAGACGAAGACCTTCGACGGAGTCGACTACGTGCTCGAACCGGCGATCAAGGCCGAGGTGTCGATCGTCAAGGCGTGGAAGGGGGACCGCTTCGGCAACCTCGTGTTCCGCAAGACCGCGCGCAACTTCAATCCGATGATCGCCACCTGCGGCAAGGTCTGCGTCGCCGAAGTCGAGGAACTGGTCGAAACCGGCTCGCTCGAACCCGACCAGATCCACACGCCGGGCATCTACGTCGACCGCATCATCCAAGGCCCGCGCTACGAGAAGCGCATCGAGTTCCGCACGCTCTCCGGTGGCACGCCTTCAGCGAAGGAAAACCCGGTACGCGAGGGCATGGCACGCCGCGCCGCGCAGGAACTGCGCGACGGCTACTGCGTGAACCTCGGCATCGGCATTCCCACCCTGGTCGCCAACTTCATCCCCGATGGCGTCAGCGTGACCCTGCAATCGGAGAACGGCCTGCTCGGCATCGGCCCCTTCCCGACCGAAGCCACGGTCGATCCCGACCTCATCAACGCCGGCAAGCAGACCATCACCACGATTCCCGGTTCGAGCTTCTTCTCGAGTGCCGATTCGTTCGCGATGATCCGCGGCGGCCACATCGACCTGTCCATCCTCGGTGGCCTGGAAGTTTCCCGGAACGGCGATCTGGCCAACTGGATGGTGCCCGGCAAGATGGTCAAAGGCCCCGGCGGCGCCATGGATCTCGTCGCCGGCGTGAAGCGCGTGGTCGTATTGATGGAGCACACCGCGAAGGACGGTTCGCCGAAGATCCTCGACGAATGCGCCCTGCCGATCACCGGCAAGGCCTGCGTCGACATGATCATCACCGACCTGTGCGTGTTCGACGTCAAGCCAGGCGGCGGGCTCGTCCTCAAGGAACTCAACCCAGGCGTCAGCGTCGATGACGTGCGCGCGAAGACCGGGTGTGCGTTCGAGGTGACGGAAAGCCTGCGCTGACCCCTTCGCCACGCGGAAACCCGTGCACGCGCGACACACGACATGCCGGTCAACGCCCATGCCAGCGTCCGTGGATTCCGGCAGCCGATGGCGCGTACGGGTGCCGCTTCGCTGCTGCACGGTCCGGCGCAGGGGCTCGTGCCGGCCCCGGCGAAAGACGCAGGCCGGCTCGGGCGCATCCGATGACGACGGCCATGAGCCTGGTGATTCGCCGTGGCCTGCCCGCCGATGCCGCGGCGCTGGCGGCATTCGCCGAACGCACCTTCGTCGAAACCTTCGCCGCGTACAACACCGCCGAGAACATGCGCGTTTATTTGGCGCAGGCGTTCGGTGAGGATCACCAGGCACGCGATCTCGCCGATGCGGACACGACGATCCTGCTGGCCACGCGGGGCGAAACCCTCGTCGCCTATGCGCAGATGCAGCGCAGTGCGGTTCCGGATGGTGTCGATACGCGCTCGGCCATCGAGCTGAAACGCTTCTACGTCGACCGCAGCGCACACGGCCGTGGCGTGGCCGCGGAGCTGATGGCCGCCGTGTTTGCCACGGCGCGTTCGCATGACGCCGAACATGTCTGGCTCGGCGTCTGGGAGCACAACCCGCGCGCGATCGCGTTCTACCGCAGGACCGGGTTCATCGACGTCGGCACCAAATGTTTCCCGCTCGGTGACGACCTGCAGATCGACCGCATCATGTGCATGGCCGTGCCGCGATAGCCCGATGGAATCAGCGGGCTGGGCGCACGAGATCGAGGGGCGAGCCGTCCGGCAAGCGCGCGGTGATGGCCGATTCGACGCCATCGAGAGCGTCCAGTCGTGAGCATAGCTCTGCGGCACGGCGTTCGATCTCGGCACTGCGTTGCTCGACGGCGGCCTCGACTGTCTTCTCGATCGCATCGGCGCGCGCCTCGAGTTCGGCAATCGCTGCTTCGTCGCCACTGAAGGCAAGCTTGAGCGCCATCGTCGTGACGTTGCCGACCATTTCGCCGACGAGGCTACCGACCGCCTGCTCGACCGCACGTTCCAGTTCGGCGTCGGTGGTGGCATCCCAACTCTGCTTCGTCTCGATGCTGTGCTGCAACTCCGCGGCGACACGCGCAACGCGATCGGCGCTCCTGCGCGCCTCGGCCGGGCTCGACGCGAATGCGCTCGCGGCATGACCGACCGCCTCGAAGGCAATGCCGATGGCGTCGATCGCAACGCCCTTCACTTCCGGCACGAGTTCGCGCAAGCCACGTTCGAGCGCGTCGGCGCGTGCACGATCGGCCGGATCGAGCGCGAGGTTCCGGCCATCCACCTGGATGTCGCCACCGGGCAGCAGCACGATCTCACGCTGGCTGCCGGCCTCGATGAAGACGAGGCGTGCCGGATCGATGCGGAACGAATGGCGGCTGCCCAGATCGCAATCGGAGCCGAGGCGGGCTTTCGCGTGTGCAGGAATCGCGGTGCAGGTCAGCGCCGCAAGCGCGAGGCAAAGCACGGTACGGTGGTTCATGGATGTCTCCCAGTGGGTTCGCCTCGCTTCGATGCACGAACCCGCCCCCGCGTTTAAGGATGCTCTGATCAATCCCGCAATGGCGTCATGACATGCGCAAGGTTCGCGCCGGAGTGGGCGCGACGAAGTGCAGGCTGGCGGCCTGGATGGGCCGCGCAGGCCGCGCCGCGGGCTTTGGCGGTGTCATCAAGCCTGGTGTTTGCCGCGGCTGCATCCATCAGCCCGGCGACACGGTTGAGTACTCGCCGAGCGATGCCGGCCCAGTCCCTTCCCGCCCGGAGGTGCTCACAAGCCGGCGGCTGCGCGCGCCACCGCGCGGAACAGCGCGCGACCCTTGTTCATCGTTTCCTCCCACTCTTTAGCCGGGTCGGAATCGAAGACGATGCCGGCGCCGGCCTGGACATGCAGGCGGCCGTCCTGGATGACCGCGGTGCGGATCGCGATGGCGGTGTCGGCGTCACCGTTCCAGCCGATGTAGCCGATCGCGCCGGCGTAGATGTTGCGCTTGACCGGCTCGAGCTCGCGGATGATTTCGAGCGCGCGGATCTTCGGCGCGCCACTGACCGTGCCGGCCGGGAATGCCGCGCGCAACACGTCGGTGTAGGCGAGGCCGGGTTTCAGTTCGCCTTCGACCTGGCTGACGATGTGCATGACATGCGAATAGCGCTCGACGACGAAGCGCTCGCTGAGCTTCACGCTGCCGGTGGTGGCAACACGACCGACGTCGTTGCGGCCGAGATCGATCAACATGAGGTGCTCGGCGCGTTCCTTCGGGTCGGCGAGCAGCTCGGCTTCAAGCGCGGCATCCTCTTCCGGCGTGGCGCCACGCGGACGCGTGCCGGCGATCGGGCGCAGGACGACGCGGCCCTGCTGCTGGCGTACCAGGATCTCCGGCGAGGAGCCGACGATCTGCGTGCGGCCGAGGTCGAGAAAATACATGTAGGGCGACGGATTCAGTGCCCGCAGGGCACGGTAGACATCGACCGGTCGGGCGCGGAACGGCACGCTCAGGCGTTGCGAAAGCACGACCTGGAAAATGTCGCCGGCACGGATGTATTCCTGCGCACGGCGCACCGCATCCTCGAAACCTTCGCGGGTGAAGCCGGAAACGAAGTCGGCCTCGTCGAGTGGCTTCGGATCGAGCGTCTCCGGATAGCTCGAGCCGGCGTGGCGCAGGCGGAAGGCGAGTTCGTCGAGGCGCCGCTGCGCGCGCGCGTACGCCTGCGGCTGCGCCGGATCGGCATGCACGATCAGATACAGGCGGCCCTTGAGGTTGTCGAACACGGCGACTTCCTCGCTCAGCATCAGCACCGCGTCGGGCGTGCCGAGCTGGTCGGGCTTGTCGTCCATGGCGAAGCGCGGTTCGATCCAGCCGATCGTCTCGAAACCGAAGTAGCCGACCAGTCCACCCGAGAACGCCGGCATGCCCGGCAGCAACGGCACGCGGTATTGCGCGCGCAGCGTCTCGATGGCGGCCAGCGGATCGTCGAGTTCGCGTGTCTCGACGACTTCCCCGTGCTCCTCGACGCTCAGGGTATGTCCGCGCAGCGTGTACACGCGCCGACACGGCAGGCCGATGATCGAGTGCCGTCCCCAGCGCTCGCCGCCCTCGACCGATTCGAACAGGTAGGCATACGGTCCGTCGGCGAGCTTGAGATACACCGACAGCGGCGTATCGAGATCGGACAGCACTTCGCGCACTACCGGGATGCGGTTGCAGCCTTGGGCGGCGAGGGCGTGGAATTGTTCGGGTGTCATGGGTGACAAAGGGGCTGGTTGCTTGCGGTAATGGGAGCCCGTTCACGGGCGATCGATGTTGGAATGGAGGGTGAAAGCAGAAAGTATCGCCCCCGAAGGGGCTCCTGCAGGAATGTCTTCCCGCGGCGCGTCGAATCAGGCGTCGACGACCAGCGCTGCAAAATCCACGCGCTTCAACAACCGCGCTTCGCCGAGATAGTCGCCCTGGACGAAATCGACGCCGGCCTCGGTGAGGGCTTCGAGGGTGGCCGCGTCGTCGACGGCGCCGGCGATCACGCGCATGTCGAGCGATTGCGCCAGATCGGTGATCGAGGCGACGCGACGGCGTTCGCGCGGATCGCTCGTGATGCGCTGCACGAGGCTGCGTTCGAGGCGCACGAAGTCGCCAGGCAGACGTTGCGCGCTGAGGAAGGGCAGCGAACCGTGGCCGGAACTCGAACCACGCAGCACGAAGCGGCAACCGATCGCCTGCAGGCGCGCGATGAAGCGGCGTGCGGCGGGCAGGTTGGCGAGTTCGCCGCTGTCGACCATTTCGAACACGAGCTGGCTGGCTGGCACCGCCGCCTCGACGATGGCCTGCTCGATCGCGGCCAGCGTGTCGGGGTCGGCGACGGTGCCCGGCGACAGCCGCGTCATCAGGCCGACCGGCGTGACCCGACCCCGTTCGCTGGCCAGGGCGGCGAGCAGGCCACGCACGACCCACAGATCGATGCGCTGGATCATGCCGACGCGTTCGGCCAGCGGCACGAAGGCGCGCGGCAGGATCAGCTGGCCGTCCTTGCCGACCATGCGCAGGCGCACCGAATACAGCCGCGGCTCGGACGAGGCGAGTGGATGCCAGCCCGCCTGCGCTCCGGGCTCGCCGGCCAGCGGCACGACCGGCTGGGCGAGGATGACGAAGCGTGCCTGCTCGAGGGCGATGCGCAAGCGCTCGCTGGACGGCGAGGCCGATGCCGGCTCGGGCGCCGCCGCGGTTTCGCTGGGCCGTGCCAGTGCGGCCTGGGCCTGCTCGAGCGCCTCGTCGGCACTGACCGTGCGCGGGCTGAGCAATACCGCACCGACCTGCGCGTGGATCGGGTGCTCGGTTTCACCGACCGTATAGGTGCGGCCTCCGAGCAGGTCGCGGAAGCTGCGCGCGAGCACATCGATGTTGTCGACCTGCACGCCACTCAGCACCAGCCGGAACACGTCGCCATCGCCACGTGCCAGCACATCGCCCTCACGCAGACGCCGTGACAGCGTCTGCGCGACCGCGCGCAAGCGTTCGTCGCCGCGCGGCGACCCGGCGTCCCCGTCCGCTGCCACCTCGATATGCAGCAGGGCCGAGTAACCGCCGCGCTCACGCAAACGCGTGACTTCCTGGATCAGGCGCTGGCGCAGGTGGCGCGCGTTCGGCAAGCCGGTCAGTGGATCGTTGTTGAGCTCCCAGCGCAGCCGTTCGGCCGAACGGCGCTCGGCGATGTCGCGGAAGACGATGATCGCGCCATGCCGCCGGCGCTGTGCGGCCAACGGCAGCACCGTACATTCGACCGGCACGCCACTGCCATCGCGACGGCGGAACATCGTCTCGAAGTGGCGTGGGCCTTCGCCTTCGATGTGAGCGCGGGCCAGGCGCGACGCGCGCGTCGACTCGTTCGGGTAGATCGCGGCATGCGCGAGCAGGCCCACCAGGTCGTTCTCGTCGGTATGGCCGAGCAGGCGCAGGCCGGTCGGATTGACGAAGCTCACGCGACCGTCCACATCAATGCCGAACACGCCGTCGCCAACCGAACCGAGAAGGCCGTCGAGCTGCTGGCGTTCGGCCTCGACCGAGCGGCGCATCTCGATCGTGCGGGCGAGCGTGGCGACGCGGGCGAGGAACAGTTCGCGCGCCTCGTTCTTGAACATGCACTCGCTGGCGCCCGCCTGTAGACAACGCTTGATGATGTCCTCGCGGTAGCTGCCGGTGATGACGGCGAGCACCGGCGGTTCGTCGAGCGCGGCCAGGCGGCGACACAGCTCGTCGCCGCTGCCGTCAGGCAGGAAATAGTCGACGACGACGAGGTCGGGGTGGTTCTCGGCCGCGCGCGCCTCACCCTCGGCGATCGTGCCGGCAACGTCGACCTGGTAACCGGCACGCTCCAGCGATTGCGCATAGGCCAGGCGCACACTTTGCGAATCGTCGACGAACAGCACGCGCAAGCGGTCGCTGCGCTCGCTCGCCCCGGTCGCGCCGGGGCGGTCGATTTCGTCCGGAGCCAGTTCGTAGACGCAGGCCGGCAGGCGGCTGAATTGCGACCACAGCAGGAACCGCGCGCGCAGCGAATCGGCGCTCCAGGCGCGGATCTCGGGCGTTTCCTCGTGGGCGACGACCACGGTCGGTGGTGCCTCCGGTGCGTCGCGCAGGTATTCGAGCAAAGCGATGAACTCGCGCGTGGCACGCGCCGGCGCGCCGACGACTGCGGCTGCATACGGGGGTTGCCTTGAGTGTGGCTCGGCGAACTGGCGCAGGTGGCCGAGCGCCTCGAGATAGCCGCCCAACTCGTTGCGCACAGGCATGGCCGCGGCGGCGAGCGTGCGCTGCAACAGATGGTTGAGCGTGGTCGAACGCTCGACGAGCAGGATTCCGCCCAAGAAAAACCCCGACACCGGCAACGGAAACGATCGCGCGACGTGCGCGCCCCAACACCCTGTACATGCCTCACGTCCGTGCGCGTGGGTTGCGGTGCGAGCGCCGCCCCGGCCGACGTCACGTGATGAAACCAGTCTGGACGGGGCTTTGCAAGGCTGGCATGGCGGCTGGGGCCGCTTGCCGGGAATGGGGTACAGGGAATGGTCAAGAGCAAAAGCCTGGCTTCTCGCTATTCTCCATTCCCTATTCCCTAATTCCCATTCGCGGCTTCACGTGCGCAAGATCATCCACGTCGACATGGATGCGTTCTATGCGGCGGTCGAACAGCGCGACGACCCGGCCCTGCGCGGCAAACCGGTCGTGGTCGCCTGGCGCGGCCCGCGCTCGGTGGTCTGCGCGGCCTCGTACGAGGCGCGAAGCCACGGCGTGCGTTCGGCCATGCCGGCACTGCGCGCGGAGCGCCTGTGCCCCGAAGCGATCTTCGTGCCACCCGATTTCGCACGCTATCGCGCAGTCTCGCAGCAGGTGCGCGCGATCCTGCTCGCGCACACCGATCTGGTCGAACCGCTCTCGCTGGACGAGGCCTATCTCGACGTCAGCGAACCAAAATGCGGACCGGCCTCGGCCACGGCGATTGCCCGCGCTATCCGCGAACGCATCCGCGAAGCAACCGAACTGACCGCCTCGGCCGGTGTGGCGCCCAACAAGTTCCTCGCCAAGATCGCATCGGACTGGCGCAAGCCCGACGGCCTGTTCGTGATCCGCCCGGAACACGTGCTCGACTTCCTCGTACCGTTGCCGGTCGGGCGCATTCCCGGCGTCGGCCGGGTCATGGAAGCCCGGCTCGCCGCACTCGGCGTGCGCACGGTCGGCGACTTGCGCACGTGGTCGCAGGAGGCCCTCGAACATCGTTTCGGCCGCTACGGCCAACGCCTGTATGGCCTCGCCCGCGGGATCGACGACCAGCCGGTCGTGCCGGACCGGCCCACCCAGTCGGTCTCGGCCGAAGACACGTTCGATCAGGACCAGCCGCTCGACGCGCTCGGCGAGACCATCGATCGCCTCGCCGCCAAGGTGTGGGCGCAGACACGCAAGCTCGAACATGCCGGCCATACCGTCGTGCTCAAGCTCAAGACGGCCGGCTTCCGTATCCTCACGCGCAGCCAGACCCTCGGCATGCCGCCCCAGTCCGCCGCCGAACTCGCCGCCATCGCGCGCAGCCTGCGCCAGCGCGTGGAGCTGCCGCTGACGACGCGCTACCGCCTGGTCGGCGTCGGCCTGGCCAATTTCCGCAGCGCCGCCACCCCCGATGCGCAGAGCGACCTGTTCGATGCGGCGGGTCCTGGTGATGACCGCTAGGAGCCCGTTTACGGGCGAGGGTTGTGCGCCGCGCGCCGCGCGCGCCAGCGTTGCAACGCGCGCGCGATCCACACGTCGGCGCGATCGAGCCCGCGCGCGACGAACAGCGATTCCTCGCCGATCAGGGCAGCGCCGATGATCATGACGAGGACGCCCGGGCCCGGCAGTACGAGCATGGCCGTGCCGGCGAGGAGCAGGGCAACGCCGAGGCCGATCAGGACCAGTTTGCGCAACAGGCCGCGCGGCCTCTCACGCTGCGCGCGCCAGCGCATCTGGAAACGTCGTCCGGCGGGCCGCGAAGTGAAGCCGTGCCACTGCTGTTTGAGGCTGGGAAACATCGCCAAGGGGTCGGAGGGAACACCCGCATCGTGCGGGCCGGCGGCAAGCCTCGCAAGGGTTGAATGAACGCGCAGCGAACAACGGCGGAAACCACTCGCGAAACCATGACCCATTTCGCCAGCAAGGCCGCGCCCGCCCCGCTGCGAACCTTGCGGATGTCATGACGTCATTGCGGGATCGAAGAACATCCCTGAGCACCGACGTCATGCGTATGATCGCCTGCCATGCCTGCCGGAGACCGCGGATGCCCCGCCTCCTGTTCGTCGCGCTCGCCGCCCTGCTGCCGGACGTCGCCGCAGCCGCCGACCGCGTCACCGGCGCCGATTTCGCCACGCGCTCGGAAGTTTTCGCGCGCAACGGAATGGTCGCGACCTCGCAACCGCTGGCCACCCAGGTCGGCCTCGATGTGCTCCGTCACGGCGGCAGTGCCGTCGACGCGGCAATCGCCGCGAATGCCGCGCTCGGTCTGATGGAGCCGACCGGCAGCGGCATCGGCGGCGACCTGTTCGCCATCGTCTGGGACGCGAAGACGAAGCGCCTGTACGGCTACAACGGTTCGGGCCGCTCGCCGAAGGCGCTCAGCCTGCAATGGTTCAAGGACAACGGCTACACGACGATCCCACCGTACGGGCCGCTGCCGGTCAGCACGCCGGGCGCGGTCGACGGCTGGTTCGCCCTGCACGGGCGCTTCGGCAAGCTGCCAATGAAGGACCTGCTCACGCCGACCATCACCTACGCGCGCGAAGGTTTCCCGGTCGGCGAACTGATCGCGTACTACTGGGACCGCTCGCTGCCGCGCCTGCGCGAGCAGCCGGGCTTCCTCGACCAGTTCACCATCGACGGCCGCGCGCCACGCAAAGGTGAGATCTGGAAGAACGCGAATCTCGCGCGCACGCTCGAGGCGATCGTCAAAGGTGGGCGCGACGCGTTCTACAAGGGTGACATCGCGCGCACGATCGGCGCCAGCGTGCAGTCCGCCGGTGGCTTCCTCGCCTACGAAGATCTCGCTGCGCACCGTGGCGAATGGGTCGAGCCGGTGTCGACGAACTACCGCGGCTACGATGTCTGGGAGTTGCCGCCGAACGGCCAGGGCATCGCCGCGCTGCAGATGCTCAACATCCTCGAAGGGTACGACCTCAAGTCCTGGGGTTTTGGCAGTCCCGAACACATCCATGTGTTCGTCGAAGCGAAGAAACTCGCTTTCGAGGACCGCGCGAAGTACTACGCCGACGCGGATTTTGCAAAAGCCCCGGTGGAACGCCTGATCTCGAAGGAGTACGCGGCCGAGCGGCGCAAGCTGATCTCGATGGACAAGGCCGCGACGAGCGTCGTGCCGGGCGAATTCACGACCCAGGGCGACACGATCTACCTCACCACCGCCGACCGCTTCGGCAACATGGTCTCGCTGATCCAGTCGAATTACCGCGGCATGGGCTCGGGGGTGGCGCCGAAGGGACTCGGCTTCATCCTGCAGGACCGTGGCGAGATGTTCGTGTTGAAGGAAGGCCATGCCAACACCTACGCACCCGGCAAGCGTCCGTTCCACACGATCATCCCGGCCTTCATCACCAAGGGCGGCGAACCCTGGCTCAGCTTCGGTGTGATGGGCGGAGACACCCAGCCGCAGGGTCATGCGGCGATCGTCGTCAACCTTATCGACTTCGGCATGAACCTGCAGGAAGCGGGCGATGCCCCGCGCATCCAGCACGATGGCTCGACCTCGCCCGAAGGCCAGGCCGCGCCGATGAGCGACGGCGGCACGATCGAGCTCGAAACCGGCTTCGACCATGCAGTCGTACGCGCACTCATGCGCAAGGGTCATCGCGTGCGCCATGCCGACGGCAGCTTCGGCGGCTACCAGGCGATCGGCGTCGACGTGAAAACCGGCGTCTACGTCGGTGCCTCGGAAGGCCGCAAGGATGGGCAGGCGGCGGGGTATTGATCCGCGGTTTCTGCGCTGTCGCGCGGAACGGGCTCACCCTCGAACCCGCTGATGCCCGCATTGTTGACGACCACGTCGAGCCGGCCGTGCCTGCGCTGGATCGAGTCCATGTCCTTGGGCCGCTCGGACGTCAGGCAACCACCCGCCATGGCGGGTGCCTGCGGTTGGCGCCGGCCAGGTACAGGCAGAGGACATTGCCCGACGGATCGACGAGGCGTGCCTCGCGCCACAGCCAGCGCTGGTCGGTTGGAAGCTGGGTGAATCCGATGCCGGTCGCCTGCAGGCGCCGAACGCGGTCGTCGAGGTCGGTGCATTCGAAGTACACGACCACGCCGGTGGCCGCCACCGGCGTGTCGACCGTATGCAGCGAAAACGTCGCATCGCCTTGCGGGCACTCGAAGCGCGCATACCGCGGCGGCGAATACACGATCAGCGTGAAGCCCATGTCGCGGTAGAACGCCACGGCACGATCGAGATCGGTGACGGGCAGGGTGATCTGGTTGAGGTTCATGCTCGCCGCGCCTTCTCGACGGGCTCCGGCTGCGCGCCGTCCGCCGAGGTGTTGCCGCCGCTGAACGCTGCGCGCGCCTGGCGGCGGCGGTCGCGCCAGTCGGCGACCCAGCGGCGGATCATCGAGCTGCCCTTGGCGAAGTAGATGAACTTGAAGGCGTGGACGCGCTTCATCACTTCACGGTTGTCGAACACGTCGCCGGCAAGCATCGAGACGATGCCGTCCTCGATGCGCCAGACGTTGCGCGGTTGGGCGAACAGACCGGCCATGACCGGCGAGTTGAAGCGCTGGATGAACCACGAGAACACGCGCACGCCACGACGCAGGCGTCGCTCGAAGGCGCGCTGCAGGGCGGCTTCACGCGCGGGCTCGCGCAAGACCACGTCGACGAGATCTGCAGCGCGCTGTGCGCCGTGCATGGCCAGGTAGACACCGGAGGAAAAGACCGGGTCGACGAAGGCCCAGGCATCGCCGGCCATGATCCAGCCGGGACCGGCCATGCGCGTGCAGGCGTAGGAGTAGTTGCCGGTGACGTGCACGCCGCCCTCGATGGTCGCGCCGCGCATGCGCCGCATAGCCGCCGGCATGCGTTCAAGCGTTTGCATGAGAAAGGTCTCAGGGCTGCCGCGGCGCTGCTTGAGGTACTCCGGCCAGCACACGCAACCGATGCTCATGAGGCCATCGGGAAGCGGAATGAACCAGGCCCAGCCATGCTCGAAGCGGTAGATGCTGACGTTGCCCTGGTCATCGCCTTCGCGGCGTTCGACGCCGCGGAAGTGGGCGAAGATCGCCGCGCTCTGATGCTTGGGATTCCTGCGCTTGAGCTTGAACTGGTTGCCGAGCAGGGTGTCGCGGCCGCTGGCGTCGACGAGGTAGCGCGCGGCGACGGCGAAGGCGCGGCCGTCGGCATCGCGCGCTTCGGCTTCGATCACGCCGATGCCACCGAGCCGGACCTTGCCGACCTTGCAGCCCTCGCGCGCATCGACGCCGTTTGCACGCGCGTGTTCGAACAGAGCCTGGTCGAACTGGTCGCGGCGCACCTGGAAGGCATAGCCGGGCGTGTCGCCGAGCGCGCGATCGAAACGGAAGGTGACGTGGCCGTCGTCCTTCTGGAAGTCCGCACCGAGCTTGAGCACGCCGAGCGCGCGCACGCGATCGAGCACGCCGAGATCCTCGAGGATCGGCACATTGGCCGGCAGCAGCGATTCGCCGATGTGGAAGCGCGGGTGTGCATCCTTCTCGAGCATCAGCACGCGATGTCCCTTGCGCGCGAGCAGGGTGGCGGCCGTCGAGCCGGCCGGCCCGCCACCGACGACGAGCACGTCGCATTCGATCCGTTCGATCACCTGGTCCAATCTTCCACCTCTTCAGGGATGCTCCGATCAAACCCCGGCGCGGCTGAAGCCGCTCCACAAGGCTTTGATTCTGTGGGGGCGGCTTCAGTCGCGATCTGATCCGGCCACAAGGGTCGCCATGGTACATTCGCGGCCTTTCCAGGGGGCGTCCGTCGCCCATGCAAAGGCGCATGCATCGCCCGGTCGCAACGCTCGCCATGTCCGACGAACCGGTTACGCCATCCCCGGTACGCGTGTCCTTCGTGCTCGCCGTGCTCGGCTGGTTCGCACTGGCTGCATTCGCGCTGACGCGGGGCCATGGCGTGCTCGCGGCGGTCTGCGCCTTCCTGCTCGTCGTGCTGGTGCTGGCACCGCGGCTCGCCGCATGGCGCGGGTTTGCCTGGTCCACGCTGGCGATCGTCGGATCCGGTCTCGCCGCATTGGCCTGGCATGGCCATGGTCTGCTTGCGCTGGAAGCATTGCCGGTCGCGGTCAGTCTCGGCCTGGCCTGGTTGTTCGGGCACACCCTCGTCGGCGCGCGCAGGCCACTGATCGTGCGCCTGATCCACGTGATCGAAGGCGAAGAACGCCTCGCCCTGCCCGGCGTCGCTGCCTATGCGCGCCGACTGACCCTGGCCTGGGCCGCGCTGATGCTCGTGCAGACACTGCTGTTCATCGGTCTGCTCGGTGTGCGCCACGGCCTCGTCGGCTGGCCGCCGCGCGCCTTCGCCGATACCTGGCTGATGGTCGGCGGCTGGCTGGTGCCGCTCGCATTCATGGCCGGCGAACTCGCATTCCGGCGCTGGCGATTGCCGCATGTGCCGCACGATTCGCCGCGTGTATTCCTGCGCCGGCTCGTTCGCAACTGGCCAGGCCTGCTGCGCGACACGGTACGCTGAGTGATGTCCACCGACTTCACCACGCTCGATGGCACGCTGCGCATCGACCCCGCGCATCCCGCCCTGCCCGGTCATTTCCCTGGTGATCCGATCGTGCCGGGCGTGGTCCTGCTCGACCATGTCGCCGCCCGCCTCGAGGGGGTCGGGTTTTCCGTGGCGAAGCTGTCGATGGTGAAGTTCCTCGCCCCGCTGCGCCCAGGCGAGGCCGCGGTGCTGAGCTTCCACGGTGATGCTGCGCGCCTGCGCTTCCGCGTCGAGCGCGACGGCACGCCGATCCTCCACGGCGAAGCGGTGCTCGCATGAGCGCGCACTGGAACGAACGCCGCGAAGGCGGTGGCCGGGCCGGCCTGTGGACGATCCTCAAGATCGGCCTGGTTTGCGGACGCCGCCTGTCGCGCCTGCTGCTGTATCCGATCACGCTGTACTTCTTCCTGCGCCGCAACGGCGAGCGCCGCGCCGCACGCGACTACCTGGAGCGCATGTTCGGCCGCCCGGCGAGCGCCTGGGGGGTAATGCGCCTCATGCATGCCTATGCGGCGACCACGCTCGACCGCATCTACCTGCTGACGCAGCGCGCCGGGGATTTCGACATCCACGTGTTCGGCCTCGACGAACTGCATGCGCAGATGGAGCATGGCCGCGGCGTGCTGCTGGTTGGCGCGCACGTCGGCAGCTTCGAGGCGTTGCGCGTGCTGTCGCTGAATCGCGAGGATGTCGACGTGCGCGTGGTGCTCGACACCCAGGCTACGCCGGTGATGACCGAGCTGCTGCATGCGCTGAACCCGAAGATCGCCGCCGGCGTGATCGATGCCTCGCGCCCCGGTCACGAGGTCGTGCTGGCCTTGCGCGAGGCGATGGAACACCGCGCGTTGGCGACCTTGCTCGGCGACCGCGCACGTCCCGGCGAGGCGACCGTGGTCGTCGATTTTCTCGGCGCGCCGGCGCGCTTCCCGATCGCGCCGTTCCTGATCGCCAGCCTGCTCAAGGTGCCGCTGGTGTTCTGCGTCGGCCTGTATCGCGGCGGCGCGCGCTACGACCTGCACTTCGAGACGCTGGCCGAACGGCTCGAGCTGCCGCGGCGCGCACGCGAGGCCGAACTCAAGGCCATCGTTCAGCATTACGCACAACGCCTTGAGCATCATGTGCGCGCCCACCCCTGGAACTGGTTCAACTTCCATGACTTCTGGAACCTCGATGCTCCGTCTGCCGACCCTGCTGGCCTGCCTGCTGACGCCCTGCCTGAGCGCGGCCGCTGAAGCCGGCCCGGCGGCGTTGGTCGCCGGCCTGAAGCGCGAACTGCCGGCACGCACGCCGTACACCGAGGTGCGCTTCGCGCAGATGTTCGACCGTCCGCTGGTTGCGCGCGGCGAACTCGAATACCTCGGTGCCGGCCGGCTCGGCAAGCGTGTCGACGTGCCCTACGCGGAAACCACCACGATCGCCGACGGCCAGGTGAAGGTGCAGCGCGGGACGCGCGCGCCACGCGAGATCGCGCTCGGCCAGATCCCCGAGCTCGAAGGGTTCCTGCGCGGCTTCAGCGCCCTGCTCGGCGGCGACGCCGACACGCTCGCGCGCGATTTCGAACTGACCACGCGCGGCGATGGCGCGCACTGGCAACTGAGCCTTGCACCGAAGGACACACGCCTGCGGCGCCGCGTGAAGTCGATCGTGGTCGATGGCGCGCAGGCCGCCGCACGCTGCTTCACGATCAACGACGCCGACGGTGATTCGAGCGTGATGCTGGTGGAATCGCTGGCGGCGACCGAGCTGCCGAAGCCGTTGACGCCGCACAACCTCGATTTGATCTGTCGCGGCGTACTGGCGAAATGACTGTACGTGCACGTCGTTGGCTGCTGCTCGCCGGTTGGGTACTCGTGCTCGGCGCACTCGCGCTGTTCGTGCAGCGCACGCTGAACATCTCGACCGACCTGCGCAGCTTCATGCCGCCGGCGCAGACCGCCGACCAGAAGCTCATCATGGAGCAGATCGGTGAAGGGCCGGGTTCACGCCTGTTGCTGCTCGCCATCGGCGGCATCGACGAGACACAGGCGGCCGAACTGAGCCGCGGCCTGGTCGCCGCGCTGCGCGCCGATGCGCGTTTCGACGAAGTGGTCAACGGCGCCTTCGACGAGGACGTGCTGGCTGACGATTTCCTGCCGTACCGCTATCTGCTGACCCCCTCGTTCGACGCGGCACCGCTCGATGCGGACCTGCTCGCCGAGGAACTCGCCATGCGCGTGGAGGATCTCGGTTCCCCGGCGGCGACCCTGCTCAAGCCACTGCTGCCGCGCGACCCGACGCTCGAAGTGATGAAGCTCGCCGAGCGCTGGTCACCGCCGAAGCCGCCGCGGATGCGCGAGGGGGTGTGGTTCTCCAACGAAGGCGAGGCCTTGTTGCTCGTGCAAACCAGGGCGCCCGGATTCGATCCGGCCGCCCAGGGCGAGGCGATCGGCGCGATCGAGGCGGCCTTTGCCGCATTGCCGGATCGCGGTGCGGCCAGCCTCGTGATCAGCGGTCCGGGCTACTTCACCACCCTGGTCAACGCGAACACGCGCGACGAGGCGCAATGGCTCGGCCACCTCAGCACGATCGGTTTCGTGATCCTGCTGCTGATTGCCTACCGCAGCCTCGCCGTGCTCGGCCTGGCCGCCCTGCCGATCGCCTCGGGTGCACTGGCCGGCGTCGGCGCGATCGCCGCGTGGTTCGGCGAGATGCATGGCATCACGCTGGCTTTCGGCTTCACCCTGCTCGGCGTCGCCCAGGAATACCCGATCCGCGTGCTCAGTCATCGTCGCGCCGGCGCAAGCGCGCTCGAAAGCGTGCGCGCGCTGTGGCCGCTGCTGCTGACCGCGATCGCATCCGCTTGCATTGCCTACCTGGCCTTCTTCGCCTCCGGCGTGACCGGCCTCGAACAGCTCGCCGTGTTCACCATCAGCGGCCTGATCGTTGCCGGCCTGAGCACGCGCCACCTGCTGCCGCGCGTGTTGCCCGAGCGCTTCCGCGATGCCGCCGACGCCCCGGGCATCGCGAGCGCCTGGGCCTTCGTCGAGCGCATGCCGCGCCCGCGCTGGCTGCCGCCGCTGCTGCTCATCGTCGCCGCGACGATGCTGTGGTTCGCGCCGACCCCGTTCTGGGAGAACAACCTCGCCGCATTGACGCCGGTGCCGAAAGACCTGCTCGAACGCGAAGGCCGCCTGCGCGGCGCGCTCGGCGCGCCGGACGTACGCTATCTGGTCGTGCTCGATGCGGACAGCGCCGATGGCGTGCTTGCGCTGTCGGAACGCATCACGCCCGCGGTCGAGGCCCTGGTCGCGCGCGACGCGGTCGAGGCTGTCGAGTTGCCGAGCCGCTACCTGCCGAGCCTGGCCACGCAGGAACGCCGCCGCCAGCAGTTGCCGGATCGCGTCACGCTAGCCGCTGCGCTGGCCGAAGCACAACGAGACCTGCCGTTCCGCGCCGACCTGTTCGCGCCGTTCCTCGATGACGTCGAACGTGCACGCACGCTCGAACCACTGACCCCGCAAGCCTTCGCCAACTCGCCGCTCGGCACGCGCCTCGCCGCGATGCTGGTCGAGCGCGCCGGCCGCTGGCTTGGTCTCGGCACCGTGGTCGGCCTGCGCGACACGGCGGCCTTCGATGCGCTCGGCGCGAGCACCGACGGCCGGGTGCGCCTGCTCGATCTCAAGGCGGCGTCGGAATCGCTGGTGGTGGCTTACCGCGAACGCATCCTGCACGCCTTCGCGATCGCGATCGTGTTGCTCGCGGCGACCGTGTTCATCGCCTTTCGCGACATCAAGCGTGCCTGGCACGTGCTGGCGCCGATGACCCTGGCGACGATCCTCGTACTCGCCGTGCTGCGCATCGGCGGCGTGTCGCTGTCGCTGTTCCATCTGGTCGCCCTGACCCTCGCCGCTGGCCTCGGCCTGCACTACGCGCTGTTCTTCGAGCGCCAGGTGCCGGATGTCGCCGAGGCGCGGCGGACCCTGCACGCGACCCTCGTCTGCATCATCTCGGCCCTGCTCGTATTCGCCCTGCTGGCCTGGTCATCGCTGCCCGTGCTGCGCGCGATCGGCCTCACGGTGAGTCTGGGCGTAGGGTTTCATTTCTGCCTTTCGATCCTGATGGCGCGACACGCGCAAGAGCGCGGGAACGGGGATTAGGGGATGGGCAATGGAGACAGGCAAGGCGCGCATGGGCGTGATGTCGTGATCGACAAGTCCGAATGGGCGAGGCTGATTCCGCACCAGGGCCTGATGTGCCTGCTCGATAGGGTCATCGGCTGGGACGAGGCGTGCATCCATGCGCGCAGCGCCTCGCATCGGCGCGCGGACAATCCGCTGCGCGGCGACGGCGTGCTGCGCGCCGTGCACCTGTGCGAGTACGGTGCGCAGGCGATGACCGTGCATGGCGCCCTGCTCGCGCGCGCGGCCGGCGGCGCGGCGGCACCGGGTTACCTGGTTTCGCTGCGCGGCGTCGAACTCGCGCGCCCACGCATCGACGACCTCGGCGGCGAACTCGACGTGCATGCCGAACGCCTGCTCGGCGGCGATGGCAGCTGGCAGTACGCGTTCCGCATCGAGCACGCCGGCGACGTGATCGGCCGTGGCCGCGCGGCGGTGATGCTGCACCCAAGCCCGGAGCAGCAAGCCCGCGCGTAGGGGCCCCCTCTGGGCGCGATCGTTCTTCGCCGTGGTTCCAGTCGCGCACAGGGTGCGCTCCTGCGCGGTTGTCCTTCGTGCTTCAATCCATGCCCATGTCTTCCAGGCTTCCGCTCCCGGCAGGAGGGACCCCATGACCACAACACCCCGCCGCGCTCTCGTCACCGGCGGCAGCGGCGACATCGGCAGCGCGATCGCGCACGCACTCGCAGCGCAGGGCCATCATGTGATCGTGCATGCGAACGCGCGACTGCAACGCGCCGAGGCGGTGGCGGCGGCAATCCGCGCCGGGGGTGGCTCGGCCGAGGCGGTGGCCTTCGACGTCGCCGCTGGCGCGAGCGTGGATGCCGCGCTGGAACGCCTGCTCGAAGCCGGGCCGATCGGCATCGTCGTCAACAACGCCGGCATCCACGACGATGCGCCGATGGCGGGCATGAACGATGCCCAGTGGCATCGCGTCATCGATGTCTCGCTGCATGGCTTCTTCCACGTTACCCGCCCGCTGCTGCTGCCGATGTCGCGACAGCGCTGGGGCCGCATCGTCAGCGTCTCGTCGGTGGCGGCCGTGCTCGGCAACCGCGGCCAGGTCAACTACGCGGCGGCCAAGGCGGCGTTGCACGGCGCCACGAAGTCGCTGGCCCGCGAGATGGCCTCGCGCGGCATCAGCGCAAACGTCGTTGCGCCGGGCTTGGTCGAAGGCACGATGCTCGGCGACCAGTTCGATGCCGCGCAGGTCAAGGCGCTCGTCCCCGCCGGTCGCGCCGGCACTCCGGCCGAGGTCGCCGCTGTCGTCGCCTTCCTGTGTTCGGATGCCGCCGGTTACGTCAACGGCCAGGTCATCGGCGTCAATGGTGGGATGGGATAGCAACGCCCTGCGCGACCGCTCTTCGCCGGAGCCCGTTCACGGGCGATGCTCTTCGACGACATCACAACCCAAGGCATCGCCCATGAACGGGCTCCTGCAGGGATGTCGGTTCAGGCCACGCGCGCGAACAGCGGCGTCGAGCCTTGGCTGTCGGGCGCGGGCAGGCCGGTGTCGATGCCGGCGCGGACGGCGCGGGTGGTGATGGTGGCGGCAAGATCACGCAGCCTAGCCAGCCCATCACGCACGCGAACACGCGTGCCGTCGGCATCAAGGCGGTCGCGCAGGGCGCGGTTCATCTGCAGAAACCAGTCGAGCTTGCCCTGGTCCCACATCACCGGCCGGCTCTCGCGCGTGCCATGCGCGTACCAGCGGCGGAACAGCGCCTGCAGGTCACGGTTCAGCGTGGCGGCGGCGAGCATGTCCTCGCGCAGGTCGCCGAGCACGGCGAGATCGGCGAGGCGCTCCTGGAAGAACAGCGGGCAGAGGATGCCCCAGTAGTAGGCATAGTCCCAGATGATCTTGATCGCCATGATCTCGGCGTCGCCGAAGATCGCGTACTGATCGCGGTACAGGCTCAGGGTGTTCTCGTAGAACGAGAAATAGAGTTGTTCGTAGAGGCGTGCGTACGGGGCGATGCTGCGGCCTTCGCGATCGTGGGCGACCAGCTCGCAGATGTAGGTGTTGGCGATCGCGATGAAATCGCTGCCGGGCGAATAGAACGGGTCGAGGAACACACCGGCCTCGCCGGTCAGCGCCCAGCGGTCGCCCGAAAACACCTGTTTGCAGCCGTAGGAGAAGCCGCG
Source organism: Dokdonella sp. (assembly GCF_019634775.1). NCBI lineage: Bacteria > Pseudomonadati > Pseudomonadota > Gammaproteobacteria > Lysobacterales > Rhodanobacteraceae > Dokdonella > Dokdonella sp. Next base: position 883,152 of record NZ_JAHCAS010000001.1, read on the forward strand.
CAGGAACAGGAAATCCATGAGCCGCCCGCGCTGCGCCTCGCAATGGCGCGCGACCAGCGGCTGGTGTTCACGCAGCCAGTCGAGCGCCTTGTCGAACGTGTTCATGCGTTCGAGCGGATGCCGTCGCGCGTCGCAGACGATGCCGACCGAATGCGCGCCCGAGCCGAGCGGGATCAACCAGACCCAGTAGCCCTCGCCACAGAGATGGTTGGTCGAACGCCAGCGTTCGGGCGGTGAGCAGCGCGTGCCCCAGGTCGGGTCGTCGCACCAGGCGTCGATCGAGAGCCGCGCGTCGATGCGAAACCACACCGAATTGACGTCGTGGCCGTTCGCCTCGGCAAGGCCGAGCTTGCGCTTGACCAGGCCGGCTCGGCCGGAAGCGTCGACCAGCCAGCGTGCGCTGAACGCCTGGTCCGCGTCAGCGATCGTCGCGCGCACGTGGTGGAGCTGGTCACCCTGGCCGACGTCGATCGCGCGTACGGTCGCTGCGTCGATGAAGCGCGCACCGAGCGCGTGCACGCGTTCGCGGAGATGGTTCTCGAACACGCCACGGTCGATCTGCCAGGTCGGCGTCGGCATGACCCGGCTGACCCCGAGTTCGGTGATGCCTTCGAGATCCTCTCTGCCTTCCGACCAGAAGAAGCGGAAGCCGAACTTGCGGATGTGCTCGGCATCGAGGTGCTCGCGCAGGCCGAGGGTCTCGGCGAAGTACTGCGCACCGATCTCGACGGTCGATTCGCCGACCTTGTGCGCGGCAACCGGCACCGGATGCCGCTTGCGCTCGAGCACGACCACGTCGATGTCGGGAAAGCGCCGACGCAGCTGCACGGCGAGGCACAAGCCGGCGAGGCCACCGCCAAGGATCAGCACGTCGCATCGGGTCGGCTCGGTCATGCTGGAACCCTCGTCGCCGGCCCTTGCCCGTTCAGGCGTGCGCGCCAGCCAGTGGTGGATCGATCACGCGCGGTGGCGTGTCATGCGAACGCCGGTAGCTTGCCACGACATGGCCATAGTGGATCACGCGCAGGATGGTGTACCAGGTGATGCGGGTGACGTCGATCACCGGACGGAAGTGGCTGCGTCGCGCGCCGGGCTGGTAGCGGATGTCGATCGGCACCGAGACGACGCCGAGGCCGAGTTCGCGCACCGCGGCGATCAGGATGGCGGCTTCGAACACGAAACCCTGCGCGGGCAGGTCGACCAGTTCGAGCGCGCGGCGCGGGTAGTAGCGCTGGCCGCTCTGCGTGTCGGCGACCGGGATGCCACAGCCCCAGGAGATGCCCCAGTCGGCCACCGCGTTGGCACGGCGGCGCGCAGCCGGCTGGTTCTCGCGGCCGCGGATGCGCGCACCGATGACGAGATGATCGGGGTACTGGCGGGCGGCGGCGATCAGGCGCGGCACGTCGGCTGCGCTGTGCTGGCCGTCGCCGTCCATGGTCACCACGGCATCGAAGCCGCGGCGCAACGCCTCGCGAAACCCTTCGCGCAGGCTCTCGCCCTTGCCCTGCGGCGTGGCATGGCGGAGCACCTGCACCGGCAGATCGGCAATGCGTTCGAGCGTGGCATCGGTGGAGCCGTCGTCGACCACGATGACATCGGCACAGACCGCCAGCGCCGAGGTCACCACCTCGCGGATCGCGAGCTCCTCGTTGAGGGCCGGTATCAGGATGGCTATGCGCGGACTCATCGGCCCGTTCGTCCATCGTGCGCACGCGCGGTTGCGTGCCGAGTGCCATCCGCGACGGTCACGAGAACGTCACCTTGAGGCCTTCACGTGCACCGAGCGGCAGCACCAGACTCGACGCCACGTCGCTGACCAGGGCGGTGGCGAAGGGCAGGGCCGAGGCCGCCATCGGATTGCCGTTGGCGATCGTGGCGAATGCCGACGGCAGGGCGATGCGGGTCGGCGTGGCCTCGGCCTCGAGCGCGAGCTGCAGGCGCGGCAGCCCGGCGTCCCCGTGCCACGGCGCCAGCACGAGGGCGATGCCGAACGCCGGCGCACTTGGCACGACCTCGGCCAGCGCGCCCTGCGAGACGATGTCGTAGGCAACCAGCAGCACCGGCTCGTCCGCGCTGAGCGCCTGTGCGGCTGCTTCGAGCAGGCCGCCGGCGAAGCTCGCCGTGTAGCCGCTGATCGATGTCGATGCGGCGTGGCAATGCGCGGCGATCGTCCAGTAGCCGGCCGGCGCGTTGTGCACCGAGTTGTGGAAGCGGATCGGCGACAGCTCGTGCGGCGCGCGCGCCAGCGTTTCGCACATGTAGTCGGTGATCGCGGTATCGCCATGGGTGGAGGTGAACACGCTGGCGAGCGCGGCTGGATCCCGACCGGCAGCATCGCATGCCTGCGCGGCGACTTCGCAGGCAATCAGTACCGGATCGGGCGCGCGACGGCGTTCGGCCGGCGGCAACAGGCCCGGAGCCGGGCGTGCCGGCGCATCGGCGCGCGGTGCCTCGCCGCGGCGCAGGCCGACGCAGGCACTGTCCCAGTCGGGCCAACCCGGCGCCCACAGGCCGATGCCTTCAATGTGCACGTCAAGCGCGCTCATGCGGCACCTCCGCGTGCGAAGGCCAGCGTGCAGTTGCTGCCGCCGAAGCCGAACGAGTTGCTGAGCACGAAGCGCAGGTCGGCCGCCGCGTTGGCCAGGGTGATCTGCGGGCCACAGATCGGGTCGAGCGAATCGCTGTTGAGCGTGCCGGGCACGAAGCCATGCTCGAGCGCGAGCAGGCAGACCACCGCTTCGAGGATGCCGGCGGCGCCGAGCGCATGACCGGTCCAGCCCTTGGTCGAACTCGCACGCGTGCGCGCAGGGAACACCGAGGCGATCACAGCCGCCTCGACCTCGTCGTTCTTCGGCGTGGCCGTGCCATGCAGGTTGATGTAGTCGATGTCGGCTGCAGCGAGGCCGGCGCGAGCCAGCGCATCCTCGAGCGCGCGGCGCGCGCCGAGACCTTCCGGATGCGGTGTCGACATGTGGTGGGCATCACTGGATTCGCCCCAGCCCACCAGGGTCGGCGCACGCACGTCACCGCTGCGTTCGAGCAGGGCAAACCCGGCCGCCTCACCGAGCGAGATGCCTCGGCGTGCGACATCGAACGGTCGGCATGCATCCGGCGCGACCAGTTCGAGTGAGTTGAAGCCGTACAGCACGCTGCCGCACAGCGTATCGACGCCGGCGAGGATCGCCGCATCGACGAGGCCGAGACGCAGCAGGCGTTCGCCCTGGGCGAAGATCTTCGCGCTCGACGAGCAGGCCGTGGCCGTGGTCAGGCAGGGCCCGCGCGCGCCGGTCAGTTCGGCGAGGAACAGGCCGAGTGAATGCGGTGTGTGTACTTCGGGTCGGCGCAGGTCGGCCGGGATGCGGCCGTGGTCGAGGCGTTCGTAGGCTTCCTCGCTCGCACCGATGCTCGAAGTCGAGGTCGCCACCAGCACGGCCACGCGTTCGGCGCCATGCCGTGCCACCGCCGCGCGCGCGGCGTCGATGAAGTCGTCGCCCTGCGCACCGAGCCAGGCCAGGCGGTTGTTGCGGCATTCGAAGCGCTCGAAACCGGCCGGCAGGGCCAGCGTCTCCAGCCCATCGACGCGACCGATCGCACAGGCCAGCGGCGCGCGCGTGAAATCATTCGCATGCAAACCGCTGCGCCGCGTTTCGAGCGCACGCCGATGCGCCTCGCGACCGTGGCCGAGCGCGGACGTCGCGGTATGGGCGGTGATGCGGACCGGCGCGATGGGATTCGACACGAGATGAGGGGCTGGACGAAAGCGGCCGAGTATATCGTTCGCTGGTCGGGGGAATGCCGGTCGGTTTCACCGAAGCCCATGCATTTCCGCACAGGAGCCCGTTCACGGGCTCCTACAAAGCATCGTTGTCGAGTTCGCCGGTGCGGATGCGCATGACCCGGTCGAGCTGCCAGACGAAGATCTTGCCGTCGCCGATCTTGCCAGTGTTGGCCGCCTGCGCGATCGCCTCGACCACACGCTCGAGCGAGTCCTCCGGCACGGCGACCTCGATCTTGATCTTCGGCAGGAAGTCGACGACGTATTCGGCACCACGATACAGCTCGGTGTGGCCCTTCTGCCGGCCGAAACCCTTGACCTCGCTGACGGTGATGCCCTGCACACCGATCTCCGCCAGCGCTTCGCGCACGTCATCGAGTTTGAACGGCTTGATGATCGCCATGACCATTTTCATCGGCGTGTCCGGGCGGTGGAGGGCGCGGCGACTATAACCGCGTGTCCGCCGCCCGTGTAGGAGATTTCCTACCGCAGTTTCCGACCGCGCCCACTGCTCGGCAGGCACGGCGGGTGCAGTCTTGCCGCGCAGGGATGGCTCGACGGCGATGACGTCGACGCAGGTGCCGGGACGCGAACAAGGATGCAGACATGGACGTACGCAGGACGCAAGCCTCGCCCGGTCCGGGACCACCATCCCGGTCCGGGCGAACCCTCTCGGAGTACGATGTCGCGTCCCGCTTTCCGTCCCGCCCCGCCAACGAGGTTCCCGATGATCGATGCCCGCACGCTCGACGAGCTTTCGCAGAAGCTCGCCGGCCTCGTACCGCCGGCGCTGTCCGAAGCGCGCGCCGATCTCGCCGCCAATTTCCGCGCCGTGCTGCAATCCGGGCTGCGCTCGCTCGACCTGGTCACCCGCGAGGAATTCGAAGTGCAGCGCGCCGTGCTGCTGCGCACGCGCGAGAAACTCGAGGCGCTCGAACAGCAGGTCGCCGCACTCGAAGCGCAGCCGTCGGCGCACTGATCGCTCGCCGGACACGGCTGATCGCGGGTGGTCTTCACCGGCAAAGCCGATCGAGCACCGCCGCAGGATCGAGGTTCGGCCACAGCCACCGCAGGCGCGCGGACCGGGTCTGGCGCAGGCGAGGCTGCGGATGGCGCAGCGGGCGGAGGTGGCGATGAGCCTCGCCGTCGTCTACAGCCGCGCGCAGGAAGGCGTGGTCGCGCCGCTGGTCACTTGTGAGGTGCATCTGTCCGGCGGCCTGCCGGCGATCTCGATCGTCGGCCTGCCCGAAACCGCAGTGCGCGAGTCGCGCGATCGTGTGCGTGCGGCGATCCACAACTCGCTGCTCGACTTTCCGCAACGCCACGTGACGATCGGCCTCGCTCCAGCCGACCTGCCCAAGGACGGCGGTCCTTTCGACCTGCCGATCGCGCTGGGCATCCTTGCCGCCAACGGCAGCGTGCCCAGCAAGGCGCTGGCCGATGTCGAATTCGTCGGCGAGCTGGCGCTGTCCGGTGAACTGCGCGCGGTCAGCGGCGTGCTGCCGGCGGTACTGCGCGCGACACGCGCCGGTCGGCGCGTGATCGTGCCGCGTGACAACGCCGCCGAGGCGGCGCTGGTCGGCGATGCCGACGTGCGCGGTGCCGGCAGCCTGCTCGAAGTCTGCGCGCACCTGTGCGGTCGCAGCGAATTGCCGCGTGCGCAACGGGCACCCATGCCGGCCGCTGCCGACAGCGGCCCTGATCTCGCCGATGTGCGTGGCCAGGCGCAGGCACGGCGCGCACTCGAGATCGCGGCTGCCGGTGCGCACAACCTGTTGTTCGTCGGCCCACCGGGTACCGGCAAGACGATGCTGGCCAGCCGCCTGCCCGGCATCCTGCCGCCATTGAGCGAACCCGAGGCGCTCGAACTGGCCTCGGTGCGTTCGGTCGCCGGGCTCGGCTGTGCACCGCAGGACTGGATGCGCCGCGCCTTCCGTGCGCCACACCACACCGCTTCAGCGGTCGCCCTGGTCGGTGGCGGCTCGGTACCGCGCCCCGGCGAGATCTCGCTCGCCCACCACGGCGTGCTGTTCCTCGACGAGCTGCCGGAGTTCGACCGTCGCGTGCTCGAGGTGCTGCGCGAACCGATCGAATCGGGTCGCATCACGATCTCGCGCGCCGCGCGCCAGGCCGAGTTTCCCGCACGCTTCCAGCTCGTCGCCGCGATGAACCCCTGTCCTTGCGGCCATGCCGGCGATCCGTCCGGACGTTGCCGCTGCACGCCCGACCAGGTCGCGCGCTACCGCTCGCGCATCTCCGGCCCCTTGCTCGACCGCATCGACCTCGTCCTCGAAGTACCCCGCCTCGACCCGGCCGAACTGCGCCAGTCCGGCGGCGAGTGCTCGGCCGCCGTGCGCGAGCGCGTGGCCGCCGCGCGCACCCGCCAGCTCATGCGCGCCGGCAAGCCGAATGCCTGGCTGGGCAACCGCGAAACCGAACGCGACGGCGCGCTCGGCGAACGCGAACAGCAGTTGCTAGAGCGTGCCGTCGAACGCCTGGGCCTGTCGGCACGCGCCTGGCACCGCTGTGTCCGCCTTGCCCGCACCATCGCCGACCTCGATGGTGCCGACCGGATCGCCGCCGCACATCTGTCGGAAGCGATCCAGTACCGGCGCTTCGCCCGCGACTAGGGATGTTCGGATCCATGCCACAACGGCGTCCGCGTCCTGTGCGGGTGCAGATCAGGACGTGACGGCGAAGGCAGTCTGGCCGTCTGGACGAGCCACGCACCCCGCTGCGAACCTTGCGGATGTCATGACGCCATTGCGGGATATAAGCGCATCCCTGGCCCCGTTCGCGGCTGGCGCGTCCCTGCTTGGCGTTCCCGCTCGTTCAGGGCTTGTCCCCGGAGAAGCGCTTCGGCGTCGCGCCGACGATCTCGCCGACGGTGGCGCTGTCGCTGACATGCAGTTCGACCTCGCGGCGGAACTCCAGCTTGCCCTGCACGACCGCGTCCGGGCCGATGATGATGCGCGGTGGCCTGCTGTTGTTGAACCAGCCGCTCGGCTTGTTCACGAGCAGGCCACCCTCGACGCGCGAACCAGCGCCGATGTCGATGTCACCGGAAACCGTTTCGATGCCGCCACCCACGTGCGCGGCATCGAGATGGATCGCACCGTTGACGTTCGACAGCCGGCCGACGATATCGCTGCCGTTGCCGATGCGGATGCTGCCGTTGACCGCTTCCACCTCGCCCTCGACACGCACGCGCTCGCCGAGGCTGATGCGTCCGTTGACCGCACCGACCGACTTCAGGCTTGCGCCATGTCCGATCTCGATCGAGCCATTGACCGTTTCCACGTCCTCGGCGTTCACGTTGTCGCCGACGCGGATCGAGCCGTTGACGGTGTCGAGGTCGCCGACCGTGCGGCCATCCTCGACGCGGATGCTGCCGTTGAGCTTGCTGATGTCTTCACCGGCGAGGCAGGCGGTGCTGGCGAGCAGCCCGCCGAGCAGGGTGGCGACGAGGGCGATACGCATGGCGGGCTCCTTGGCGAGTGGCGTGTGTCCGCTTCGATGCACCGTGGCGGAGAAGGGTTTATTGCTCTGATCGATTCCGCGATGGCGTCATGGCATCCGCAAGGCCCGCAGCCCGGCGTTGCGCCGGCTCGAGGGACGGCCAGTCGGCCTTGGCCGTCGTGCCTTGATCTGCGAGCGCACACGAGGTTGATCGCGTGGAGGCGGCTTCCGCGAGGGGGTCTGATCGGAGCGTCCTCGGCCGGTTGGGCAAGAATCCGGGATTCGGAGTCGGCCCCACATGCGAGTGGTCACGGCAGCCAGGGTATGCCCGCGCGCACGCTTCGCGCAGCCTGGTGGTCGCGCTGCGGCACCCGTCCCTGCTTACAATCGCCACTTCCATCACTCGATCCCGCCTGCGATGTCCCGCCCGAAACCCGTCCTGTTGCTGATCCTTGATGGCTGGGGCCATCGCGACGACTCCGCGCACAATGCGATCGCGCAGGCCAGCCTGCCGAACTGGACGGCGCTGCTGCGCGACTGCCCGCATACGCTGGTCGAGACGCATGGCCTGCATGTCGGCCTGCCGGACGGGCAGATGGGCAATTCCGAGGTCGGCCACATGAACATCGGTTCGGGCCGCATCGTCTACCAGGACCTGACGCGCATCGACGCGGCCATCGCCGACGGCAGCTTCGAGCGCAACGAGGCACTGCTCGCGGCCTGCGCGGCAGCACAGGCGCACCACGGTGCCCTGCACGTGTTCGGCCTGCTCTCGCCGGGTGGCGTGCACAGCCACGAGGACCACCTGCTCGCCATGATTCGGCTCGCTGCGCAGCGCGGCGTCGCGCGCATCGCTGTGCATGCCTTCCTCGATGGCCGCGATACGCCGCCGCGCAGCGCGCGCGCCTCGCTGGAAAAACTGGCGGCAACCTGTGCGGACACGCCGGGCGCGCTGATCGCGAGCGTCAGCGGACGCTACTACGCGATGGATCGCGACCAGCGCTGGGAGCGCGTCGAACGCGCCTGGAACGCGATCGTCGAAGCGCGCGGGGAGTTCCGCGCCGCCGATGCGCTGTCCGCACTCGATGCAGCTTATGCACGCGGCGAAAACGACGAGTTCGTGCAGCCCTGCGTGATCGGCGACGGCGCGCGCGTGGCTGACGGCGACGCGATCGTGTTCATGAACTTCCGCGCCGACCGTGCGCGTCAGCTCTCGCGTGCCTTCGTAGAGGCGGGTTTCAGCGGCTTCACGCGCACGCGCGTGCCGAAGCTCTCGGCCTTCGTGAGCCTGACCGAATACGCCAAGGACCTCGCCGTGAGCGCGGTCGCCTGGGGCGCGCAGTCGATGGACAACACGCTCGGCGAATACCTTGCCGCGCAGGGCCTGACCCAGTTGCGCATCGCCGAGACGGAAAAGTACGCGCACGTGACGTTCTTCTTCTCGGGCGGCCGCGAGGCGCCGTTCGCCGGCGAGGAGCGCATCCTCGTGCCGAGCCCCAAGGTCGCCACCTACGATCTGCAACCCGAGATGAGCCTGCCCGAGCTGACCGACCGCCTGGTCGAAGCGATCCGGTCGGGGCGCTTCGACTTCATCGCCTGCAACATCGCCAATGCCGACATGGTCGGTCACAGCGGCGTCGAAGCCGCCGCGGTGAAGGCCGCCGAGGCGATCGACGTGGCCTTGGGCCGCATCACCGCGGCGATCCGCGAAGCCGGCGGCGAGATGCTGATCAGTGCCGACCACGGCAACCTCGAACAGATGATCGACGCCGATGGCGTCGCGCATACCCAGCACACGGTCGGCCCGGTGCCGCTGGTCTATGTCGGTCGCAAGGCCGTGCTGCACCACGGCGCACTGCGCGACCTCGCACCGAGCGTGCTCGCCCTGATGGGCCTGCCGCAACCGGCCGAGATGAGTGGCCGCAGCCTGGTCGAGTTCAAGACTTGAGAATCGGCTTCCTTGCCGGCGTGCTGCTCACCGCACTCGGTGCGGCCGTGGCGCAGCCCGACGATCCGGCCGCGCGCGCGGCGCAGGAACACGAAACGAAACAGAAGCTCGACGCCGTGCGCGAGCAGATCCGCGCGCTTGCCGAGCAGCAGCGCGCGACCAGCGGCGAACATGCCGAGGCCGCGCGCGCACTGCGCGAACAGGAGCTCGCCATCGATGACGCGGCGAAATCGGTACGTGCACTCGATGAACGCCTGTCCGGCCAACAGGACGAACTGGCCGCATTGGAGGAACGCCGCGCCGGCCTCGCGCGCGCGCTCGAAACGCAGCGCGAGGCCCTCGCCGCGTTGTTGCGCTCGGCCTATGCGCTCGGTCGTGACGAGGAGATCAAGCTGTTGCTGCAGCAGGACGATGTCGGGGCGATCGCGCGCGTGCTCGCCTACCACCGCTATTTCCAGGGCGCGCGCGTCGAGCGCATCGATGCGCTGATGGGCGACCTCGAACAACTCGCCGAGGTGCAGCGCGCGATCGTCGGCAAGAACGCCGATGTCGTGGCCACGCGCAAGCAACAGCTCGCCGAGGTCGCGCGCCTGGAAGCCGGGCGTGCCGAACGTGCGGCGCTGCTGGCCACGCTCGATGCCGCGCTGAAGGACCAGCAGGCGCGCCTGGCCACACTCGGACGCGATGAACGTGGTCTCGTCGACCTGCTCGGCCGCCTGCGAGACGTGTTCGCCGACATCCCCAAGCAGTTGAGCGGCGCCGAACCGTTCGCCGACCAGCGCGGGCGCCTGCCATGGCCGCTCAAGGGCACGCTGCGCATCGGCTTCGGTGGACGCGATGCCGGCGGACGCCAGCTGTCCGGGCTGTTGATCGGCGCCGACGCCGGGGTGCCCGTGCACGCGGTCGCGCGTGGCCGGGTCGCCTATGCCGACTGGCTGAAGGGCTACGGCATGCTCCTGATCCTCGATCATGGCGACGGCTGGATGAGCCTGTATGGCGCCAACGAATCGCTGCTCAAGGACGTCGGCGACTGGGTCGCTGCCGGCGAGGTGATCGCGCAAAGCGGCGCCAGCGGCGGCCAATCGACGCCGGGGCTCTATTTCGAGTTGCGCCGGCAGGGCAAGGCGGTCGACCCGAAACCATGGTTGCGCAAGTGATATCGGCATCGGCGATCGCTGCAGCGGGGTATGATCGCGACCGGTTGTCCGAGGTTTGCGTGATGCCGCGTTCGCTGTCGATGCCGTCGTACCCGCGTTTCCGCCGCGCCATCCTGGCCGCCGCACTTGGCCTGTGTGCCACCGCCGCGTTGGCGGTCGATCCGCCCGAACCCGTTCCCGACGAAGAGCCCATCGAAGCGCCGGCGGCCGATGCCTCGGCCGCGTCCCGCCCGGGCGACGTGCCGGCGGCGCAGCAGATCAGCCTCGAGGACGTGCGCACGTTCACCGCGGTGCTGAGCCTGGTCAAGGAAGCCTACGTCGAGAAGGTCGACGACCGCCGGCTCATGCGCGCGGCAATCCACGGCCTGTTGAATGACCTCGATCCGCACAGCGAATACCTCGAACGCAAGGCGCTCGAGAGCCTCGGCGAGGACGCCAGCGGCAGCTATCCAGGCCTCGGCATCGAGGTCACCACGGTGGACGGCACGCTGCGCGTGATCTCGCCGATCGACGACACGCCGGCCGCGCGTGCCGGCATCCGGCCCGGCGACATCATCCTGCGCATCGACGACACCGCGATCGTCACCGACAACGTCGGCGAGGCCGTCGACATGCTGCGCGGCGCGCCCGGCACCGAAGTCACCCTGTCGATCCTGCGCGAAGGCGCCGCAGCGCCGCAGGAATTCCGGCTCAAGCGCGAAACGATCCGCGTCGCCAGCGTGCGCGGCCGCCTGCTCGAACCGGGCTACGCCTACCTGCGCGTCAGCCAGTTCCAGAGCGAGACCGGCAGCGAGTTGCGCAAGCGCATCGAGCGTCTGAAGAAGGACAACGGCAAGCCACTGGCCGGCGCCGTGCTCGATCTGCGCGCCAATCCTGGCGGCCTGCTGACCGCGGCCGTCGAAGTCAGCGATGCGTTGCTCGACAGCGGCACCATCGTGACCACCCGAGGGCGCATCCGCGAAGCCGAGATGGCGTTCCGTGCCACACCGGGCGATCTCCTCGACGGCGCGCCGGTCGTCGTCCTCATCGACAACGGCAGCGCCTCGGCCGCGGAGATCGTCGCCGGCGCGCTCCAGGACAACCGACGCGCCCTGTTGATGGGCCGGCGCAGCTTCGGCAAGGGCTCGGTGCAGACCGTGCTGCAACTCGATGAGGAACGTGCGATCAAGATCACCACGGCTCGCTACTACACGCCGAGCGGCGCCTCGATCCAGGCGGCCGGCATCGTTCCCGACATCGAGCTCGCCGACCTCGCGCTGACGGAAAATGAGCCCTCGTCGTATCCGGTCACCAGCGAACGTGACCTGCGCGGACACCTGCGCGGCGACAACGAAGCCACCGCCACCACGACCTCGCCCGCCGTCCACAGCGGCGCTCCACGCGACTACGCTCTGAACGAGGCGCTCAATGCCCTGAAGGCAATGGCCCTGCAGCGGCGCGCGGGCCCGGGAAAAGGCTAGGGATGCTCTTATCCTGGGGGCAACCATGGCGGTCAACCGTGCGCTGGGATCGCAGACCCCGGCCGCCATGCCCGGAGCGCGGACCATTCCATCGATGAATCTCCTTCCCATTTACCGCATCACCGTATTCGTGCCGCCGGAACATCTCGCGGCACTCAAGGCGGGCATTCTCGCCATCGACGACCTCGCCCTCGGTGATTACCGTGAGGTCATGTGGACGTCGGCACCCGGCTTCGAGCAGTACCGGCCCGGCACAGCGGCCGCGCCGAGGCTTGGCAAGGCCGGCGAGCTGGTCTCGACGCCGAGCGTGCGACTCGAGTTCTCGATCCCGCGCGATGCGCAACGCCTGCGCCGCGTGATCAGCGAGGGCGTGCACGCGCACCATCCGTGGGAAGTGCCGGCCGTGTTCGTCGACGAGGCGGTGTTTCCGCAACCGAGCCGATGAGCGAACCGCACGCCGATCCGCTCCTGGTCACCGCGCGCCTGGCCCTGCGTCCACTGGATGCCGGTGACGCCGGTTTCATGCTCGCCTTGCTGAATGACGAGGCCTTCATCCGCAACATCGCCGATCGCGGCGTGCGCACGCTCGACGAGGCGCGTGCCTATATCGCCGCCGGCCCGGTCGCAAGCTACGCCTGCAACGGCTTCGGGCTGTGGCTGGTCGAGGAACGCTCGACCGGCGCGGCAACCGGCATCTGTGGACTGGTGCGGCGACCGACGCTCGACGATGTCGACATCGGTTTCGCCTTCCTGCCGGCCTGGCGTGGCAACGGCTATGCGCGCGAGGCGGCGCAGGCCGTGCTCGACGACGCGCGCACACGGCTCGGACTGACCCGCGTGGTGGCCATCGTCGCCACCGCCAATCTCGCCTCGGCGCGCGTGCTCGAAGCGATCGGCCTGCGCTACGAACGCATGCTCGATCTCGGCGACCCACCCGAAACCTTGCGCTTGTTCGCCTGGGACGCCTGAACGTATCTTTCGCACCCTGCGCCGCCGGCGCCGGATCAATCCTGGAGCTTCCGATGCCCGTGATCGGTCTCGGCCTGCATTTCCTCTTCGCGATCCTGTTCGCGATCCATGCCGTGCGCAACGGCCATGACCGCTACTGGCTGTTCGTGCTGTTCATGTTTCCGGTGCTCGGCAGCCTGGCCTATGCCGGCGCGGTGTGGCTGCCCGGCCTGCGCCACGACCGCACCGCGCGCCGGCTCGCGCGCGGCTTGCGCGACCGCCTCGATCCGGGCCGCGAGCTGCGCGAGGCTGAGGAGGCGTTCATGCACTCGGCGACGGTCGACAACCGCCTGCGCCTGGCCGATGCGCTGGCCGCGGCGGGCCGCGCGGGCGATGCGGTCGGCGTCTACCACGATGCGCTCAAGGGTCTGCATGCCGACGACCCCGGCATCCAGGTGCGCCTCGCCACCGCGCAGTTCGACAGCGGCGATGCCGCCGGCGCGGCGCGCACGCTCGAGGCGCTGATCGCGGCTCACCCGGATTTCCGCTCGCCGGACGGACACCTGACCTATGCGCGCGCGCTGGCCGCGGCCGGCGAACGCGACAAGGCACGCGCCGAATTCGACGCGCTGGCGCGCTACTACGCCGGGCTCGAGGCGCGTGCGCGCTATGCCGAGATCCTGCAGGGCTGGGGCGAGGCCGACGCCGCGCGCGAGCTCGCCGCGAACGCGCTGCGCGACGAGCGGCGCATGCCGGCCTACGCGCGCCGCGCCAACCGCGAATGGACCGAGCGCCTCAAGCGCATCCACGCAAGCGCATGAAGGCCTTCACCGGGACCGAACGCCCCTCAGGTAGAGTAGACGGATGTATCTCGAGTATTACGGCCTGCGCGAGGCCCCGTTTTCGATCACGCCGGACCCGCGCTACGTGTTCCTGTCCGAACGGCATCGGGACGCCTTGGCACACCTGCTGTACGGCATCGGCAAGGGCGGCAGTGGCGGCTTCGTCCAGCTCACCGGCGAGGTCGGCACCGGCAAGACCACACTGTCGCGCCTGCTGCTCGAGCAGTTGCCGGAGAACACGCGCGTCGCCCTGCTGCTCAACCCGCGGCTGTCACCAATCGAGCTGATCGAGACGGCCTGCGAAGAGCTGAAGGTCGATATCGAGGGCAAGCGCGGCAGCCTCAAGGCGCTGACCGACGCGCTCAATACCTACCTGCTTGACGCCTATGCGCAAGGCCTGCGCGTGGTGCTGATCGTCGACGAGGCGCAAAACCTCTCGATGGACGCGCTCGAACAGATCCGCCTGCTGACCAACCTCGAGACGCCGACGCAGAAGCTGCTGCAGATCATCCTGCTCGGCCAGCCCGAGCTGCGCACGATGCTCGAACGTCCCGAACTGCGCCAGCTCGCCCAGCGCATCACCGCCCGCTACCACCTGACCCCGCTCGACGCCGCCGAGACCGAGGCCTACGTCAAGCACCGCATGGCCGTGGCCGGATGCACCCGACCGCCGTTCTCGCGGCTCGGCCTGCGTGCGCTGTACCAGCGTTCGGGCGGCATCCCGCGTCTGATCAACGTGGTCGCCGACCGCGCCCTGATGGCCGGCTATGCGCGCGAGCAACAGAGCATCGGCGAGCGCCTGGTCGACCGCTCGGCCGACGAGACCCTGCCCGGCCACGCGCGCTACTGGCTGCGACGCTTTTCACGTGTCGCCCTTGCCACCGCCGCGGTCGTCACGATCGCCGCGCTGGCCTGGATGCTGGACCGGCGCGGTGATGACGAACCGGCTGCAGTGGTCCCGGCCGCAGCCGTGGCACCGACACCGACCACGCCCGATCCGGGCATTGCCGCGCTTGCCGCGCACATCGCCTCGCCCGCCGAGAGCGAACTGCATGCCACCACGCAACTGCTCGCACGCTGGCAGGTCGGTTCGAACGAGGCCTCGGTGCGCGACGCCACGCGCTGCCCGGCAACGATCGCACCAGGCCTCAACTGCCTGCGTGGGCGGGCCACGCTGGAACAGGTGCTGCGCTTCGACCGCCCACTGGTCCTCGTCCTCACCGACGGTGGTGCGCAGGCGCATGCGTTGCTGCAAGGCGCCGGCCGCACGCGCGTGCGCCTCGATCTGGCCGGCGAGAGCATCGAGCTGCCGCGCGCCGAACTCGGCCGCTACTGGCCCGGCGACTTCCTCGCGATCTGGCGCGTGCCGACCAACATGGGCGGCCGCCTGCGCCGCGGTGATGCCGGGCCGGCCGTGGCCTGGGTCAAGGACCGCCTGCACCGTCTCGACCGCGGCGCCGACGGCGAGGCCGGGCCGGCCTTCTTCGACGAGGCGCTCGAGGAACGCGTGCGCAAACTGCAGCTTGCCTACGGCATCCAGGCCGATGGCATCATCGGCCCGGAAACCCTGTTCGCCCTGTCCGCGCTCGATGAAGCCGGCCCGCACCTGATCCGGAACATCGAATAAGCCATGTCACTGATCCTCGAAGCCTTGAAGAAGTCCGAGCGCCAGCGCCGCCTCGGCGAAGCGCCATCGCTTGGCTCGCCGGTGATCGTCGTGCGTCGGCGGCGCAGCCTGCTGCCGCTGCTGGTCGGCCTGATCGTGGTCGCCCTCGCGGTCGGCTGGTGGTTGCGCCGCGACGACAGCACCGCGGCGGATGTGCAGGCCGTCGCCGAGGCGCCCCCCACCGCGACGCAGGCGACCGCACCAACCGCACCCGCAGCAGCGGTGGAGCCGGGCTTCGACATGTCCGAACGTGTCGCGGCGCGCGCTGACCAGCGCCCGCGCGAGCGCACCACAAGCCAGGCCGCCTCGCGCCCGCCGGTCAGCAAGGTGCCGCCGGACGCGAACACCGGCATGCCCGCCGATGTACGCAAGCGGGTCGACAGCGGCGAACTGGTGGTGGCCAATCCGAACCTGCTCAAGCCCGGCCAGCCGTCGACCATCGACTCCCCGGAAACAGCCGCCCCACCGAGTGCAGACCGGCCGGCACGTTCCGCCCGACGCGAGGCCGCTGAAGTGCCCGAGGCGCCTGAAGAGAAGTACTACGCACCCGGGACGAAGCCGGCACCGGCGGAATCGGCCACGCCAGCCGTCACCGCGCCGCCCGCTGCGACAGGCTCGCCGATTCCGTTGCTGTGGGAGCTGCCTTACGCACAACGCCGCGACATCCCCGAACTCAAAGTCAGCATGCACGTCTACGCGAGCGAACCGGCCAACCGTTTCGTGATCATCAACGGCGAACGGCGTACCGAGGGCGAGGATTTCGACGGTGTACGGCTGGTCGAGATCCGCAACGACGGCATCATCCTCGAGCGTCAGGGCGTGCGCTTCCTCTATCCGCGCGGCGGCCGCTGAGCCGCCGCCACGGTCGCCGCCGGTGTTCGTCCAACTGGAAAGCCGGCGTCGCACGCGCGCGCCGTGGGCGACCGTGCTGCTGGTCGCCACCTGCGTGGCGATGTTCCTGTGGATCGCCTCGGGCGATCCGGCGTCGCGCGCGCGCCTGCTCACCGTGTGGGGCACCGTGCCCTCGTCCATCATCGATGCATCGGTGCCATGGCTGACCCAGCTGGCCGAGTTGCGCTTTGCGCGTCTGGTCACCGCACTGTTCATCCACGCCGACTGGCTGCACCTGACCACGAACCTGCTGTTCCTCGTGATGTTCGGCGTCCCGGCCGAGCGCGCACTCGGCTTCGCGCGTTTCCTGTTGTTGTTCGTGCTCGGTGGCGCACTGGCCAATCTGGTCGGCGCACTCACCCTGGCCGGCACGCACGCGCCGATCGTCGGATCGAGCGGTGCGGTGTGGTGCGTGGTCGGCGCCTACCTGGCCTTGTTTCCGCGCGCGCGCCTCGGTCTCGTCCTGCCGCTCGGCGTGTTCCTCGAGTTCGTGCGCATTCCGGCGTCGGTGCTGATCGGTTTCTGGGTCGTGCTGCAGATCGTCTTCACCTGGGTCGGCCCGCAATTCGGCGCCGTCGCCTGGTGGACCCACATTGCCGGATTCTTCATCGGCATCGCCTTTGCGCTGGTATCGAAACCGGCGATTGCAAGAAGATTGCGCAATTGAGCGGTGCGTTCGCGGATGCGGGTAATCAGGCTTACACTGGCCCGCGACAGGAATTGGAGGTGTTTGTGTCCGCCCTGCTGAAGCAAAACGAGGATCAGATCCGTGCCCATGCGGCAGAGGACGTGTTCGCCGATGCCCGCCGAATGTCCCGATGAGGCGCGTCCGCTTCATCGCCCCGGCAAGGCGTGAGCTTCGTTGCGGCGGGCTGCGGAACACCGCGTGACCATGACACGACTGACGTTTCCCTTGCCCGGCAACGAGGCCTTCGCCTCCGCCCTCGCGGCGGCCTGCGGCGGCGAGTGCGGCCGCATCGAGACACGGCACTTCCCGGACGGCGAAAGCTACGTGCGCCTGCACGGCGACCCGGCCGGACGTGTGGTCGACCTGGTCTGCACGCTGGCACGACCCGATGCCGCGTTCCTGCCGCTGGTGTTCGCCGCGGATGCCGCGCGCGAACTGGGGGCGCGCGAGGTCAACCTGGTTGCGCCGTATCTCGCCTACATGCGTCAGGATGCCCGCTTCCAGCCGGGCGAGAGCATCACCTCGCTCTCGTTCGCACGCCTGTTGTCATCGACCTTCGATCGCGTGCTGACGGTCGATCCGCATCTGCACCGCCACCCGGCGCTGGCTGCCCTGTACACGACCACGACCACGACCCTGCACGCCGCGCCGCTGCTGGCCGACTGGATCGCGGCGAATGTCGAGGCGCCACTGGTGATCGGCCCGGATTCCGAGAGCGAACAGTGGGCCGGGGCGATCGCCGCGCGCATCGGCGCGCCGCATGTGGTGCTGGCGAAGACGCGCCACGGCGACCGCAGCGTCGAGATCGCGGTGCCGGACCTGTCGGCCTTCCGCTCGCATACGCCGGTGCTGGTCGACGACATCGCCTCGTCGGGACGCACCCTGATGGTGGCCGCGCGGCAACTGGTCGAACAGCGCCTGCGCCAGCCCGAATGCGTCGTCGTGCACGCGCTGTTCGCCGAGGATGCGTGGAGCGCGCTGCTGCCGTTGTTCGCGCGCATCACCTCGACCGACGCGGTGCCGCACCCGAGCAACCGCATCGCGCTGGCGCCGCTCGTCGCCGATGCCCTGCTGCGCGGACTGCACGACTGATGCGCCACACGCATCACGAACAAGGAATCCCATGCTGAGCCTCACCTGCCTCGGCGCCGCCGGCACCGTCACCGGTTCCAAGCACCTGCTCACCCACGGTGACACGCGCATCCTCGTCGACTGCGGCCTGTTCCAGGGTCTCAAGAACCTGCGCGAACTGAACTGGCAGCGCCTGCCGGTCGAGCCGCGCGACATCGACGCGGTCGTGCTCACGCATGCGCATCTCGATCATTGCGGCTACCTGCCGCGCCTGCTGCTCGATGGCTTCGCCGGACGCGTCCACGCCACCGCAGCCACGCGCGACGTCGCCGAGCTGATCCTGCTCGACAGTGCCTGGCTGCAGGAGAAGGATGCCGAGCTTGCCAACCGCACGGGTGCGACCAAGCACCATCCGGCGCTGCCGCTGTACCGCGTGACGGACGCCGAACGCGCGCTGACGCGTTTCGACCGCGTGCCATTGCATCAGGCGACCGCCTTGCCCGGCGCTGCCTCGCTGCTGTTTCGCCGCGCCGGCCACATCCTCGGCGCGGCTTCCGCGCAGATCGACATCGGCGACAAGCGCATCGTGTTCTCGGGTGATATCGGCCGTTACGGCGATCGCGTCATGCACGATCCCGAAGCGGTGCCCGAGGCCGACTACGTGGTCATCGAATCGACCTATGGCAACCGCCGCCACGCTGCCATCGATCCCGTCGACGCGCTCGGTCAGGTGATCGAGCGCACCGTGCAACGCGCGGGTACCGTGGTGATACCCGCCTTTGCCGTCGGCCGCGCGCAGACCCTGATCCACGATCTCTGGCTGCTGCGCAAGGCCGGACGCTTGCGCAACGTGCCGGTCTACCTCGACAGCCCGATGGCGACCAGCGCAACCGCCCTGCTGCACAAGTACGAGGACGAACACCGCCTCACTGCCAGCGACTGCGAGGAAGCCTGCGCCGCCGTCACCTATGTGCGTGATGTCGAGGAGTCGATGGCCTTGTCGGCCAGTCCATACCCCAAGGTCATTCTCTCCGCCAGCGGCATGGCCACCGGTGGCCGCGTGCTGCATCACATTGCTGCGTTCGCTCGCGACCACCGCAACACCTTGCTGTTCGCCGGCTTCCAGGCAGCCGGCACCCGCGGACGCAAGCTGCTCGAGGGCGCGCGCGAGACGCGCATCCACGGCCACTGGATTCCGGTGAACGCCGAAGTCGCCGAACTGCCCATGCTCTCGGCGCATGCCGACAGCGACGAACTGATGCGCTGGCTGTCTGGGTTTCGACGGGCGCCGCGGCGCGTGTTCATCGTGCATGGCGAGCCCGCCGCGTCCGAGGCGCTGCGTGAACGCATCGACCGCGAGCTCGGCTGGGACGCCACCGTGCCGCTGGCCAACCAGAGGCATGTGTTGTGAGCGTGCCGGCACATCTCCAGGCGCCGCGCCTGCGTGCCCTGCGCATGCACCTGCATGCACAGCACCAGCCCATCGCGGTGATGCGCACCGACTGCCACGTCTGCCATGCCGAAGGCCTCGGCGCGCGTTCGCAAGTGCTGCTGAGCGCGGGCGGGCGCGATGTGCAGGCGCTGCTCTATCAAACTGACGACCCGCATTTCGCACCCGGCCGGGTCGGCCTGTCGGAGGCAGCATGGAAGGCCCTCGGCGTGGGCGACGGCGACGAGGTGCAGGTGCGTCATCCGCCGCTGCTCACCTCGCTCGCTCGCGTGCGCCAGCGCATCCATGGCCTGCGTCTCGATGCTGGCGACTTCCAGGCGATCGTGCGCGACATCGTCGGGCGTCGCTACACCGACGTGCACCTGGCCGCCTTCCTCACCGCCACCGCCGCCCTGCCACTGGATGAGGCCGAGACGGTCGCGCTGACCCGGGCCATGGTCGATGCAGGCGAACGCCTGCACTGGAACGGCGCGGTCGTGGTCGACAAGCACTGTGTCGGCGGCCTGCCGGGCAACCGCACGACGCCGATCGTGGTCGCCATCGCTGCTGCCAACGGTCTGGTCATGCCGAAGACCTCGTCGCGCGCGATCACCTCGCCGGCCGGCACCGCCGACACGATGGCGACGCTGGCGCCGGTCGAGCTCGACCTCGCCACACTGCGCCGCGTGGTCGAACGCGAGGGCGGCTGCCTGGCCTGGGGCGGGGCGATGCACCTGTCTCCAGCCGATGACATCTTCGTGCGCATCGAGCGCGAGCTCGACATCGACACCGAAGGTCAGCTGATTGCCTCGGTGCTGTCGAAGAAGATTGCCGCTGGCGCGAATCGTGTGGTCATCGACATCCCGATCGGCCCGACCGCCAAGGTACGCAGCCAGGAAGCCGCACACCACCTGGCAGCACGCCTGACGGCCACCGCCGCGCACTTCGATCTCACCCTGCGCTGCCTGTTCACCGACGGCAGCCAGCCGGTCGGTCGCGGCATCGGCCCGGCGCTGGAGGCGCGCGACGTGCTGGCCGTGCTCGGCAACGCGATCGATGCGCCGGTCGACCTGCGCGACCGCGCCATCGCCGTCGCCGGTGCCGTGCTCGAACTCGGCGGTGCCGCCGCCGACGGTGATGGCCAGCGGCTCGCCGGCGACACGCTCGCCAGCGGCCGCGCCCTCGAGCGCTTCCGCCGCATCTGCGTCGCCCAAGGTGGCCTGCGCGAACCGCCACGCGCGGCGTACGTGCAGGCCCTGCCGGCTGCGCGTGACGGACACGTGGTCGGCATCGACAATCGACGCCTCTCGCGGCTGGCCAAGCTGGCCGGTGCCCCGGAAAGCCCGGCCGCCGGGGTCGAACTGGCCACGCGCCTCGGCGATCGCGTGGTTCGTGGCCAGGCGCTGCTGTACCTGCACGCGCAGTCGCCCGGCGAACTCGCCTATGCGCTCGACTACGCACGGCAGAGTGGCGACATCGTGCGCGTCGACGAGGCACCGGCCTGACGCGCCGGTCCGCACGCCGGCGACGGTGGCGTCACGCACAACCGCCAGATCAGGCTCGGGCGGTCGGCCCGACCGGCTACACTCCACGGCATGAGCGAGACCCCTGAATCGCCACCGCCGCGGCGGCGCACGCCGGCGGCGAAGCCGGCGACGACATCCGTGGCGAAGGACGGCGGCGACGAAGCCCCGGCGAAGCGCGCGCCGGTGCGACGGCGCAGCGTCGCCGCGGGTGAAACGACCGATGCGCCACCACCACCGCGTGCACGTGCGCCGCGCACGACCAGGACCACGCCAACGGCAGCACCTGGCGGGCAGGGCGGTACCGCGCCACCGCCGGCAAAGCGTGTCGCGACGACACGCGCGCGCGCGCCGACGCAGGCACCGACCGCAGCAACATCGGTACCTGCCGCGCCGGCAGTGAAAGCTGACAGCCCGCCGCCGCGGCCCGCGACAGCGCCACGCGCACCTGTCGCTGCGCCGCCCACGCCATCAGCACCCGTCGCGACGAAACCGGCCCCGGCCATGCCGCCGCGTCCCGCGCCTGCGGCGACTTCGCCGGTAAAACCTGCTGCGCCGACGACGCCGGCAACCTCGGCATCGGCGCGCGCCACGCCGAACGCGGCCACGCCCGCCCCGGCTCCGCGCCCGGCACCTGCGGCCACGCCTGCTGCGCCATCACGCGCGACGCCGGCATCCGCAGCGCCGCCGCGACCAGCCACGACTCCGGTGCGTCCCGCGACTGCGCCTCAACCCGCCGCGACGCCACCTCGCCCTGCGACAACGCCGCAATCGGCGCCGCCACCTCCACGTCCTGCGGCAGCACCGCGCGCACCCGTCGTCGCGCCACCCACGCCGCCCGCACCGAAACCCGCACCTGCCATCGACGTGCGCAGCACGCCGCCGCGCCCGGCGCCACCGGCGAAGCCCGTGTCGACGCGCAACGCCGCCGAGGCGATCCCGCCGTGGATGCGCGACGAAACCGAAGCACCGGCGCCGGTCATCGAGACGAAGCCGGCACCTGCAAAGCCCACGAAACCGGGCAAGGGCACGGCGAAGTCAAACGCGCGCCCGGCCGATGCCTCGACGCGTTCGATGCGCGTGATCGAGTTGCTCACCTCGCGCCTGCCGCCGAAGTGGCGCGAGCGCGTGCGTGAGTACCTCGTGCTGATGCGCATGGATCGTCCGGTCGGCGCACTGCTGCTGCTGTGGCCGACCTGGTGGGGCCTGTGGGCGGCGGCCAAGGATTTCCCGCCGATCGGCCTGCTGGTGATCTTCACCCTCGGCGTGTTCGTCATGCGCGCGGCCGGCTGCGTGATCAACGACTACGCCGACCACGGCTGGCTCGATGCGAACGTCGAACGCACCCGCGGGCGGCCGATGGCGGCCGGGCGCGTCAGCCGCAAGGAGGCCTTGCTGCTGTTCGCCGGCCTGCTTGCGCTGGCCTTCGTGCTGGTGCTGTTCACCAACACGCTGACGATCCAGCTTTCGTTCGCCGGCGCCGCGCTCGCCGCGATCTATCCGTTCACCAAGCGCTGGACGCATCTCGCCCAGGTCGTGCTCGGCGCGGCCTTCGGCTGGTCGATCCCGATGGCCTTCGCCGCGGTCACCGGCGAGGTGCCGGCGCTGGGCTGGCTGCTGTTCCTCGCCAACGTGCTGTTCTCGACGATCTACGACACCGAGTACGCGATGGTCGACCGCGCCGAGGACATCCGCGTCGGCGCGAAATCGACCGCGATCCTGTTCGGCGACGCCGACCGCCCGATCATCGGCGTGCTGATGGCGACCTTCCTGCTGGCGATGCTGTTCGTCGGCCAGCGCCTCGATCTGGCCTGGCCGTACTGGCTCGGCCTGGCGACCAGCGCCGGCCTGTTCGGCTGGCAGCAATGGCTGATCCGTGGCCGCGGCCGTGCCGAATGCTTCGCCGCGTTCCGCAACAACAACGCGGTCGGCTGCGTGCTGTGGCTGGGCTTGATGCTGGCGTTGGCGGTGGCCTGAAATGCGGGGATTGGGGATTCGGGAAAAGCACGGAGCTTTTGCTTCCGCTCCAATTAATCCCCAATCCCGTCCCGGAGCGTCCAATGAAAGCCCTCGTCGCCCTCGCCCTGCTCGTGACCGGCGTCATCCACCTGCTGCCGCTGGCCGGCGTCACCGGCGCGCCGCGGCTCGCGACGCTCTACGGTGTCGACATCGCCGACCCCAATCTGCTCCTGCTGATGCGCCACCGCGCCGTGCTGTTCGGCCTGCTCGGCGTCTATTTCATCGGCGCGGCGTTGCGGCCGGCGTGGCGCACCTCGGCGCTGGTCGCCGGCTTCGTCAGTGTGGTCTCGTTCCTCGTGCTGGCCTGGCTGGGCGACGCCACCAATGCGCAGATCGGCCGCGTCGTGGCCGCCGACCTTGTCGCACTCGCCTGCCTCGTCGTAGCCGCGGCGATCCATGCCTTCGGCGCGAGGCGACGCGAGCCTTGAGGAAGGTCCGACCAAGTCCCTGCGCGGCTGATACCACTCCCGCAAGGCCTTGATTTCGTGGGAGCGGCTGCAGCCGTGAACGGCAGAATCCAGAGCATCCTTGATGCGTGAGGCCTGTATGCGCAGGTTCACCAATGGAGTAAAGTGGCCGCTACCTTCATTTGGAAACCTTGCGTGAAGACCCGCGCCATACCCACCCAGCCCCCCCAGCCCGCCACCGAACTCGGTGGCCCGGCCCTGCGCGCCTTCTTCGCCATCGCCGAGCGCTGGGGCCTGCGCGTCGCCGACCAGCGTCGCCTGCTCGGCGAACCGCCGGAATCGACGTTCTACAAATGGAAGCGCGAGCGCGACGGCAGCCTCGGCCGTGACGTGCTCGAACGCATCAGCTACGTGCTCGGCATCTACAAAAGCCTCGCCATCCTCTTTCCGGATGCCGAACGTGCCGATGCCTGGGTGCGCCGCCCGAACAGCGCGCCGGCCTTCGGCGGGCGTTCCGCGTTGGAGCGCATGCTGTCGGGCAACGTCGCCGATCTCTACGTCGTGCGCGAATATCTCGACGCCCAACGCGGCTGGAACTGAGTGGCGCGATGAAGCACATCCCGCCACAGAAGCGCGTCCGTTGGAGCGCGGCATCGCGCATCGTGCCGAGCCGCTTCCCACCGGTCGGCGTCTTCGACCGCATCGCCGATCCGGCCGACCTCGACGCGCTGTACGCCATCGAAGCGCTGACCGACCCACGCCTGCGCGAGCAAGTCGGCGATATCGCCAGCGTCCCCAGGGAGCGCCGCATCAGCGGTCCGGGCACGACGCCGGTCATGGCTGCGTTCACCCACCGCAACCCGGATGGCAGCCGGTTCTCGGACGGTGAGTGGGGCGTGTTCTACGCCGCGCGGCGTGTCGCCACCGCAATCGAGGAAACGATCCACCACCGCGAATGCTTCCTTCGCGCCACCGCCGAACCACCGCTCGACCTCGAAATGCGCTGCTACCGCTGCACCATCGACGGTCGCCTGCACGACGTGCGCGGCGGCTGGCCGGAACTGCACCGTCCCGACGATTACGCGCCGAGCCAGGCGCTCGCCCGCCAGTTGCGCGAAGCGGGCTCGAACGGCTTTGCCTACGACAGCGTGCGCGACCCCGGCGGCGAATGCGTGGCCCTGTTCTACCCGGACCTGGTCACCCATTGCGTGCAGGCCGAACACTTCATCTACCGCTGGAACGGCGAACGCATCGCCGCCGTGCTCGAAGTCGGCAAGGTCGTGTTGCGCGGTTAACGTGCATCCACGCGAACGCGTCACGCCTGGACAGGCCGTAGGAAACGCCGTAGGAAACGGCTTCAGCCGTGATGCCTTGGCTGTACAAGGCCGCAAAGCAAAGAGCATCACGCCTGAAGGCGTTTCCTACGCAAATCCGAATGTGCGGAGTCAAACATCGCCTTCGCCACTCCACCCTTCCCCCGTACCACGATGGAACACACGGTCGCTGTCGAGCACATCGCCGGCCGGGATCGACGCCTGACCGGCGAGGCGTTCGTAGAGCGGGGTGAAGTCGGGCAAGGTGGCTTCGATGAGTTGCTCGTAGCTGTCGATGACGAAGTAGGTCTTCTGGAAGGTGTCGATGCGGTAGCGCGTGCGCATGATGCGTTCGAGGTCGAAGCCGATGCGGTTCGGCGCCGGCGATTCCAGGCAGTGGATCGATTCGCCCTTCGAGGAGACGATGCCGGAGCCGTAGATGCGCAGGCCGTCGGCTTCGCGGATCAGGCCGAACTCGACCGTGTACCAGTACAGCCGCGTGAGGTTGACCAGCGCCTCGGCGCTGATGCCATGCGCCTTCACGCCGCCCTGGCCGTAGGCCTGCATGTAGTCGGCGAACACCGGGTTGAGCAGCAGCGGCACGTGGCCGAACAGGTCGTGGAAGAGATCGGGTTCGGCGATGTAGTCGATCTGGTCGGGGCGACGGATCCACCAGGTCACCGGGAAGCGACGGTTGGCAAGGTGGTCGAAGAAGGTGAGTTCGGGTAGCAGGCCTTCGACGCCGACGAGTTGCCAGCCGGTTGCACTCGCGAGCACGGTGTTGAGTTCCTCGTAACGCGGGATCGCGTCGGCGGACATGCCGAGCCGCTCCTGGTTGTCGATGAACTCGCGGCTGGCGCGACCTTTCAGGATCTCGCGCTGACGATGGAACAGGGTGGCCCAGGTGGCGTGGTCGTCGGACGTGTAGCTCGACCATGGCTGCTCGACGACATCCGTGGTGTAGACCGGGACGTAGCCCTTGTCGGTCTGCTGGTGTTCGACGCGGCGCGGTTCGGCGGCCATGGCGGGAAATCCGATTGTGCAGATATCCATCCTAGAAGCCTGCGCGGCCGAAGCCAACCGGGCTGCGAAGTCCACCATGCTGTCCTTTTTGACCAGCTATCGCTGTTGTAAAGCGCTTCCGCCGCTTCTTGGCCGGTAGAACCAGTGCGGGCCGGCGACGCGTCGAAGAACTGTCCTCGCGCGGCGAACTTCTCGCCTCGATTGCTCCTGCCGCGCAGGCTTCTGCGCCGATCACCCATGGCGTCAGTCGGGCGGCTCATCGCGGCGGCGCGGAAAAACCAGCACGACGCCGCGATCCTCCGACGCGGACGGCCCTTTCCACAGCACCGGAACCTCGTGCGGACGCGGCAGCTCGAGCTCGGCGTCGCTCGCGGGCTCGCTCGCTTCATCCTCGTCGTCCCAGCTGTAGCGCCGACGTGGCGGCGACGGGTCGCGCCGGCGCAGCACGATCGCGGCAAGCGCGCCGACCACGGCACCGGCCAGGTGGTACTCGAACGAGATGTGTTCCTCGCGCGGCAGCACGGTCAACA
This sequence comes from Dokdonella sp., assembly GCF_019634775.1. Taxonomy (NCBI): domain Bacteria; kingdom Pseudomonadati; phylum Pseudomonadota; class Gammaproteobacteria; order Lysobacterales; family Rhodanobacteraceae; genus Dokdonella; species Dokdonella sp. The sequence continues at coordinate 909,301 of NZ_JAHCAS010000001.1, forward strand.
GCATGCCGCCCCAGAGGAAGAACACGACCAGAGCGATGGCGACACCGATGCGGTCGCGGCGCAGCAGGCCAGTCAGGAACAGGAAGAACATCAGGCCGTGGTTGACACCGCTCATGCCGACATGCGCCGAGTCGCGCGCGAACAACCACACGCCGGCACCGGACAGCAGCCAGATCGCCGGCAAGGCGATGCGCGAGGCGAGCGGATAGGCGTACAGCATCAGCGTGGCGAGCACGGCCAGTGGCAGCGTGTTCGACATCAGATGGGCGAACGAGGCATGCGCAAGCGGGGCGAACAGGATTCCGGCCAGGCCACCGGGCGTACGCGGCTCGACGCCCAGATCGCCCATGCGCCAGCCGAGCAGCCAGCCACCGAGCCACACCGCCCAGATACCGGCAACGAGGACCGCGGCGCCATACAGCGCATGGCGGATGCGTTCGCGGTCATGGCGGGCCGCATTCGCGGTCGGTTCGGGGGTCTGCGGCGCGAGGTCCATCGTCGACAGGTGGGGTCGGGCCAGGGTGGCGCAAGGCGGCCGGATCGACTCGGCTACCGGTCCACGCATGCACGGCCCGTCAACAACTTCCGCTGCTTGGCCTGTTCCCCGGCGCTCGATGCGCCCGCCGACCTCGATCGTCGGATCTGCACAAGGCTTTCAACCTCCTGATTCTGCTGTGGTTTATCGTCTCGTGGCGTGCGCATCGCAGGTGGCCCGAGAGTTGCACGGTGTCATCCCCAGGGATGTTCCGATCAATCCCACAACGAGGTCATCGTCCTGGCCTGGGCATGCGGGCATCGCCCGCTTGTTCCCTGCGCACCGCGAACGCGGCGCCCACGCCGGAGTCGATGTCACGAATTTTTATTACTGGCTCCGGGACGCGCATGACACGATGATGCGCCGGCGCCAGCGGATCGGTCGGCCGCCTGGGGCGCCCCACACATGGCAGGACACGCCCGAGGACGATGAACTTCGACATTCCCACCGCCATGCAGCTCGCTGCGACGATGACCCTGGTCGTCGGAGCCGGGCTGGCGTTTGCCGCCAGCGGCTACCCGCCATCGCTGCAGCGCACGATCAATCTGTGGGTGCGCGGCCTGCTGCTGCAGCCGGCCGCGTTCGTCATGTACGCGCTGCGCGACCATATCCCCGACCTGCTGTCGATCGTCGCCGCCAACACCCTGCTGATGGCCGCTTTCGCCCACCAGATGCACGCCCTGCGCAAGTTCAATGCCTGCCCCGACCGCCGCGGCATGCTCGCCATGCTCGTCGTCACCACCCTGGTCGGCACCACGCTGATGACCTGGGTCTGGCCGACCCTGGGCGGTCGAACCGTGCTCGTCTCGCTGGCCATCTTCGCGCTCGGCCTGCTTGGCGTGATCGGCATCTACAGCTCCCGCGGCACGCGCAGCCGGCCGGAGCACCTGCTGGCCGTGCTGCTCGGCATCGGCATGGCCATCATGCTGGTGCGCATCGTGTCAGCGCCGACTTCGAGCGCGCTCAGCGTCGTCACTTACTCGCCATTGCAGGGCGTGGTCTTCACCTATGCTTCGTTGATGCCAGTGCTCGCCACCGTCGCCTTCTTCCTGATGTGCGGCGATCGCCTCAATGCCGACCTCGCGCGCCTGGCCATGCTCGATCCGCTGACCGGCGTGTACAACCGACGCACGCTCGACGACCTCGGCCGCCGCGCCGTGGCCGATGCCAGGCGCGCACAGCGTCCGCTCGCCCTGCTCGCCATCGACATCGATCACTTCAAGCAGATCAACGACGACTTCGGGCACGAGGCCGGTGACCTCGCGCTGAAGGCGCTGGTCGAGCGCCTGCAGCTCGAACTGCGCGCTGGCGATCTCATCAGCCGTGTCGGTGGCGAGGAATTCGTCGTTGTCCTGCCGGGCGTCGACGAAACCGGTGCGCGCAGCCTGGCCGAACGCATCCGTTCGCGCATCGGCGAATCGACATTCGCGATCGATGGTGCACACGTGCCGCTGCGCGTGTCGATCGGCGCCGGGGCAATCAGCCCCGCCGCCGATGACTTCGACAACCTGCGCCAAGCCACCGACCGCGCGCTCTACGCAGCCAAGCGCGGCGGGCGCAACCGCGTGGTCAGCGTGTCCGCGCTCGACGCGACTTGAGGCTCCGGTCCAGCGTCGCGCCACCGCAGCGGCTTTCGCGTGCGGACGCCCCGCCCATGACCCACTCGATCGCGGGCACCCGCACTCAATCCCTGGCCGGAAACAACCGGCTGGCGACCAGCGAGCTGCCAATCAGCAGGGCGACCATGCCGAGCGAGAGGCCGATCGGAATCTTCCACACCTCGACGATGAGCATCTTGATGCCGATGAATACCAGCACCGCGGCGAGGCCGTAGTTGAGCAGGTGGAAGCGGTCGGCCATGCCGGCCAACAGGAAGAACAGCGCGCGCAGGCCGAGCACGGCGAACACGTTCGAGGTCAGCACGACGAACGGGTCGTCGGTGATGGCGAAGATCGCCGGGATCGAATCGATCGCGAAGATCACGTCGGTCACCGCAATCAGGCCCATCACCACGAACATCAGGGTGAAGTAGCGCGTTCCGTCCCGGACGATGCTCAGCCGGCCGCCCTGGAATTCGTTGACCAGGCGCAGGTGGCCACGCATCCAGCGCAGCAGCGGATTTGCCTCGAAGTCGGCTTCGTCATTCGGTGCACGCACCATCTTGATGCCGGTATAGATCAGGAAAACTCCGAAGATGTAGAGGATCCAGTGGAACCGCTGGATCAGCGCCGCACCGATCAGGATCAGGATCGCGCGCAGCACGATCGCGCCGAGGATGCCGATCATCAGTGCACGTTGCTGCAATTCTGCGCTGACGTTGAAGCGGGTGAAGATCAGCAGGAAGACGAAGATGTTGTCGACCGCGAGGGCCTTCTCGACGACGTAGCCGGTGAGGAACTGCAACGCCACTTCGTCGGCCGTCGCTCGGCCGACACTTTCGGACAACCACCACCACAGACCGAGATTGAACAGCAGCGCGAGCGCGATCCAGCACACGCTCCAGATCGCCGCCTCGCGGAACGACACCTTGTGCGCGCCGCTCGAACGCAACACGAGGAAGTCGATGACGAGGGCGACCGCGACGACCAGGCCGAAGACCAGCCAGAGCGCGGGGGATCCGATCGTGTGCATTGCCGATGCTCCGGTAACAAAGAGGGCCCGCGCGCCGGTGGCGATGCGGGCCCTCGGAATTCCGGGCATGGCTTCGCCGTAAAACGGCGAAGGTCTTGCTCGTGGACGGCGGTCGTGGCGACCCGATTCCACCTGCCGGACCGGGACCGGCGCGGCGGTCCGTATTGACGATCTCGGCAGCGGGAGAGCTACTCCCCTTCGTACTGGGCGGCGACTCTACCAGCATTCCCTGCCGGAAGTCATGGTGCCGACCGCAGCCGCGGCCTGCGCGGCTGGGCGGATGGACAGCCTGCCGGCGCCATCGCGCCCTCGCAGCGCCCACGCGCGGCGGCGCTGCCGTTGCGGGATTCATCCTGGCGTCCTTACCATGCGCGCATGAATGAATCGCTGCCCACGGTCCGGCTGCGCATCGAGCGCCGTTCGAATCATCCCTGGATCTACCAGAAGATGGTCGAGAAACCCGAACCGAAACCCAAGCCGGGCAGCATCGTCGACATCATCGACCGGGATGGCGGCTTCGCTGGCCGTGGCTTCTACAACGGTCATTCGCGCATCACCCTGCGCGTACTGACCGCCGATCGCGACGAAGCGGTCGACGAAGCTTTCTTCGCACGCCGTATCGCGACAGCGGTTGCCTTGCGTCGCGAGGTGCTCGGCCTCGATGCGGTCACCGATGCATACCGTGTGATCCATTCCGAGGGCGACGGGCTGTCCGGCCTCGTCGTCGACCGTTTTGCCGACATCCTCGTCATCGAGTTCTTCGCGGCTGGCATGTACAAGCAGCGCGAGGTGATCCGTCGCTGCCTGCTCGAGCATTTCCCCGGCAGCACGATCTACGCGTTTGCCGAGGAGCACGTTCAGAAGCAGGAGAGCTTCGACTGCGCGGCTCCGCCGACACCAGCGCCGAGCGTGATCCACGAGCACGGCGTGCGCTTCCACGCCGCGCCGGGCAGCAAGCACAAGACCGGCTTCTTCGCCGACCAGCGTGACAACCGCCTCGCCCTGGCCGCGTTCTGCAAGGACAAGCGTGTGCTCGACCTGTGCTGCAACTCGGGCGGCTTCGCGATCTACGCCAAGGCGGTCGGCGGTGCCGGCGAGGTGGTCGGCGTCGACCTCGACGAGGAGATCCTCGAGATCGCCCGGCGCAACGCGCATCTCAACAAGGTCAAGACGCGCTTCGTGCAGGCCGACATCTTCCACTGGCTGCGCGACTACGCGAACAACCGCGCCGAGAAGTTCGACGTGGTGATCCTCGATCCGGCAAAAATGACGCGCGACCGCGAGCAGGTCATTCCCGCGCTGAAGAAATACCTCGACATGAACAAGCTGGCGATGGCGGCGCTGAAACCGGGCGGCATCCTGCTGACCTGTTCCTGCACCGGCCTGGTCAGCGAGGAGCAATTCCTCGACATGCTGCGCCGCGCGGCGTTTTACGCCGGGCGCACCGTGCAGGTACTCAAGGTGAGCGGAGCCGGTGCCGACCATCCCTGGCAGGCGCACGTGCCCGAGTCACGCTATCTCAAGGCGGTGTTCTGCCGGGTGGAGTGATCCGCGTTGTGATCCGGGTTGCACCGTGCCAGCGCGTCATGGCTTGCGCGGTGGGTGCGCGGGAATGCGATCGGCCAGCACCAGCGTGCTCTGGATCATCGCCTCGCCGCGGCGGATGCCCAGCGCGAGCCGCGTGCCGACCGGCCGTTCACGCAACTGCTCGCGCCAGCCAATCAGGCCGCGTTGCATAACCGGTTCGCCGTCGATCGTCACGATGCGATCGTCGACGCGCAGCTTCGCACGCTGTGCAGCGCTCTGCGGTGCCACATCGGCAATGCGCAGGACACTGCCGTCTTTCATCAGCCAGAGTCCGCTGCGATCGAATGCATCTGCCGTCGCTGACGCGTCATCGGCCGCGAGGTACATGCGCTTGGTCGCGTAATCGAAGGCAACGGTGAAGCGCCGGAGCACGCCACCACCGAGGTTGCCCGACAGATCCGGGCTGGCGAACGCGCCCTTGTCGCCGGTGAAGAGGTCTCCTGCAACGGCCGGAATGACGAGTCCGGAGAGTTCGAGTTCGCCGAAACGTACCGGCCGGCCGCGTGATGCGCCGCCGACCCCCCAGCCAACCACGGCCTCGGGCGCGGCCTGGTAGCGGGCGACGAGGTCGTGCTCGCGCACGAACGGCGAGTGCAGGCTCAGCGAGGCACGCGAGCCGGTGTCGACGCTGAGGCGGACCTGGCGACCATCCAGACGGCCATGCACGATCGGGATGCGCTCGGCCAATTCGAACGGCATGGCGCGCGCGCCGACCGGCGGCACGAAGCGGGCCGGTTCGGCGAGCACGAGCTCGCGTTTCGCATAGTCGATCGTCACGCCGAAGCGACGGAACATCTCGTAGCCGACCAAGCCGTCGAACTCGACACCTTCGACTGCCGGGATGTCGCCGAGGTCCATGATGTAGAACGTCGGTCGCTCGAGGACGGCGCCACCGAGGCGCACTTCGCGCGCATTGGCGAGGGCCAGGTCCACCGCTTCCTCGCCAACGCCGCGACCGGCCAGCTGGCCACTCGCCGCGAGCCCAAACTTGCGTGCGGTCGCGGGCGTCAGCAGGTTGGCGCCGCCGGTATCGACGAGGAAACGCGCCGGCATGCCGTCGATGGAACCCTCCGCATAGATATGGTTGTTGACCAGATCGAACGGAATGCGCGTGATCCCGCCGGCGTCGACGATGCGTGCGCGCGCATCCATCTCCGGTACGGCGAAATCGGCGTCGCTTACGCTGACGCCCACCGTGTAGCGCTCGAAGTGCGCCTCGGTGCGCATGCGTTGGTCGCGTCGACCAGCCCCGTCGATTAAATCGGTGACGGCGCGGAAGGGCAGGCGCAGACCTTCGACCTCGCGCCAGTCGGACATGTCACTGACCGCGGTGAAGGCCTCCTGCTTCTGTTCCGTGCGCACCAGCAGATTGCTGTCGGCGTCAAACCACAGCGTCACCGGATCGCCACCCTCGGGCGTGGCAATCATGCTCCAGTAGCGCTGATCACCTTCCTGCCTAGCCACCGGGGCGGTGTAGTTCGCGCGCCCACGATCCGGATACCAGTAGGCGCGCGCGTCGAGCCAGGCCTGGGTCCGCGCGCGCCGCAATGCTTCGGGTGCATCGAGCACGGCGATCTCGCCGCCGGGGTCCTGGCGCCAGACGCGAATGCCATCATGGCCCTCGGCACCCCCGACCGGACCGAGCACGTAGTGCGTCACCGCACGCCGACGCTCCAGGTCGGACCGACTGGTGAAACGGCCCTCGAGACCGCCGGCGATGATGCGGCCTTCAGCAGCCAACGTGGTCACCGCATCCCAGCGCTCGCCGCCGCTGGCCGCCTTCGAGCGCGCCAGCAAGGCGCCTGCATCGTCCGCCGCCATCGCCATGCCTGGCAACAACACGGCCAGCGCGAACATGATCAACCTCGATTTCATCGCTGCTGCTCCCCCGGATTGTGGCTCCGGGCCATGTATTGAATAATTACGCCGAATTTCAATATGGGCAAGCCCAACTTATGGCACGGAACGACCACCACGTGAGTGACACCGCAACGATCCGCCTGCTCGCCTCGCCGGCTCGCCAGGAGATCGTCGATACGCTGGAAGCGCTCGGTGGCGAGGCCTCAGTCGCCGAGCTGGCCGCCGAACTGGGCCGGCCCGCGGACAGCCTCTACTACCACCTGCGCCTGCTCGTGCGCGGGCGAGTTGTCGACGAAATCGCCGGAAACGGTGACGGTCGCCGCTATCGGTCCCGGGCACGGACGCGCACGCGGCTTGCCTACAAACCGGGAGCAACCGCGAACGCGGTTGCGGTGGAGCGTGTCGCGGGCTCGCTGTTGCGGATTGCCGGGCGCGATTTTGCCGCCGCGATCGCGCGGCGGGATGTCGTCGTCGATGGCGCCCTGCGCGAACTGTGGGCCTCGCGCCTGAAGGGTTGGGTAGGCGACGCCGAACTGGCCGAGATCAACCGCCTGCTCGAACGCCTGGCCGCACTCCTGCATGGCCGGCGCAGTGCGCGACGCCACCGTCTCGTCTCGCTGGCCTGGGTGCTCGCGCCGCTGCGCGAGCGCACGCGCAGCGGATGAGCACGGCCGCCCAGTCTTGCCACGCATGCGGTCGGCGGCGGACGCGCGGTAGACTCGCGGCCCGGCGCGCATCCATCGATGCGCGGGAGCCTGCCGATGAAGCCACGCCGCAAACGTCCCACGGTCACGCGCGAAGTCGCCGAGGAGGCCGTGCGCACACTCCTGCGCTGGGCCGGCGAGGATCCAGCACGCGAGGGCTTGCTCGACACGCCGAAACGTGTCGTCGAGGCCTATGGTGACTGGTTTTCCGGCTACCTCGTCGATCCGGCGGCCTACCTGCGCCGCACCTTCGAGGAGGTCGCCGGCTACGACGAGATGATCGTGCTGCGCGATATCGAGTTCGAATCGTACTGCGAACATCACATGGCGCCGATCATCGGCCGCGCGCACATCGGCTATCTGCCGACCGACAAGGTCGTCGGCATCAGCAAGCTGGCACGGGTCGTCGACGGCTTCGCCCGACGCTTCCAGGTGCAGGAGAAGCTCACCGCACAGATTGCCCACTGTATCGACGACGTACTGAAGCCGCGCGGTGTCGGCGTCGTCATCGACGCCGTGCACCAGTGCATGACCACGCGCGGCGTGCACAAGCGTGGCGTGTCGATGGTGACCAGCCAGATGCTCGGTGCCTTCCGCGAAGACGCGAGGACACGCGCGGAGTTCCTCCGCTTCGTCGATGCGCGGCGTGGTTGAAACAGCACATGGAACGGATGACGCTCGATCGCGACTCGGTTGACTCTCCGGGCTCCGATTCCCCATTCCCCATTGCCGGCGCGCCGATCGTGTATCGTCCGCGCGCTGCCGAAAGCTTCCGATATCGCCGATGACCGCCGAACATCCCGTCACCCCGGTGCGCCGCGCCGCGGTGATCTTCATCTTCGTCACGGTCATGCTCGACATGCTCGCGTTCGGGATCATCATTCCGGTGTTCCCGCACTTGGTGCAGGCGATGACCGGCGGCGACATCGCCAACGCGGCGCGCTGGACCGGCATCATGGGCGCGCTGTTCGGCCTCATGCAGTTCGTGTTCTCGCCGGTGCAGGGCGCACTGTCGGACCGCTTCGGCCGGCGCCCGGTGATCCTCGGCTCGAACTTCGCGCTCGGCATCGATTTCGTGTTGATGGCGCTCGCGCAGACGCTGCCGATCCTGTTCATCGGCCGCATCATCTCGGGCATCGCCAGCGCGAGCTTCTCGACCGCGAACGCCTACATCGCCGACGTCACGCCGAAGGAAAAGCGCGCGGCTGCGTTCGGCACCATGGGCGCTGCGTTCGGCATCGGCTTCATCGTCGGCCCGGCGCTCGGTGGCTTCCTTGGCGACATATCGGTGCGCCTGCCGTTCTGGGTCGCTGCCGGCCTTGCGCTCGCCAACTTCCTCTACGGATGGTTCATCCTGCCCGAGTCGCTGCCACCGGAGCGGCGCAGTGAGCGCTTCGAGCTGCGCCAGGCCAATCCACTCGGTTCACTGCGCATGCTCAGGCGCCATCCGCAGGTGTTCGGCCTGGCCATCGTGTTCTTTCTGGTCAGCCTGGCCCAGTTCTCGCTGAACTCGACCTTCGTGCTGTATGCCGACTACCGCTACGGCTGGGGCGCGCGTGAAGTTGGCTACACGCTCGGCCTGGTCGGCATATGCAGTGCGCTCGTGCAGGCGGGCCTCGTGCGTCGCGTCGTGCCCGCGTTCGGCGAGCGCCGCGTCATGCTCGCCGGCCTGGCCTGCGGCGCCACCGGTTTCTCGACGCTCGCCTTCGCGAGCTGGTGGCCGGTGTTCCTGCTCGGCATCCCGTTTCTGGCCCTGTCCGGGCTCGGCGGACCGACCGTGCAGGCCATCGTCACGCGCCAGATCGATCCGCGCGAACAGGGGCGTCTGCAGGGAGCGATGACCAGCCTCGCCAGTCTCGCCACGGTGTTCGGACCGTTCCTGTTCACCCAGGTGTTCGCGCATTTCATCAGTCCCGGCGCAGCGATCCACCTGCCCGGCGCAGCCTTCCTGCTCTCGGCCTTGCTCGTCGCCGGCGGCTTCGCCCTCGGCTGGGGCGCAACGGCACACCTGCGCGCCACACCGGCGGCCGACACCGTCGTTTCGCCCGACGCCGCCGAAGCGCCTCCCCCATGAGCGCGAAGCCGTTCGCCGCCGCCTGCGAACGCAACCGTGAACCGATCCTCGGCGTGCTGCGCGAGGCCTATGCCGGGCGTCGCCATGTGCTCGAGATCGGCAGCGGCACCGGCCAGCACGCCGTGCACTTCGCCGCGGCGATGCCCTGGCTGAGCTGGCAGACCTCGGAGCGTGCGGAAAACCTTGCCGGCATCCGCGCCTGGCTCGATGACGCCGCGCTGGCGAACACGCCGGCGCCGCTCGAACTCGATGTCGCCGCGGGCCCGTGGCCTTCGTCGCGCTTCGACGCCGTGTTCAGCGCGAACACCCTGCACATCATGGCCTGGCCCGAGGTCGAAGCGCTGTTCGCACACTTGCCGGACGTCACCGCAGCCGGCGCGGTGCTGGCCATCTACGGTCCGTTCAACCTCGACGGTCGCTACACCAGCGACAGCAATGCCGCCTTCGATGCGCATCTGAAACAACGCTCGCCACACATGGGCCTGCGCGACCTCGCCGATGTCGATGCGCTGGCCGAGCGCGCCGGCTTCGGGCGCGTCGCCGACCATGCCCTGCCGGCGAACAACCGCTGCGTGCTCTGGCGGCGACGCTGAAGCAAGCCGGTCTCAGCGAGTGAGGAACTTCGTTACGAAATCCGCCAGCTTGCGGTATGGCGGACGCAACAGACCCATCGACGACCAGCGCGCCTGATAGAGCACCGGCATCTGCTTGGAAAAGGCGAGAAAACCGGCGTGGCCGTGGTAGTGACCCATGCCGGACGGGCCGATGCCGCCGAACGGCAATTCGCTCTGGGCGAAATGCAGCACGGTGTCGTTGACGGTGACGCCGCCGGCGATGGTCGCCGCGAGCACGCGGCGCGTACGCGAACGGTCGTGGTCGAAGTGGTAGAGCGCGAGTGGTCGCGGGCGCGCATTGACGAAGGCAACCGCATCATCGATCGAGGCACAACCGAGCACCGGCAACACGGGTCCGAAGATCTCCTCCTGCATCACGCGCAGCGATGCGGGCGGATCGACGATCACGGTCGGCGCGAACACGCGCTTGCCCGCATTGTGCGCGTCGGCGCCGGGCAGGGTGACGACCTCGCAACCGGCCGCACGCGCCTCCTCGACCAAAGCAGTCAGGCGCGCGTAGTGGGTGTCGCTGACGATGCTGGAGTAATCCGGCGACTCGCGCAGCGCCGGATAGTGGCGTTCGACGCAGGCGCGCAGATTGGCGACGAATGCGGCCTGCGAGCCCTGCGGCACGAACACGTAATCCGGCGCGATGCAGGTTTGCCCGGCATTGAGGAACTTGCCGGCGGCGATGCGCTCGGCGGCCGTATCCAGTGGATAGTCGGGCGCGACGATCGCCGGCGACTTGCCGCCGAGTTCGAGCGTGACCGGCACGAGGTTGCGCGCCGCCGCTGCCATGACCTTGCGCCCGACCTCGGTCGAGCCGGTGAAGAACAGGTGGTCGAACGGCAGCGCGGCGAAGCGCGCGGCGACCTCGGCATCGCCGGTGACCGTGGCAACGCGCTCTTCGGCAAACACCTCGGCGAGCAGTTCGCGCAACAGCTCGGAGGTGCGCGGGGTGTGCTCGGACGGCTTGAGCATGACGTGGTTGCCGGCGGCCAGCGCGGCGGCCAGCGGCGCCAGCGCCAGGTTCACCGGGTAGTTCCACGGCGCGATGATGCCGACCACGCCAAGCGGCTTGATCTGCACCTCGGTGCGCGCCGGCAGGAACATCCAGTCGGCCAGGCGTCGGCGCGGTCGCATCCAGCGACACAGGTGGCGGCGCAGGTGGTCGATCTCACGCAACACGGTCATGCCGTCGGTAAGCCGGCTCTCGTGCACGGAGCGGCGCCCGAAGTCCTCGCCCATGGCGGCGACGAAATCCGGCAGACGACGCGCGAATGCCTCGCGCAGGCGGCCGAGATCGCGCAGGCGCTGCGCCGCATCCGGCTGCTTGGCCGCCCAGGCCGTGCGCTGGCGCGCGAGCAGGGCTTCGAGGTCGCTGGTGTTGGGCTGATCCATGACGGCATCTTAGGCAAGACGCGCGCAAAGGTCATTCGGCGTGCGCACGGCCGCGCTGGCGATGGCAGATCCGCACAGCCTGCCAACCCGGGGGTATCCCTTGGGATGGTCTGATCAATCCCGCAACGGCGCTGGCCGACCCGACGCGCCGCCCGGCGCACCCGTGCGCTGCGACCCTTGCAGATGCAGTGACGCCATTGCAGCATCCCCGGCGTGCGCCGTACACCCCGATAGCACAGGTCACGCCATGAACATCCGCCCGTACAAGGGCATCGTCCCCAGCTTGGGCCTCAACACCTATGTCGACCCGGCCGCCGTCGTCATCGGCGACGTCGACATCGGCGACGACGCATCACTGTGGCCATGCGCTGTCGCGCGCGGCGATGTCCACCGAATTCGTATCGGTGCGCGCACCAACGTGCAGGATGGCGCCGTGCTGCACGTGACCCATGACGGGCCGTACACGCAAGGCGGCTTTCCGCTGCTCATCGGCGCCGACGTGACCATCGGCCATGGTGCCATCCTGCATGCCTGCACCGTGCAGGACGCGGTGCTGATAGGCATGCACGCCACCGTGCTCGATGGCGCCCTGGTGAAGAGGCACGCCATGATCGGTGCCGGCGCGCTCGTCGCGCCGGGCAAGGTCGTCGGCGAGGGCGAACTGTGGCTCGGCAACCCGGCACGCTGCATGCGGCGCCTGAGCGACGACGAGATCGAGCGCCTGTACTACTCGGCACGACACTACGTGAAGCTCAAGGACGAGTATCTCGTCGGCACCGCCGGTTGAATCGCGCCATGTCGTGCAGCCGTGACGATATTGAGCGGCCATTGGCCGATAGACGATCAGGAGTTGATCAAAGCATCAAGCATCGACAAATCCGGGCTTGACGGAGCAGTCAATACACGAATTGTCAGGCGCCAATGCCAGGCATGCTCTGATCAATCCCGTAATGGCGTCACCGTCCTGGGCGGGATTGCTCGGAGCACGCTCAAGGCTTCGCCTTGGCGGGAACGGCTTCCACAGTGATGGGGTTTGGTGCGGGGACTTTCAGTCCTCGGCATCACCGGGAACGTAGGCGCGCAGTTCCGCGTAGACCGGCTCGGTATCCGGGCGCTGACCATGCCACAGGACGAACGATTCGGCGGCTTGCTCGACGAGCATGCCGAGGCCGTCGAGGGCCTGTTCCGCACCGGCGCTGCGCGCCCAGGCGAGGAAGCCGATTGCGGCCTTGCCATAGGAAAGGTCGTAACAAAGCGTGCGCGGCGCGACCAGCGAACGTGGCAGGTCCAGGTCATGCCCGTCATGGCCGGCCGAGGTCGCATTGACCACCAGATCGTAGGCACCCCACTGGCCGAGGTCATCCCAGTAGCGCGTATGCACGCGCCCTGGCGCGCCGATCACGTCGGCCAATACGTCGGCGCGCTCAGGGGTGCGATTGGCGATGGTCAGTTCGGCGATGCCGGCATCGAACAGGGCGAACGCAGCCGCACGCGCGGCACCGCCGGCGCCGAGCAGCAGGGTACGACGCTCGCGCAGATCGAGATGGTGGCGCTCGGTTATGTCGCGCACGAGGCCGGTGCCATCGGTGCTGTCGCCGTACCAGCCGGCGCCTTCACGCAGCAGGGTGTTGACGCTGTCGGCACGACGCGCGCGATCGCTGAGGCGAAGGCACAGCCGCGCGGCGATGGCCTTGAGCGGCAGGGTGATGTTGGCACCGCGACCGCCGGCATCGGCGAAGCGTGCAAGTTCGGCGACGAAGCTGTCCGCCGAGGCTTCGATCGCGCGGTATTCCATGGCGATGCCGAGCTGGCGTGCGAACGCGGTGTGGATGCGTGGCGACAGCGAATGCGCAATCGGCTGGCCGAACACGGCGTACTGCTGGGTCGGTGCGGTCATCGACATCCTCCCTCGATGGTGAAGTGTGCCAACGCAATGCGCGTCAACGTGTCTCCCGCAGCCAGCGTGCTGCGTCGAGTGCATGGTACGTCAGGATCGCATCGGCGCCGGCCCGCTTGATCGAGGTCAGCGCTTCGAGCACGACGGCACGTTCATCGAGCCAGCCGTTCTGTGCCGCGGCCTTGAGCATCGCGTATTCGCCGCTGACCTGGTAGACGAAGGTCGGTGCGCCGAAGCGTTGCTTCACGCGGTGCACGACATCGAGGTAGGGCAGTCCCGGCTTGACCATGACGACATCGGCGCCCTCGGCGAGGTCGAGTTCGACTTCGCGCAAGGCCTCGTCGCTGTTGGCGATATCCATCTGGTAGGTGTGCTTGCCGCCCTTGCCGAGGTTGCCGGCCGAACCGACCGCGTCGCGGAACGGGCCGTAGAACGACGAGGCATATTTCGCCGAATAGGCAAGGATGCGCGTGTGCACGTGGCCGGCGGCTTCGAGCGCGGCACGGATGGCGCCGATGCGCCCGTCCATCATGTCGGAAGGCGCGACGAAGTCAAAGCCGGCGTCGGCCTGGGCCAAGGCCATCTTCACCAGGGCGTCCACGGTGGCGTCGTTGACGACGTAGCCGGATGCGTCGATGAGCCCGTCCTGGCCATGGGTGGTGTACGGGTCGAGGGCGACGTCACCGATCAGACCGAGGCCCGGATGGCGCGCCTTGAGCGCGCGCGCGGCACGCTGGAACAACCCATCGGGATTCCATGCCTCGCGTGCGTCGTCGGTCTTGACCTCGGGTCCGGGTGCCGGGAACAGCGCGAGCGCGGGGATGCCAAGCTCGACGCAGGCATCGGCGAGGCCGAGCAGGCGGTCGATCGAGAGGCGCTCGATGCCCGGCATCGAGGCGACCGGTTCGCTGCGGCCTTCACCATTGACGACGAAGGCAACCATGATGAGATCGTCGACGCTGAGCACGGTTTCGCGCACGAGTGCGCGCGAAAAGGCATCACGGCGCAGGCGGCGCAGGCGGGTGTGCGGGTAGGCCATCGCGGGGGTCCGACGGAAAAAATGGCATTGTAATGACGCCGGCGCGGCTGCGGCGTGCTTCGCGACGGGATGCCACACGCACCGCGGCGCTATAGTCGGCGTTCCTTTCGCATCCGGTCCTGCCCATGAACCGCCTCGCCCCGCTAGCCCTCGCCCTGCCCTTGCTTGCCGCCTGTTCGCCCTCGTCGACGCCGCCGCCGCAGGCCGCCGAGGCGGCCAAGCCGAGCGGACCGTCGGCAGCGCAGTCGTTCGCGCTGTACCAGCAGATGGTCGAGGCCGGCAATGCCGAACTGGCCGTGCCGCTCGGCGACGAGATCCTGGCGAAGTTCCCGGACAGCGCCGAAGCCGCGACCGTGCGCGAATCGATCGAGGCGCTGCGCGAGAAGGCGCGCACCGAAACCGAAACGCGGCGCCTGTCGCGGCTATGGGCTTACCAGGTCGCGCCGATGGGCGGCGGCCGGCAGAGCACGGCCTCGATCAACGCGCGCGATGCCGAAGCAGCCGGCAAGGAGCGTGTGCGCCTGGTCCTGCGCCGGCATACCGAGTGGGGCGAAAGCGTGTTCCTCTACGGCAACGAGCCGGGCTTCGGCTGCGCCAAGCCGTGCCGCATCACCATGCAGTTCGATGACCAGCCGAAGAAGACCCTCGCCGGCAGCATCCCGCCGACCGGCGAACCGGCGATCTTCATCGAAGACGACAAGCCCTTCGTTGCGGCAATGCAGAAGGCGAAGAAGGTCGCGATCGACGTGCGTGAGAAGGGCGGGGCCGCGCGTACCCTGGTGTTCGAGGTCGGCGGCTTCGACGCGACGAAGTTCGAGCCGATGCCGAAGAGCGCGAAACAGTAGGGCCAGGTACGGCCATCGCCTCGCGCCAATCGCCCATCGCCACGGATGCCTTGGTTGCGCAGGTGCGGCCGGCATCGCCAACGCATGGCTTCGGTGGAGTGCACCGGGGCCTGCGTTGATGTGGCCACCAGCGAGAAAACCCGCGACGCCGGTACGGTCCTGCCGTTATAGTCACCCATCCCCGCGCACCGCGCGCCCGATGCCGAGGATGCCCCCGCATGCCGCACCACACGCCCCTCATCGCCATGCTCGTCGGCGGCATCGTGCTCGCCTTCGTGTTCGGCATGATCGCGCAGCGGTTGCGGCTGTCTCCTCTGCTCGGCTACCTCGTCGCCGGAATCGTCGTCGGCCCGTTCACGCCGGGCTTCGTCGCCGACATGAGCCTCGCCCACGAACTGTCCGAGATCGGCGTGATCCTGCTGATGTTCGGCGTCGGCCTGCATTTCTCACTGGGCGACCTGCTCTCGGTGCGCACGATCGCCATTCCCGGCGCACTCGCGCAGATCGCCATCGCCACCGGCCTTGGCATGCTGCTGGCCTGGGGCCTGGGCTGGACCTGGGGCGCCGGCCTCGTGTTCGGCATCTGCCTTTCGGTCGCCAGCACGGTCGTGCTGTTGCGTGCCCTCGAGGAACGCCGCCTGCTTGAAACGAACCGCGGCCGCATCGCCATCGGCTGGCTGATCGTCGAGGATCTGGTCACCGTACTCGTGCTGGTCATGCTGCCGGCCGTGGCCGGCCTGCTCGGCGGCAAGGTCGAAGAAGGTGCTTCGACTGACACGATCGACATCCTCAAGGCGCTGGTCTGGACGATCGGCAAGGTGACCGTGTTCATCGTGCTGATGTTCGCGGTCGGCCGGCGCGTCATCCCGTGGCTGCTCGAGCGCACCGCCACGACCGGCTCGCGCGAACTGTTCACGCTGGCGGTGCTGGCGATTTCGCTCGGTGTCGCCTACATGTCGGCGGCGCTGTTCGACGTTTCGTTCGCGCTCGGCGCCTTCCTTGCTGGCGTCGTCCTCAACGAATCGAAACTGAGCCACGAGGCAGCCAACGATTCGCTGCCGATGCGTGATGCCTTTGCCGTGCTGTTCTTCGTCTCGGTCGGCATGTTGTTCGACCCCAGGATCATCCTCGAGCAACCTCTGGCGATCCTCGCCACATTCCTTATCATCACGGTCGGCAAATCACTCGGCGCGCTGTTCATCGTGCGCGCGTTCGGCCATCCGATCCAGACCAGCCTGACCATCGCCACCGCACTTGCGCAGATCGGCGAGTTCTCCTTCATCCTCGCCGCGCTTGGCGTCAGCCTCGGCCTGCTCAGCGAGGAAGGTCGCAACCTGATCCTTGCCAGCGCCCTGCTCTCGATCATCGTCAACCCGATGTTGTTCGTCGCCCTCGACCGCTGGTTCGCGCGACGCGAGGCCGTACAGGACGCCGCCGCGAAGGAAGGTGTGTCGATGCCACCCGACGAAGACGATTTCCTGCCCGACCGCGCACTGATCCCGGCGGCTGGCCACATCGTGCTGATCGGCTTCGGCCGCGTCGGTTCGCGCGTCGGCCGCTCGCTGTACGAAAAGAAGCTGCCACTGGTGCTGATCGAGTCCGACCGCGACGATTGCATCGAGGCGCGCAAGCTCGGTATCCCGTGCATCCTCGGCAACGCGGTCAGCCCGGGCGTGCTCGCCGACGCCCACCTGTCCACCGCCAGTGCCTTGCTCGTGGCCATCCCGCAAACCCTCGAGGCCGGCCCGATCATCAAGCAGGCGCGCGAGGTCAACCCCGGCATTGCCATCCTTGCCCGCGCCCATTCCGACGAGGAAGTGGCCTACCTGCTCAAGGCCGGCGCCGATGCGACGATCATGGGCGAGAGCGAGATCGCGCGCAGCATGTGCGATTCGGTCGAGGCGCTGGTCCGCCTGGTGCCGAAACTCGAGGAAGCGCAGCGCCGCGGCGACGTGCCGCCGGCGGAGCCGGTGCCGGCCGTGTAGTCGTGACTCGTGATTCGGGCAGGGCGTCGCTCTTGCCTTCGCTTTCGCCAATCACGGTCCCGCTTCAAATCATCCGCCGCAGCGTATCGTCGCGGCGGCCGAAGTGGTGGTACAGCGCGGCCAGCACGTGCAGACCGACCACGAGGTAGAAACCGTTGGCGACGAGCTTGTGGATGTCCTCGAGCTGGTCCGCGAGTGCCTTGTCGGTTGCGAGCAGGGCCGGCAACGCGATCGACGTGAAAGGCACGAGGATCGGCTTGCCATCGGTCCACGCGGTGGCAATGCCGAGCAAAGGCTGGACGACCAGCATCGCGTACAGCAGCACATGCGCGGCCTTGGCGGGCACGGCCTGCCAGCGCGGCAATGGCGGCGAGACCGGCGGCGCCGGTTTGCGTATGGCCAGCAGCAGGCGCGGCAGCATCAGGGCGAGGATGGCGATGCCGACCCAGAAGTGCCCCTGCACCATCGCCGCGCGAGGCGCCGTGCCGCGCTCGAACACGACGCGGAACTCGATCAGCAGATAGGCCGCGACCATCAGCAAGACGATGCTCCAGTGCAGCCAGCGACGGGACAACGCGTACTTCAAGGCGGCCATGATCAGTGCTCCCGGGACGACGACCCTGTTCGCGACCGACACTGGCGCAGACGCATCACCGCGGTCAAGCCGCCGCGCCGCCGGGTTTCATCCGTCCGCTCGGCGGACCGGTAAGATCGACACACCGTCGCGGACCAGACGCCCATGAAAATCGCCAGCTGGAACGTCAATTCGCTCAACGTGCGTCTGGCGCATGTCGAGCGCTGGTGCGGCCTGGCGCAGCCGGATGTGCTGGCCTTGCAGGAAACCAAGCTCGAGGACGCGAAGTTTCCGCGTGCCGCGATCGAGGCGCTCGGTTACACGGTGCGCTTTTCCGGACAGAAGACCTACAACGGCGTCGCCCTGCTCGCGCGCGCGCCGATCGAGGATGTCGTGACCGACATTCCCGGCCTCGACGATCCGCAGCGGCGCGTGCTCGTGGCCAGCGTCGGCGGCCTGCGGGTGGCCAACCTCTACGTGGTCAACGGCCAAGCCGTCGGCAGCGAAAAGTACGCCTACAAGCTCGACTGGCTGGACAAGGTCACGCGCTTTCTCGAAGGCGAACTGCGCAACGATCCGCGTCTGGTCGTGATGGGTGATTTCAACATCGCTCCGGACGATCGTGACGTGCACGATCCGGTCGCCTGGCATGAGCAGATCCTGTGTTCGACGCCCGAGCGCGAGGCGCTGCGCCGACTGCTCGATCTCGGCCTGATCGACAGTTTCCGGCTGTTCGAGGCCGATGGCGGGCACTATTCGTGGTGGGATTACCGCCAGGCCGCGTTCCGGCGCAATCTCGGCTTGCGCATCGACCTCGTGTTGGCCAGCGAAACCTTGAAGCCGCGCGCGCGCGCCGCCACCATCGACCGCTCACCGCGGGAATGGGATCGTCCGTCCGACCATGCGCCCGTGCTGCTGGAGCTTGCCGATGACTTCTGAATCCTGGCCCGCCTCGCTCGCCGACAGCGAGCTCGAGGAACTCGACGAGTTCCTGCGCGCGCACGCCGAGGAGGACACCTTGCTGCTCGACGGTGTGCACGGCCTGCTCACTTCGCTGGCGATCGGCCCGCAGCCGCCCAAACCCGACGAGTGGCTGGCCGAGGTGCTGCACGAACCCTTCGCCGATGCCGAGGAGGGCGAGCGCGTGCTGACCCTGCTCGCCCGCCTCAACGATTCGGTGCTGCTCGAGATCGAGACCGGCGCCTACGAACCGATCCTCGGCGAGATCGACACCGACGACGGTGACACCGCCTTCACCTCACGTGGCTGGTGCGAGGGCTTCAGCCGTGGCATCGACCTGCGCGCGTCGGTCTGGGAAGCCCGTCTCGGCCAGGATTCCGACCTCATGCAGCATCTCGGCCCGATCATCGCCCTGTCGATCGAGGACGAGGTGTTCGAAAGCGATGCCGACTTCGCGCCGCTGACCGACGAGGAATACGACGAATGCATCGCCCGCATTCCCGAATCGGTCGAGGCCGTGGCCAGCTACTGGCGCGAGCATCCGGTGACCCACGAGGAGAATGCCCGCTTGCACGGCACCGAGCCGCGCACACCGCCGCGGCGGCGTGCGGGGCGCTGGGTGCACTAGCGGTTTTGCCTTTCGGGGCTGACGCCGCCTCCATGCAATCAGCCTCTTGTGCGAGCGGCTGCAGCAGTGAAAGGGTTGGATCAGGCCCTGCCCGGATTCGGCGCGGATCAAACTGCCGGCGTGCGGAAGCCGTTGCCGCCCTGACCCTTGATCTCGTAGAGCATGAGGTCGGCTTCGCTGTACCAGACCGCCCAGTCGTTGGCCTCGGTGCACAGGCTGGCGCCGATGCTGACGCTGACGTCGACGCCGTTCACCGCGGCAGGGAAACGCAATGAACGCACCGAGCTCACGATCTGGCTGGCACGCGCAGCCAGTTCCTCGACACCGGTGACCTGTACGAGCAAGGCGAACTCGTCGCCGCCCAGGCGGCACGGCAGGTCGCAGGGCGCTGCCACATTGAGCACTTCCTCGGCGATCGCGCGCAGCACGAGGTCGCCGACGAGGTGGCCACAACGGTCGTTGATCTGCTTGAAGCGATCGATATCGATCAGCATGAGGCCGAGCACGGTGCCGGGCAGGCGCGTGCGCTCGAGCTGATCGAGATAGGTGTAGAGGCCGCGACGGTTGCACAGGCTGGTCAACTCGTCCGTCTGCACCAGACGCTGCGCCGTGTTGAGCTGGGTCTGGGTCTGGCGCAGCGAATCGAGGGTGACCATGAGGTCCTCGTTGCGCCGCTTGAGACTGGCGATGAGCTGCTGTTCGCTGGCGACGAGATAGGCGAACGAGCGGCGCATGAACTGCGCGAGCAGGTGTGGTTCGGTGTCGAGCAGCACGTCGAAGGCCTGCTGCTCGATGACGTGCATGACGGTCGGCGCAGTCGCCACCGCATTGGCGACACGCGTGTGGTTGCCAATGAACAGCGTGAGCTCGCCGAAGAACTCGCGCGGACCGATCAGCTTGTCAGGCATGCTGCTGCCGAACTCGAGTCGAACCTGGCCGGATTCGACGATGAACATGCTGCGACCGAGCTCGCCGAGACGGAAGATGACCTCGCCATCGCGTACCTCGCGCCGGTCGCTGGCAGCGGCGAACAGGTTGAACTCGCGCTCGGACAACTCTCGCAGCAGCAGCGGTGACCGCTGCCTGTTGGCTCCGAACCTTTCGAGCGGCGTGACGCTTATTGCCGAAGGGCTGCTTGGCATCCTCGTTCCCCCGCACCGTCCCATGCGCCGCGAGATGGTAACCGATTGCTGCATTTCGCCAAGCAGGTCTTGGCCGGACTGCGCCGAAGGCCGTTGCGCGCCGCAACACCCCAACCCCGCGGTGCCGTGGATAGCGCGCGGATGGAACACGTTCCGGCCGCGCTGCCGGAACGCGGGGCCCGAGGCCTCTTCGGCTCCTCCAACCCCACGTTCCGATACCGACGCCGAATGCGACCCTCAGGCCGCGCTCTTGTGCTCGCCGTGGAACTGCGCTTCCTCGGTCGAACCCTTGAGCGCGGTGGTCGACGACTGGCCCTGCTGGATGGCCTGGGTGACCTGATCGAAGTAGCCGGTGCCGACTTCACGCTGGTGCTTGACCGCGGTGAAGCCGCGCTCGGCGGCGGCAAACTCGGCCTCCTGCAGTTCAACGAAGGCGCTCATCTGGTTGCGCGCATAGCCATATGCCAGGTTGAACATCGAGTAGTTGAGCGCGTGGAAACCGGCCAGGGTGATGAACTGGAACTTGTAGCCATAGCTCGCGATTTCCTTCTGGAACTTCGCGATGGTGGCGTCGTCGAGGTTCTTCTTCCAGTTGAACGACGGCGAGCAGTTGTAGGCAAGCAGCTTGCCCGGGTACTTGGCATGGATCGCCTCGGCGAACCGGCGCGCGAACTCGAGATCCGGCTTGCCGGTCTCGCACCAGACGAGGTCTGCGTACGGCGCGTAGGCGAGGCCGCGACTGATCGACTGGTCAAGTCCGTTGCGGGTCTTGAAGAAGCCTTCGACGGTGCGCTCGCCGGTGCAGAACGGCCGGTCGTTCGGATCGATGTCGCTGGTCAGCAGATCCGCGGCCTCGGCGTCGGTGCGCGCGACGATGATCGTCGGCACGCCCATGACGTCGGCGGCGAGGCGCGCGGCGTTGAGTTTTTCGATCGCTTCGCGGGTGGGCACCAGTACCTTGCCGCCCATGTGGCCGCACTTCTTGACCGAGGCGAGCTGATCCTCGAAGTGCACGCCGGCGGCACCGGCCTCGATCATCGCCTTCATCAGTTCGAAGGCATTGAGCACGCCGCCAAAGCCGGCCTCGGCGTCAGCCACGATGGGCTGCAGGAAGTCGATCGAGTCGTCGCCTTCGGCGTGGTGCAGCTGGTCGGCACGCAGCAGCGCGTTGTTGATGCGCCGGACCACGGCCGGCACGGAATCGGCCGGATACAGCGACTGGTCCGGATACATCTGACCGGCGAGGTTGGCATCGGCGGCTACCTGCCAGCCCGACAGGTAGATCGCCTTGAGGCCGGCCTTGACCTGCTGCATGGCCTGATTGCCGGTCAGCGCTCCGAGCGCATTGACGAACGGCTCCTTGTGCAGCGACGACCACAGCTTCTCGGCACCGAGCCGCGCGATCGAATGCTCGACATGTATGGTGCCGCGCAGGCGCACCACGTCCTCGACCGAGTAGTTGCGCGTGATGCCTGCCCAGCGCGGGTTGTTGGTCCAATCGAGTTTCAGTTGATCTGCGCTCGGCATCGGGTTCTTGCTCATGGCGGTGTCCTCGGGTGGATCGGGGTCGGGGTGGTCAGGCCAGGCGCGCGTACGCTGGCAAGGTCAGGAACTCGGCCAGTTCGGCCGCATGGGTCAGTTCGCCCAGCATGGCGACCGCTTCGGCGATGCGTTGTTGGCCCGGCAGACCGCTGGCCGGCAGGCGTGCGATGCAGCCGTCGAGCACGGCGTCGAACAAGGCGAAATCGATCGGCGTGCCGTCGTCGAGGGCGAGGCCTTCGTGATGCAGCCACTGCCAGAGCTGGGCGCGCGAGATCTCCGCGGTCGCCGCATCCTCCATAAGGTGATGGATCGGCACACAGCCGAGGCCGTCGAGCCAGGCAGCGAGGTAACGCACGCAAACGTCGACATTGTTGATGAAGCCGGCACGGGTGATCGTGCCGGCCGGCACGGCGAGCAGGTCCTCGCGACCCACTTCGACATCGTCGCGCCGGTTGTCGAGCTGGTTCGGTGCCGGCATGACCGCATCGAATTCGGCGAGTGCGACCGCGATCAGGCCCGGGTGCGCGACCCAGGTGCCGTCATGACCGGCGCGCGCCTCGCGCTGCTTGTCGGCGCGCACCCGCGCGAGTGCCGCCTCGTTCGCCTGCACATCGCCACTGATCGGGATCTGCGCAGCCATGCCGCCCATGGCGAATGCGCCGCGGCGATGGCAGGTCTTGATCAGCAGTTCGCTGTAGGCCTTGAGGAAGGGCACGGTCATGCCGACCTGGGCGCGTTCGGGCAGCACGTGCTCGCGATGCGCACGCAGGGTCTTGATGCAGGAAAAGATGTAGTCCCAACGCCCGCAGTTGAGACCGACGATGCGGTCCTTGAGCGCGTACAGGATCTCATCCATCTCGAATGCGGCCGGCAGGGTTTCGATCAGTACGGTGACCTTGATCGTGCCGGCAGGCAGGCCGAGCGTGACTTCGGCATGCGCGAGCACCTCGTCCCACAACGCGGCTTCGGCATGGCTTTGCAGCTTCGGCAGGTAGAGGAACGGCCCACGCGCGCGCGCGTGCAGGGCCTTGGCGTTGTGGAAGGCAAACAGGCCGAAATCGAACAGCGCACCTGCGACTTCGGTGCCGTCGACGCGGACATGTTTCTCGGGCAGGTGCCAGCCGCGCGGACGCACGATCAGGACGGCAGGGTCGGGTTTGAGTGCGTAGTGCCGCCCTTCCGGCGTGGTGTACTCGATGCTGCCGGAAACGGCGTCGATCAGGTTGTTCTGGCCGTCGACGAGGTTGCCCCAGGTCGGCGAGGTCGAGTCTTCGAAGTCGGCCATGAACACCTTGGCGCCCGAATTCAGCGCGTTGATGATCATCTTGCGGTCGACCGGGCCGGTGATTTCGACGCGGCGGTCGAGCAACACCTCAGGAATCGGTGCGACGCGCCAGTCACCGGCACGGATCGCCGCGGTTTCGGCGAGAAAGTCAGGCCGTTCGCCGGCGTCGAAGCGCGCCTGGCGGATGACGCGGGCAGCCAGCAGTTCGCGACGGCGTGCATCGAAGCGGCGGTGCAGGTCGGCGACGAAGGCCAAGGCGGCCGGCGTCAGCACGCGCTCGTCAGCGGCGGCGCCAAGCACGAGGCCGGCGGGCAGGGGAGGGGTCGGGACAGCGCGTTCGATGGCGGCAGACATGCGGCGATCCTCGGTGGAGGCCTTGCAGGCTACGCCCGGGACTTTTCATTTGACAATGTGAATGTTTCAATGCAACACATTGACACTGTCAAATATTGTTCAAGTCGCTGACTTTCATGGCAAAAACCGAGCAAAAACCGGCTTCGCGGGCGCGCGCAAAGGCCCTCTCCGGCACCGCCACACCGCGCTACTACTACAAGGGCAACCGGCTCAAGCAACTGCGCGCGTTCTGCTACACGGTCAAGTTCGGCACGCTGTCACGCGCGGCCGAGGCGCTGTTCCTGTCGCAGCCCTCGGTCAGCCTGCAGTTGGGCGCGCTCGAACAGGAACTCGGCGCGCCGCTGCTGGAACGCCGGCGACGACGGGTGACCCCGACCGCGCAGGGCCAGGTGCTGTACGACCTCGCGCGCCCGCTCATCGAGGGCTTCGAGGGCATCGACGAAGCCTTCCGCGCGCGAACCGACCGGCTCGGCCCACCCGGCCTCGACATCGCCTGCGGCAACGCCACCATCCAGTACCTGCTGCCCGACATGGTCGCGGCCTTCCGCGCGCGCCACCCGGAGATCCATCTCAACCTGGCCAACGTCACCGGCACAGACGGGCTCGCCTTGCTGCGCTCGGACGAGGTCGACTTCGCCGTCGGTTCGATGCTCGATGTGCCGAACGATCTTTCCTACGAGCCGCTCTACCACTTCGACCCCTTGCTGATCACACCACCCGAGCATCCGTTGATGCAGAAGTCCGTGATCACGCTGGAGGATCTTTCGCCGTACGGCCTGATCCTGCCGCCGAAGCGCCTGACCACCTACCGCCTCGTCGATCTGGTTTTCCAGAAGCGCAACGTGCCCTACCACGTCGCCATCGAGGTTGGCGGCTGGGAGGTCATCAAGCAGTACGTGGCGATGGGCCTGGGCATCTCGATCGTCACCGGCATCTGCATCGGCGAAGCCGACCGTGCGCGCCTCGGCGTGCGCAACCTGCGCCAGTACTTTCCCCAGCGCAGCTATGGCGTGGTGCTGCGCAAGGGCAAATACCTGAGCGCCGAGGCGCGCGCCTTCATCGACCTGATCCGCCCGGGCCTGTTCACGCGCCGCGACTGGTTCGACCCAGGACACTCGGAACGCTGACGTTCCGGCGCGCGTTGCGCCGCGCTATCTTGACCGACCCCGACGAGGTGGCAATATCCATGCACGACGGTCCGCACGCCGCGCAACCGCTGGCCAGCGCGCACACGGCGAACTTTCCGGGCCTGCTGCGCTCACTGCGCGCAAGCCTGCTGGTGAGCACCTATCAAGCCGGCAAGCTGGTGGTGCTGCGTGCCGATGGCGAACGCATCAACACGCATTTCCGCACCTTCAACCGGCCGATGGGACTGGCCGCCGATCGCGAACGCCTCGCCGTCGGCGCCTTCGCCGAGATCGCTGAACTGCGCAACATGCCGGCGACCGCACCGCGCCTCGCCGATCCGCCGCGCCACGATGCCGTCTTCCTCGCACGGCGAACGCACATCACCGGTGCGATCGACGTGCACGAGATGGCCTTCGCCGCCGACGGCACGCTGTGGTTCGTCAACACGCTGTTCTCGTGCCTGTGCACGCTCGACGAACGCTCCAGCTTCGTGCCGCGCTGGAGACCGCCGTGGGTCGGCCACTACGCGCCGGAGGACCGCTGCCATCTCAACGGCCTCGGCCTGCGCGATGGTGAGCCGCGCTATGTCAGCGCGCTCGGCGCCACCGACACGCCACAGGGATGGCGTGCGAACAAGCGCGATGGCGGCGTGCTTGCCGACCTCGCCGATGGCCGCATCATCGCCGAAGGCCTGTCGATGCCGCATTCACCACGTTGGCACGATGGCCGGCTGTGGCTGCTCGAATCGGGCCGCGGCGCACTTGTCGAAATCGATCCTCTCAGTGGGGCGAAGCGCGATGTCGCTCGAGTGCCGGGTTTCGCACGCGGCATCGACTTCATCGGTCGCTTCGCCTTCATCGGCCTGTCGCAATTGCGTGAGAGCAATGCCTTCACCGACATCCCGATCACCGATGACAACAGCGAACGCCTGTCCGGCGTGTGGGTCGTCGACATCGAGCAGGGCACCACGGTCGCCCTGCTCAAGTTCACCGGCGGCGTACAGGAGATCTTTGCGGTGCAGGTTCTCGCCGGCCTGGTCTTCCCGGAGATCATCCTGGAAGGGGACCTGCTGGCGACTTCGTACGCGCTGCCCGATGCGGCGCTGCGCGAGGTGCGGTTTTCGGCGTGAAGCCGGGAATGGGGAATGGGACAAGCGTCGCGCTGACCTCCATGCACATACACCCGTCGCAGGAGCGCACCCTGTGCGCGATCGTCGCAACGTCGCCGAAACGCGATCGCGCACAGGGTGCGCTCCGTGGTCTACCGGGGTGGGGTCAGGCCCGCGCCGCACCACGCAGGCGACGGAAGATGCGGCCGAACAGACGGAACAGTTTCGGCAGCAGCCAGGCGACGAGGGCAAGGAACAGTACGAGCAGGACGAGGAACACCCAGGGATGGGCGATGGCGAGCCAGAGGCCGACGAGCAACATGCCGTCTTCGCTGAGGCTGGCCGTCCAGTTCGACAGGGGCTCCGGCGAACCGTTGATGAGCGCGCGGCCGCCGCTCTTGAACAGATGCGTGCCACTGCTGATGAAGCCGCCGACGAGGGCGGCGGCGAACTGCATGGCCGGGGTGTCCTCGCCGAACGCCCCCCAGGCAAGCAGGGCGCCGGCCGGGATGCGGATGAAGGTGTTGAGGCCGTCCCATACCGAGTCGAAGGCCGGGATCTTGTCGGCAAGAAACTCGCCGACCAGCATCACACCTGCGGCGATCAGCACCCAGGAATGTTCGACCACGGCGAGCGAGCCCGGCAGCTCGATCCACTCGAGACGGCCGAGCAGTCCGACAAGAAAGACCGCGGCGTAAAGCCGGAAGCCGCTGGCCCAGGCCAGGCCGGCGGCGAGGGCCCATTGCGAGACGATGTCCATGCGCACAGTCTGCGGTTTCGTTGCAGCGGCGTCGATCCCCGGGTGTCGCGGGGAACCGTAGCAACGCGACATTCCTTCCGACCGGCGGTCGTGCGCAACAACGAGGGACTCTGGTAGTTTGGCGTGGTGCGGCGACCCGGGCGGGCGCCGTCGTCACTGCTACGGGGATGCCGTGCCAATGACCCGCTGGATCATGATTGCGCTGTTCATTGTCGGCGTGGTGATCACCTTCACCACGCGCAGCCCAGGCCTGCTCGGCATTGGCCTGCTGATTTCCCTGGTCGGCGCATTCGGCACCGTGTTCGCGATCGCCTCGGACCGCATTTCGGCGCGCGCGCGGCCGGAAGCGACCATGCTCCAGCCGGATGTCATCGCGGCCATGCGCGAGCACGCCAAAGCACGCGCCACGCCCCCCTCCCAGCCGCCGCCGTCCGACCCCGAGCAGCCAAACTGATCCGTGTCGCGCGGCCATGCCGCGCCGGGCACAATCCATGCGTCGCGTGCGGCGACGTGATCCTGGAACTCGCGATGAGCCTTGAATCCCTGGTTGTCTTGCTGGTCGTCGGCGGTATCGCTGGCTGGCTGGCCGGCCTGATCATGCGCGGCTTCGGCTGCGGCGTGATCGGCAACATCGTGGTCGGCATCGTCGGCGCCTTCCTCGCCGGTTGGCTGTTGCCGACGATCGGCGTCAGCATCGGCTCCGGTATCGCCGGCTCGATCGTCCGCGCACTGATCGGCGCGATCATCCTGCTGGCCATCATCGGCGCAATCAAACGGGCATGAACCGGTGCGCCTGTCCCTGATCGCACAATCGAGGCAACCAGGGAGCGGCCAGGCGCAAATCGCCAAACGCACCCAGGAAACCTTTCCGCGCCGTGCTTCGGTCATCAAGCACGGCCTGGTTGGGTGAATGGACCGCGTGGACACGCAAAAAAAGGGCCGGACGAAGATCGTCCGGCCCTTCGTGCCACGCCGCCGGGGAGGAGCGGCGCGTGGCTACGTCACTTGGAAATGTCGACGTCCTTGGTTTCCTTGAGGAAGAGCGTGCCGATCACGAAGGTCATCAGGGCAACGACGATCGGATACCACAGACCGGTGTAGATGTTGCCGGTCAGCAGCACGAGGGCGAAGGCCGTGGTCGGCAGGAAGCCGCCGAACCAGCCGTTGCCGATGTGGTACGGCAGTGACATCGAGGTGTAACGGATGCGCGTCGGGAACAGTTCGACGAGCCAGGCCGCGATCGGTCCATACACCATCGTCACATAGAGGACGAGGATGACCAGCAACAGCAGGATCATCGGCTTGTTCATCTGCGATGTGTCGGCCTTGGCCGGATACCCGGCCGCGTCGATCGCCGCGGTCACGTCGGCGGCGAGCTTGGCCGAGGCGGCCTTGGCCTCGTCGGCACTCATGCCGGCGACGGCGACGCTCTGGATGACGGTCGAGCCGATGCGCACACTGGCCAGCGTTCCTGCCGGCGCCGCCTCGTTCGTGTAGGTCACGCTGCGTGCATTGAGCAGGTTCTTCACGATGTCGCAGGAATTGGTGAACTTGACGTGGCCCTTGAGCTCACCGGGCACGAACTGGAACGAGCAGTCTTTCGGATCGGCGACGACGACGGCCGGCGAGTTCTGCGCCGCCGCTTCGAGCGCCGGGTTGGCGTAGTGGGTGAGCGCCTTGAAGATCGGGAAATAGGTCACCGCGGCGAGCAGGCACCCGGCCATGATGATCGGCTTGCGGCCGATCTTGTCCGACAACCAGCCAAACAGGATGAAGCCTCCGGTGGCAATCGCCAGGGCCGCGGCGATGTACAGGTTCGCCGTCACTGCATCGACCTTGAGCGTCTGGGTGAGGAAGAACAGCGCGTAGAACTGGCCGGCGTACCAGACGACGGCCTGGCCGGCGGTGGCACCGAGCAGGGCGAGCAGGACGATCTTGCCGTTCGACCAGTTGCCGAAACTTTCGGTCAGCGGCGCCTTCGAGTGCTTGCCTTCAGCCTTCATCTGCTGGAACAGCGGCGACTCGTTGAGCTTCATGCGGATCCACACCGAGACCAACAGGAGCAGGAACGAGATCAGGAACGGAACGCGCCAGCCCCAGGCCTTGAAGTCGTCTTCGCCAAGCCACGTGCGCACGCCGAGAATGACCAGCAGCGAGAGGAACAGGCCAACCGTCGCCGTGGTCTGGATGAAACTCGTGTAGAGACCGCGCTTGCCTTGCGGCGCGTGCTCGGCGACGTAGGTTGCGGCACCACCGTATTCACCACCGAGAGCGAGGCCTTGCAGGCATCGCAACAGGACGAGCAGGATGGGTGCGGCGATACCAATGCTTGCGTAGGTGGGCAGCACGCCGACCAGGAAGGTCGAGATGCCCATGATGACGATGGTGACGAGGAAGGTGTACTTGCGACCGATCATGTCGCCGAGGCGGCCGAACACGATCGCGCCGAACGGTCGCACGGCAAATCCCGCAGCGAAGGTCAACAGCGCCATGACGAACGCGCTACCCGACGGCAACGAGGAGAAGAAGTGCGTCGCGATGATCGCGGCGAGCGAGCCGTACAGGTAGAAGTCATACCACTCGAACACGGTGCCAAGGCTCGAAGCGAGGATGACCCGCCGATGGCCCTTGGTCAGCGAAGGATTTGCGCTTGCGGTTGCCATGCTGGTTGCTCCTCTGTCAGAACGAGTACTTGGTGGTGAACTGCAAACGCGTGATGCGGCCGTCGGCGCCATTCTCGAGTTCGCGCTTGCCGACCATCAGTTCGGCACCGACGTCGACCTTCGGGAACGGCGAGTAGAAGACGTTGAAGCGCAGGCTCTGCACCGATTCGGTGACGCCGCCGCCGGTGAACGACACGGGGTTGTCGTACTGGCTGCGTGCATAGACGAGGTTGGTGCGGGTCGTCGGCGACCATGCATGACGCCAGCCGACAAATCCGGCCACGCCGCCGATTGCATCGAGGTCGCCATCGGCGTCGATGGCGGTGTCGCCGGTGATGCCGAGGCCGATGTAGCGGCTGAAGCCGTTGCCGGCGGTGACCTGGTAACGCAGGTCATCGTTCTTGCCGAGCACCCACTT